>NZ_JADDOJ010000057.1 GCF_015159745.1 Ramlibacter aquaticus | reverse complement strand
CTCCCCGTTGCGCAGCCTGGCGCGGCGGCCCCGGGCGGTGCCCCCGTGCCCCCGCAACCCGCGCTGTATCCCGTCTGGCTCGCCCCGGCGACGGTGGGCGCCACCTTGAGCGCGATGAGCCTTCTCGCCCTGAAGGGGAGCCCGGCGCTGGTGTGGATCGCGGCGCTGGCGGGCATGGTGCTCTGCCTGGCCGCCGCGGGGCAGTCCGTGACAGGCCGCTGGATGGGGGTGCTCATCGACGAGCGCAACGTGATGTCGCTCTCGCGCTTCCAGCTGCTCGCCTGGATGGCGCTGGTGCTGTCCTCGCTGCTTGCCGTGGCCTGGGTGCGGCTCTTCGCCGGCCTGCCGGATGCGCTGGCCATCGATGTCGACTTCGGTCTGTGGGTGCTGCTGGGCGTGAGCACGCTCTCCCTGGTCGGCTCGGGCGCCCTGCTCAAGGCCCGGGCGGGCGCGCCCGCCGACACCGCAAGGCTGGAGCCCCCGCAACAGCTGCTCGCCCTGCAGGGCACCCCGGTGGACGAGGTCTCACACCTGGGCAGCCTCTACGCGAACCGCACGGCAGCCGCCGCCACCTGGTCCGACCTGATCACCGGCGAGCAGGTGGTGAATGCGGCGCATGTCGACGTGGCCCGGCTGCAGTTGCTGGTCTTCACGCTGCTGGTGCTGCTGGCCTACGCCGCCGAGTTCATCCCCTTCTTCTTCAGCACGCCGGCGCATCAGCTCGGCACGAAGTTCCCGGGCCTGAGCGTGAGCCTGGTCGCGCTCATCGCGATCAGCCACGCGGGCTACCTCGCCGCCAAGGTATCCCGGTGAGGCGCGGTTGCGCAGCCATGGGCGCGCTGCGGCCGCGCTCCACGTCAGTCCCCGCCTACCCCGTCCGGCGCAAACGCCTCGCCCGCATGACGCGCGGCGCGCGTAGCGTGTGTCGCTTCACCACAAGGAGCGCCCGATGGCACAGCAAGACGCATGCACCCTACTCGACCAGGACCACAAGGAAGCGGAGCAGATGTTCCAGTCCTACCGGTCCGAGCGGGACGATTCGCGCAAACTGGCATTGACCGAGCGCCTGTGCAATGCATTGCGCGTGCACATCCAGATCGAGAACGAGATCTTCTACCCGGCCTTCCAGCAGGCCACCCGCGACAACAAGCTCGTGGACGAGTCCCGGCACGAGCACGACGAGGCCCTGTCCATGATCGACACGCTGGAGCGCGCCGGCCGCCCCGATGACGCGACCATGCAGAAGCTGGAGGCCGCGATCAAGGACCACGTCGAGGACGAACGCACCAAGATGTTCCCCGAGGCCCGCGCCAGCCAGTCCATGGACCTGGTCGGCCTGGCGCAGCAGCTGCAGGCCCGCAAGTCCGAGCTGATGGCCGGTCATCCGGCCTGAGCCGGGACTGCGCGGCAGCAGTATTCGCGGGCGCTGCCCCCGTGGCGTGGCGCGCGGTCAGCGGCCTCGCCGGCCGCGGCGAGCATCGCAGCCTCAGGGGCCGGGCGCCTTGAAGCCTGCGCTGCGCAGCACGTCCTGCCCCTGCGGGCCCAGGACGAAGGCCGCGAATGCGCGGGCCGCCTCGGGCGCGTCCGCGCGCACCGTGAGCGCGTAGGCCGCCCCGACCTGCAAACCAGCGGGCAGCTGCACCACCCCCAGCACCGGCAGCTCGCGCTGGCTCGCGGCCGCGTTGGTGCAGTAGGTCAGGAACAGGTCGGCCTGCCGTGTCTCCATCAACCAGGTGTAGGCCGTGCGGCCCGCCGGGGGGCGGGGCGAGTCCGCGGCGCCGGTGAGCTTCAGCGCCTTGCCCTCCAGCACCGCGTAGGCCCCCGGCTGCAGGCGCTCGGCCTTGCGGAAGACCTCCCAGGCATAGTCGCCGGACGGGTCGGCCAGGGGCGTGGACGTGCCCAGCCGCAGCCCGGGCCGCAGCATGGCCGCCAGCAGCGTGTCGGGGTCCAGCGCGAGCCCCGGTGCGGCGAGCGCGCACAAGGCATTGCGCGCGAACACCTGGGGCGTGGTCCAGGCGCCCGTGGCCGCCAGCCGGGCCGGGTGCTCCGTGTCGGCCGAGGCGAAGACCATGGCCGGCTCGCCCTTCTGCAGGCGTTCGCGCAACAGGCCCGAGGCGCCGAAGCTGAGGATGACGGGCTCGCCGCCCTGCTGCTCCCAGCGCTGCGCGATCCCGGTGAAGGCCTCGCGCAGGCTGCCGGCGGCATGGACGAGGACCGCGGCCTGCGTGGGGGGGGATGCGCTCGCCATGCCGGTCGCCAGGAGCAGGGGAAGAAGCAGGCGCCGCATTTCAGCGGGCATCCAGCATGCGCTTGAGCTCCCCGCTGTCGATCAGCGCCTGCAGTTCGCTGGCACCGCCCACCAGCACGCCTTTCACGAACACCATCGGGAAGGTGGGCCAGCCGGTCCACATCTTCAGCGCCGTGCGCGGCCGCCACATCTGGAAGTAGCTGCCGTACTCCAGGTACTTGTAGGGCTGGCCGACCGCCCCCAGCGCCTTGCGCGCCTTGGGCGGGAAAGGGTTCTGCCGCATGCCGACCACGACCACGGGGTGGGCGGCCACGGCGGCCTTCACCTCGTCGACGATGGCATGGTTCCAACCCGCGATCTCGCTGCGGATGGCGCTGTGGATGGACGATTCGTCGAGGATGGAACGCGGCATGGAAGCTCCTGGAAGTCGGGTCGGCCCAGACGGTAGCACGGCCCCGCGCCGAGCCGCCGGCCCCAGGCGCAGCAGGGCCTGTGCAGCGCGGGGAGATCCGCGCCCGGGCCCGGCGCTAAGCTGCGCCCCGTGCCGCCCTCGCGTGCCGACCGAGCGCTGCCGGCACCCCGACCACCCGGCCTCCAAGGACCCTACGATGAAGAAACGCGAATTCCTGGGCGCCTTCACCGGCAGCGCCGCCCTGCTGCCCGCGGCGGCCGTGGCGCGCGCCCGCACGGCGGCGGCCGCCGGCCCCGTGCTGCTCACCGTCACCGGCGAGATGGCCCACCCCAACCGCGGTCCGCTGGACCCGCTGCGCGACCAGATGATGGCCAAGCAGCAACTCGCCTTCGACAAGGCGCGTGCCTTCAGCTTCGCCGACCTGCTGCGGCTGCCCCAGTCCGCCATCCGCCCCACGCTGGAATACGACGGTCAGCGGCACCGCCTCGCCGGGCCGCGGCTGGCCAGCGTGCTCGCGGCCTGCGGCACCGCGGGCGGCCAGCTCACGCTGCGCGCCGTGGACGGCTACGCCCCCACCATCGCGCGGCAGGAGGCGCTGCGCCTGGGCTTCATCGTCGCCACGCACCTGGACGGACGGCCCATGGCCCTGGGCGGCCTGGGCCCGTTGTGGATGGTCTACGAGGCCGACGCCGTGCCGGAGATGGCGGCCAAGCCCGTGGACCAGCGCTTCGCCGCTTGCCCCTGGGGCCTGTACCACATCGAGGTGCGGGCCTAGCGCGGCCCGGCGCCCGGGGCGTGCGCCGCCCCTCAGGGCGAGCGGTGCAGGCGCGGCGCGCTCAGCGCGGCCAGGCTTTCCGCGATGGCCATGTCCACGTCGGGCCAGCGCCCGGCGAGCGTCGCGTCGGCCATGGCCTTCTGCAGCGCGCGCAGCTCCTTCACGCTGGGCGCGACCCGGATCTGGGCGATGGCCGCGGCCGGGTTGCCCGCGCGCAGCAGCGCGACGATCTTGCCGGGCCAGGGGGAGGGATGCTTCATGGGTGGGGCGGGGGTGCGTCGCCCTGCAGCCAGGCCTCGGCGGCGACGATGTCGGTGAATTCGGCGGCCTCGAAGTGACGCGCCTGCGCCGCACCGCGCACGAAGCCGCGGCGCTGGTCGTCCTGCACCAGCACCGCCACGCGTTCGAGCTGCGGCAGGGTGGTCGCCATGTGTTCGATGATGGCGCGCCGGGCGGCATCGCCCGCGCCTTGGGCCAGCGCAGGCGTGAAGGCCAGGCTGTCCAGCAGCACGCGGCGCCGGCCGGTGCGCGTCAGCAGGTCGGCCACGAACACGTTCATGGACTGGATCTCGAGGGCACCCGCCTCGCCGCTCAGCACGACGAGGATGTAGCGGCTGCCCACCTGAACACCGATGTTGAACACCTGGAAGGCTCCCCGGCCGGTGACACGACCTTGCGGATCATTCTAGAACGCGGCCGTGCAATGCGCGCCAGCGCACAGACGCAGGGCGCGGGAAGGCGCAGGATGCGTGCAGGTCCTGTCGACCCCGAAAGAACATCATGAAATCAAAAATCGCACCCGCCCTCGTCATCGCCGCCAGCCTGCTCGCGCCCTTTGCCGCCTCCGCTGCCGACAGCGCGGGCTCGGACACCGACCGCACCCAGCCCAAGGTCTTCGTCAAGGATTCCGTCATCACCACGAAGATCAAGGCCCAGCTCGCCGAAGAGAAGCTGGGCAGCCTGGCCCGCGTGCGCGTCGACACCCATGGCCGCGGCGCCGTGGTGCTGAGCGGCAAGGTCCGCAGCCAGGCGGAGGCCGACCGCGCGATCTCGATCGCGCACGCCACCGAGGGCGTGTCCTCGGTCCACAGCCGCATGCGCATCCAGAAGGACGACTGAAGTGGACGCCGCTCGCACGGGCGCATTGCCCTCGCGCGGGTCGGGCCGCGCCCTGGGGGCCCTCGCGGACCCTGGGGTCTCCCACCTTGAGGACACCGACTACCTGCTCGTCGCCATCGCCACCGGCGTGGTCCTGCAACTCCTGCTGGACCATTGATGAACGGCGTCCGTCTCGCGGGCGTCGTGCTCATCCTCGCCAGTGCGGCCGCGCTGCTCTGGGGCGGCTTCAGCTACACGCAGGACACAGAGGTCGCCAAGCTCGGGCCAATCGAACTCAAGGTGCGCGAGGACAAGCGCGTGCCCATCCCGATCTGGTTCGGCGTGCTGGGCGTGCTGGCCGGCGCGGCCCTGCTGGCCTACGGCAGCCGGAAGCCCTGAAGCCCCGGGGTCCCGAAGCCGGCCCATTCCCCATCGACGACTGCCCGAGGTGTTTCCCATGACCCGTTCCATCCCCTATTCCGCAGCGCCCTGGCGCCGCCACGCCGCCACCACTCCCGTGCTGGCGGCCTGCTTCGCGTTCCTGCTGCTCGCGGCCGCGACCGCGCATGCCGGCGCCACCGAGGCCTCGTCCCGCTACGACCGCGAGCGCGCGGCCTGCATGCACGGCAGCTCGAACCAGGACCGGGCGACCTGCCTGAAGGAGGCCGGCGCCGCCCTTGACGAATCCCGCCACGGCGGGCTGTCCAGCCCCGGCACGGACGAACTCGCGCGCAACCGCCTGGCTCGCTGCGCGGCGCACGAGGGCGCCGACCGCGAGGCCTGCATGCAGCGCATGCAGGCCCCGTCCAGCACCACCGGCAGCTCGCAGTCGGGCGGCATGCTGCGCGAAGCGACGCGGCCCGACAAGGCGCAGTGAGCGCGGCGGGCCGCTGCGCAGGGCCGCTCAGGCGGCGGCGCGGCCGCGCACCCGGCGCCGCAGGTGCTCGATCGGCCGGTCGATGAGCAGGTAGAAGCCGACCGAGCAGGCCAGCGCGCCGGCGAACATGGCGGCGAAGTATTCGCCGCCGTGCAGCAGGTCCGTGGCGTCGAAGCTCGCCTGCCCGTCGAAGAACAGGGCGCTCAGCACCACCGAGACCGTCCAGTGCAGCAGGAACAGCGGGTAGGCCAGCTTGCCCAGGGTGTCGAACAGGGGCGCCAGGCGGCTCGTGCGCGGCAGCGGGTGCTGCACCAGGAACAGCAGGATGGCCGCGAAGGGCAGCACGCTGGCCGTGAGGTTGACCGGGTCCAGGTCGCTCTGCTCCAGGCCGGGCACCAGGTACAGGTTGGCCAGCCAGGCGAGCAGCGCCAGCACGAAGCCCGGCCAGCCGACGCGGATCGCCTGCCGGTGGAAGTAGGCCAGCGAGCCCAGGGCCAGCACGAAGCCGTTGCCCATGGCGCTGCCGTAGAAGGGAAAGGGCAGCTTGCCCAGCGCGCACAGCGCCCCCACCGGGATGCTGACCACGGCCAGGGCCAGGGCCGTCCAGCGCGAGCGGCCCGTGAGCAGGCCGATCAGCAGGTAGAAGTACAGCTCGGTACCCAGGGTCCAGGTGGCCGGCAGCACGCGCACGTGGGCGTCGATCAGGCCGAACACCGTGAGCTGCGGCACCCACTCGGCCGGCGTGGCGGGCCATCGCAGGTAGGTGTTGATGTGGTAGGCCACGCCGGGGTAGGCGCGGATCACGAGCAGGCCCAGGCCCAGGGCCGCGAAATACTGGGGGAAGATGCGCAGCGAGCGGTTCAGCACGAAGGCGCCGATCTTGCGCGGCTGCGCGTAGACCTCCTGCACCACCTGCGTGATGAGGAAGCCGCTGGTGAAGAAGAAGCCGATGACGGCGATGGGCCCGGCGCCGGGCGCGGCCGCATTCCAGAGGTGGAACGCGACCACGTTCGCCGCCAGGAAGAAGCGCACGAGGTTCAGGCCCGCGTTCATGGCATCAGCGGCGCGATGGCCTCTTTCCAGAGCTGGTAGCCACGGCCGTTCAGGTGCACGCCGTCGAAGGTGAACTCGCTGCGCAGGCCGCCGTCTGGCGCGGCCAGCGCGGCCAGCGACACGAACTGCACGCCGTCCTGGGCGAGCGTCGCCAGCCGGGCGTTGAGCTGCCGGATGCGGGGCAACAGGCTGCGGCAGGATTTCCAGGCCGCCTTGGCCGCGTTGCAGGGCAGGGTGGACTGCACCACCACCTGGGCGCCGCCCTGGCGCAGCCGGTCCACCAGGCGGCGGTAATCCGCGAACACGGCGTCCACGCTGCGGTGGTCCTCCGCGAAGTCGTTGATGCCGGCCATGAGGAAGACGCGGGTGGGGTGCGGCGCGAGCAGGCCGTCCACCCGCTCCAGCAGGCCGCGCGTGGTGTCGCCGTCGATGCCGCGGTTGACGATGCGAAGCCCGGGGAACATCTCGGCCCATTCGGCGCCGTCGGTGAGCGAGTCGCCCGCCATCACCACATCGGCCGGGGCCGCGAAGCGGTCGAAGAAGGAGGTGCGCTCCAGCCAGTAGGGCGTGTGGAGGGGCGCGGGCGAGGGCGCGGGTCCGCGCGGGGCCGCGGGCGCGCTGGCCGCCTGCGCAGGCGGCTGCGCCGCCGCCACGGCGGCGTGCTGGCAGGAGATGGCGGCGACCAGGGCCAGGCCCATCAGTGTCCGGCGTGCAAGCCCTTCATACGACATGCCCGGGATTGTCCGCGATCGCTGTGGGCCCGCGCAGGCGTGGGGGCGCCCGCGGCGTGGCGATCAGCGTGCGGGCGGCATCTGCCGGGCGAAGAACTCGAAGACCCGGGTTTCGCTGTCGTGCGTCGTCTCCTCGCTGTAGTGGTAGACCACCTGCGAGCCGCGCACGTCCACCTTGCTGAAGTTGTTCAGGTTCTTGCAGTCCCAGCAGTGGGTCGCGTCCGGGTAGAGATGGCGGGTGACGGGCGCGGCCGGCATCGCCTCCAGCCGGGACGCGCAATCCGCCGCGGGCGTCTCGGTGTCCTGGCCCCCCATCAGCATCAGCAAAGGCCTGTCGATGTCCGGGTTGAGGATCTCGTAGGGCCGGCCGTCTCGCGGCCGCACGGTGAAGCAGCCCGGGTACAGGGCGGCGGCGGCGCGGAAGCGGAAGCCGTCTTCGGCCAGGGGCTGGGCCCAGGACGGGCTGCTGGCCAGCACGCTGACCATGGCGCCCCAGGAGAAGCCCGCCACGCCGATGCGCTGTGCATCCACATAGGGCAAGCTGGCCAGGTGCCGGCCCGCCATCAGCGCGTCGCGCACGCCGCGCGGGAAGTTCACCCCGTTCGAGGGGCCCAGGCAGACCGTGGCCGCATTGCGCGGCCCCAGGCTGTCCACCACCAGGACCACATACCCGTGCGCCACGCCCTCCCGCGCCCACTGCAGCACGGCGAGGTTCTGCCAGTTGCTGCGCGGGTTGCGCAGCCCGCCGCACTGGTGCATGAGCACCAGCGCCGGGAAGGGGCCGGTGCCCTCGGGCTTGTACAGCGCCATCTCCGGGCTGGTGAACAGCGAGAACGTGCTGCTCTCGCGCGGGTACTGCAGGTCGGGCGCGGCCTGCGCCGCCTGCTGCAGCGTCGCCGGGGCCTGGGCCCGGGCCGTGGGAAGGACCAGGGCGAGGAGAAGGCAGAGCAGGACGGCACGCATGCCCGATTTGTAGCGGCGCCCGCGGCCGGGCGCAAGGGCGTGACAATCCGGCTGTCGTCCAGTTCCCGGGGGAACCCACATGGCCCATGCCGGATCGTTCGCCGCCGAAGGCGGCTGCGCCTGCCAGGCGGTGCGCTACCGCCTGGCGAGTGCGCCGCTGTTCGTGCACTGCTGCCACTGCCGCTGGTGCCAGCGCGAGTCGGGCGCGTCATTCGCGCTCAACGCCATGATCGAGGCCGACCGCGTCCTCACGCTGGCCGGCACGCCGGCGTTCGTGGACACGCCCTCCGAGAGCGGCCTGGGCCAGCGCATCGCGCGCTGCCCTCGATGCCAGGTCGCGCTCTGGAGCCACTACGCGGGCTCGGGCCCGGCGGTGGCCTTCGTGCGCGTGGGCACGCTGGACAACCCGGACCTGCTGCCGCCGGACATCCACATCTTCACCCGCTCCCGCCAGCCCTGGGTGCTGCTGCCGCCAGGCACGCCAGCGGTGGAGGACTACTACGAGCGCGAGGCGTACTGGCCGGCCGAGAGCCTGGCCCGCCGCGAGGTGCTGTTGCCCGCGATCGCCGCCTGGCAGGCTTCGCTCAAGGCCTAGGGCGCCGCACCGCCGCGTTGTGCCCCCGCTCAGGCCAGCGGCTTGAGCTGCCCCAGGATGGTGGGCAGGAACTCCGCCACCGTGGGGTGCGCCGGCAGGGCTTCCTTCATGGTGCGCGCGGTGCCGCCCGCGGCCATGAAGTTGGTGAAGACGTGCAGGATCTCGTCGGCCCCGATGCCGAGCATGGCGAAGCCGAGGAAGCGGTCGGTGTCGGCGTCCACCAGCAGCTTCACCAGCCCTTCGGTCTCGCTCTCTTCCTTGGCCCGGCTCACGTTCTTCATCTGGAAGGTGGCCATGCGCACGCGCCGCCCCGAGGCCCGCGCCTCGGCCTCGGACATCCCCACCCGCCCCAGCGGCGGGTCGGTGAACATGGCGTAGCACATCGTCCTGTCGTCGGCGCTGCGCTGGCCGCCGTCGTGGTTGGCCAGCACGATCTCGTGGTCGTGGTAGCTGGTGTGCGTGAAGGCGCCGCGCTTGTTGATGTCGCCCAGGGCCCAGATGCCGGGGACGTTCGTCTCCAGCCGCCCGTTGGTCGGCACGAAGCCGCGCGCATCGGTCTCCACACCCACGGCCTTCAGCTGCAGCTTCTCGGTGTTGGGCAGGCGGCCGGTGGCCACCAGCAGGTGCGAGCCCTCGATGCGCTCGCTGCCCACGGTCAGCGCCACGCCATCGCCGGCGCGTTCGACCTTGGCCACCGGCTGCCCGGTGACGATGCGCAGGCCCTCGGCCTGCAGCAGCCCGGTGACCGCGGCAGTGACGTCCTCGTCCTCGCGCGCGGTGATGCGTGGCGCGGTCTCGATGACGGTCACCTCGGCGCCGAGCCGGCGGAAGATCTGCCCCATCTCCAGGCCGATGTAGCTGCCGCCGATGATGAGCAGGTGCCGGGGCAGGCTGCGCAGCTGCAGCAGGGTCTCGTTCGTGAGGTGCGGCACCTCGGCCAGGCCCGGGATGGGCGGCACGAAGGGGCGCGTGCCGGTGTTGAGGTAGACCCGCTTCGCGTGCACCCTGCGTTCGCCGACTTGCAGCGCGAAAGCGCCTTCACGGCCGCCCACGAAACCGCCCCAGCCCCTGACCAGCGTCAGCCCCGGCGTGCCCGCGACCCAGGCCTCCAGGCCACTGCGCGCCGCGTCCACGCGGGCCTGCATGCGGTCCATCGCGGCCGCGAAGTCGACCCGCACCTCGCCCACCTCGATGCCGAACTCGTGTGCACGCCGCGCCATGTGCGCGACCCGCGCGCTCTTGCGCAGCGTCTTGGTGGGCGTGCAGCCGTTGTTCACGCAGGTGCCGCCCAGCTGCCGGGCTTCGATCAGGGCGACCTGTTCGCCGCGCTGGGCGAGCGCCGTGGCGAGCGCCGGGCCGGCCTGCCCGGCGCCGATGATGGCGGAATCGACCTGCAGTGCTTCCGCCATGGCGCGCTCCTTGTGGGTGGGGTCGCTGCATTCTGCCCCTGGCCGGTGAAAACGGGAACCGGGCCACATGCCCGCCGTCGAGCTTAGGGAGCAAGCAATCATTTCGATGAACGTGGAAGTATCGGATAATGCCGGCATGACGGAATCCGAAGTCGTCCAGTCGCTCGCCGCCCTGGCCCAGCCCGTGCGCCTGCAGGTGTTCCGCGCCCTGGTCATCGCCGGGCCGCGCGGCATGACGCCCTCCACCATGGCCGAGGGCCTGGGCATCCCCGCGAGTTCGCTCTCCTTCCACCTGAAGGAGCTGTCGCACGCCGGGCTGGTGACGCAGGAGCGCGCCAGCCGCAACCTCATCTACCGCGCCGCCATCCCGCACATGAACCAGCTGCTGGCCTACCTCACCACGAACTGCTGCGACGGCGCGGCCTGTGAACTGGTCACCCCCGCTGCCGCCCACTGCGCCTGCTGAACCGCCATGCACCCCACCACCCGCGTCCTCATCCTCTGCACGCACAACTCGGCGCGCAGCGTGCTGGCCGAAGCCATGCTCAACCACTGGGCGCGCGCGCTGGGCAAGCCGGTGCAGGCCTTCAGTGCCGGCAGCGCGCCCAGCGGCCGCGTCAACCCGCATGCGCTGCAGGCGCTGGCCCGGGCCGGTGTGTCCACGGAGGGCGTGCACAGCAAGGGCTGGGAGGCGTTCGCCCAGGCCGATGCGCCGGTGATGCGGGTGGTGATCACGGTCTGCGACAGCGCGGCCGCCGAGACCTGCCCCTGCTGGCCCGGCAGCCCGGTGAAGGTGCACTGGGGCTACCCCGATCCGTCGAAGGCGGCCGAGGCGGACAAGCCGCAGGCCTTCGAGCTCACGCGCCAGGCCATCGGCTACCGCATGCTGCAGCTGCTGCAACTCCCGCTGGACACCCTGTCCGACGCCCAGCTGCAGTCGGCGCTGGCCCGCATCGGCGCCGCCTGACCATGAACGCGACCCTGCGCCAGAAGCTGCTGTCGGAGTTGCTGGGCACGGCCCTGCTGCTGGCCGTGGTCATAGGCTCCGGCATCATGGCCCAGCGCCTGGCCGGCGGCAACGCGGCCGTCGCGCTGCTGGCCAACACCCTGGCCACGGTCGGTGGGCTGTACGTGCTGATCGAGGTCTTCGGGCCGGTGGGCGGTGCGCATTTCAACCCGGCCGTCTCGCTGGCCATGGCCTGGCGCGGGCAGCTGCCCGCCGGCCTGCTGCTGCCCTACATCGCCTGCCAGCTCGCCGGCGCGCTGCTGGGGGCGTGCATGGCCCACGCCATGTTCGACCTGCCCCTGCTGCAGGTGTCGGCCAAGCTGCGCAGCGGGCCGGGCCAGTGGTTCGCCGAGGGCGTGGCCACCTTCGGCCTGCTGCTGGTGGTGCTGCGCGCGCCGGGCCCGCGCGCGGCCGCGATGGTGGCGGCCTACATCGGCGCCGCCTACTGGTTCACCGCCTCGACCTCCTTCGCGAACCCGGCCGCGGCCTTCGGCCGCATGTGGAGCGACAGCTTCGCGGGCATCGCGCCGGCGAGCGTGCCCGGCTTCGTGCTGGCGGAAATCGCGGGCGCCGCCGTGGCCCTGGGCGTGCACCGGCTGCTGGGCGAGGCGGGCGAGGGCCGCAGCCCGCAGGCGCTCGCGCCCGGCGAGGTGGACCCGGGGCTCTGAGGCTCAGGCCGAGGGCCGGCCGCCGCGGTCCGCGCGGCCGGGCCGCCCGGCGCTGCGCACGCCCTTGGGATCGGCCGCTCCCTGCCCCAGGCGCCGCTGCTCGGCCTGCAGGCTCTCGCCGATGATCTGGCTGGACCGTGCGTGGCGTCCGTGCTCGCGGACGGCCAGGTCGTACAGGTCCTGGAGTTCCTCCAGGATGCTGCGGTCGGTGTGCACTTTCATGAAGGCCTTTCCTCGTCGCGGGTCCGGCTGGCAGTGTGCGCCGGCGGGCCCCGGATTCCGCTCAAAGCCGCCCGCGAATGTGGGGCTTGCTTGACTTGGGCCAAAAAACGGGCGTCCGGCGGCCGGCTGCTACAGTGCCGCGCATGCAAGATCAGCTGCCTGCCCTGCCCACTCTCGCCACCGGCCGCTGGCGGCACTACAAGGGTGGCGAGTACGAGGTGCTGGGCGTCGTGCGGCACAGCGAAACGCTGGAGCCCCTGGTGCTCTACCGTGCGCTGTACGGCGAGCAGGGGCTGTGGGTGCGGCCCTTCGCCATGTTCACGGAAAGCGTCGAGGTGGCGGGCGTGCGCCAGCCGCGTTTCACGCCGGGGCCCTGAGGGGCCGGCCTCGCGCGCTCAGCGGCGCATGCAGGTTTCGGTGCCGTGGTTGCCGCCCTTGAATTCGGGCTCGTAGTAGAACTTGGTGTAGGTGGTGCGGCCACCCCGGGTGGAGACCGTCGCCAGGCCGGTGCCGAAGTCCTTGGGGCCCGGGTCGTCCAGCGCGAAGTGGATGGCGAGCTGGTTGCCGCGCGAGACGGCCTGGCCGCGGTAGATGCCGTAGCCGGGCACGTCCATCTTGAAGTTGTAGCTGCGCCAGCCGTTTTCGGATTGCGCGGGAACCGCGTCCAGGTTCACGGTCGCGGTATAGGGCCCCTCGCTCTTGTCCACGCCCTTGCAGTCGTAGACGCCGCTGTAGTCGGGGGAGGCGGGCGTGGCCGCGCCAGCGGAACAGGCGCCTGCCAGAAGCAGCGCCGCAAAAGTAAAGCGATGTTTCATGGCCGCGAAGGCTAGCACGGCTCGCCGTTCCCTGCTCATCCATCAATCCCCCCCGGGGGCCCGCGCCTTGGTGCACCCGACTGCCCCTATAGTGCGCACCAGGAGACATTCATGAAGACACCCTTGCGCGCACTCGTCACCGCCGCCGCGATCCTCGCGGCGACCTTCGCCCACGCTGACACCTGGCCCTCGCGGCCCATCCACATGGTGGTGCCCTTCGGCCCGGGCGGCGCCAACGACCTGGTGGCGCGCTACGTGGCCGACGCGGCCTCGCGCGAGCTGGGCCAGCCCATCCTGGTGGAGAACAAGCCGGGCGCGGGCTCGGTCATCGGCGCCGAGTACGTGGCCAAGGCCGCGCCGGACGGCTACACCTTCCTGGCACCGGCGGCGGGCGTGATCACCAACGCGATGATCAAGAAGTCCATGCCCTACAAGGAGGAGGACCTGGTGCCGGTGGCCCTGCTGGCGGTGAGCCCGTCCGTCATCGTGGTGCCGCAGGATTCGCCCATCCACTCCCTGAAGGAGCTGGTGGCGGCGTCGAAGAAGAAGCCCATGGCCTTCGCGACCGCGGGCACCGGCAGCACGCCGCACTTCGTGGCCGAGATGCTGAAGATCAAGGCCGGCGCCCGGCTGGACATCGTGCCCTACAAGAGCGGGTCCGAGGGCGTGGTGGCCGTGATCGGCAAGCAGGTGGACGCCACCTCCGAAGCCAGCCCGGTGGTGCTGCCCCAGATCAAGGGCGGCAAGCTGCGTCCGCTGGCCTCGACCTGGAACCGCCGCGTGGCCGCGCTGCAGGACATCCCCACCGCCGAAGAGCTGGGCTACAAGGACCTGGTGATCGGCCACTGGGCCGGCCTGTTCGCGCCCAAGGGCACGCCCGACGCCATCCTGGACAAGATGAACGCGGCCGTGAACAAGGCGCTGAAGTCCAGCGAGCTTCGCGCCAGGCTCATCCCGCAAGGCATAGACCCGCAGGGCGGCAGCCGCGAGGACTTCCGCCGCTTCCTGGCCCAGGAGAAGACGCGGCTGGGCGCGGTGGCCAAGGCCGCCAACATGCAGGCCGACTGAGCGCGCGGCGACGCCCGCGCGGTTCAGCCCGGCCGTGCGGGGCGCCGGCGCAGGCCGTGCAGCCCGAGGCCGACCTCCGGGGGAGGGCGCTCAGGGATGGGCCGCGATCGTCATCGCCGGATGAGCAGCCCCTGGCGCCCGGCCCGCCCGGGCGGGACAATGAAGGCCCCCATCCCGCGGGAGCCTCCATGTCAACCAGCACGGACACGGCCTTCACCGGCTCGGTGGCCCAGTTCTACGAGCGCCACATGGTGCCGCTCATTTTCGAGCCCTATGCCGTGGACCTCGCGCAGCGCGTCGCGCAGGCCGGCCCGCAGCGCGTTCTGGAGCTGGCCGCCGGCACCGGCGTGCTGACGCGGCAGCTCGCGGTGATGCTGGCGCCAGCCGCCAGCGTGGTGGCCACCGACCTCAACCCCGCCATGCTGGAGGAGGCCGCGCGCATAGGCACCGCGCGCCCGGTGCAGTGGCGCGAGGTGGACGCGATGCAGCTGCCCTTCGACGAGGGCGCGTTCGACGCGGTGGCCTGCCAGTTCGGCGTGATGTTCTTCCCCGACCGGCCGCAGGCCTATGCCGAGGCGCGGCGCGTGCTGCGCCCGGGCGGGCTGTTCGCCTTCAGTGCCTGGGGGCCCATCGCAGCCAACGAATTCGCCGACGCGGTGACCGACGCGCTGGCCGCGCTCTACCCGCAGGACCCGCCCCGCTTCATGGCGCGCACGCCGCATGGCTACCACGACCCCGCCCGCATCGCGCAGGACGTCGCGGCCGCGGGCTTCGGGGCGGCGCCCGTGCTGGAGACGGTGGCCTTCACCAGCCGTGCCGTGTCGGCGCAGGCCGTCGCCTTCGCCTACTGCGAGGGCACGCCCCTGCGCGGCGAGATCCTGGCGCGCGACCCGCAGGGGCTGGGCCGCGCCACGCAGGCCGCCGCGGCGGCGTTGGTGCGGCGCTTCGGCGAGGGTCCGGTCGAAGGCCGCATCGAGGCCATCGTCGCCACCGTCAGGGCCTGAGGTCGCCCTCGGCCGGGGCCGGTGCGCCGGCCGCCCACGCGCTGCACCGTTCAGCCAGCCAGGCCGCGTCGTCCAGGGCCAGCTCATGCCCCGCCGTGGGGTGCAGCGCCAGCGGCAGCCCCCAGGCCTGCGCCAGCCGCACCGAACAGGACGGCGCCACCAGCGCGTCCTGCGCGCAGGCGACCACCAGCAGGGGCACCGGCGGCGGGGCGGGTGGCAGGCGCCAGCCTGCGGCCGCGAGCAGCTGGCGCAGCGCATTGGACGGCCGCGTCACGCCGGCCTGCGCAATGCGGGTCCACGCAGCCAACGCGTGGGGGTCATGGGGCCGGCTGCTGCACACCGACAGCACCAGCCGCTCGCGCTGCGCAGGGGACGTGCCCGGCCAGGCCGCGCGCGCCAGCACCGGCCAGGCGGCAGCGCGCAGCCGCGCCCAGGGCGGCCCCAGGCCGCGCGCGCTGCCGTTCACGAGCACGGCCGAGGCCAGCTCGCCCGGGTGGCGTCGCGCCCACTCGATCGCCACCATGCTGCCCATCGAGAGCCCGAGCAGGTGCACCGGCCCGCGCGCCAGCACACCCTCGCGCGCCAGCCCGTCGCGCAGCGCCGCCACCATGCCGGCCACGCTGCACGGGCTGCGCGCGTTGCGCAGCAGGCCGTTGCCGGGCAGGTCGGGGGTGAGCACCTGCGTGCTAGCGCCCTGCGCGGCCGCCAGCCGCTGCGGGAAATCGCCCCAGTGGCGGCTGTCCCGTGCCAGGCCGCGCAAGAGCACCCAGGTCGTCATGCGGCGTACCAGCGGGCGTGCGCGGCGCGGCGGTGGCGCTCCAGCTCGAGGGGGTCGCGGGGCAGCCACTCGGCCGCCGCCACCGTCGCGCGCATCAGGAAGTCCAGCAGCGGCAGGTGGCGCCGCAGCACCCGCGTCTCGCGGTGCGAGATCACGGGGTTGAAGATGCCGTGGCGCGAGAACAGCTGGCGCGGGTTCTTCTTCACCCACAGCCAGGAGCCCATCTCCAGCGTGAACGGCAGGAACACATGGCCGGGCGGAGCGCGCAGGGCCAGGTGGTCCCACAGGTCGCCGTGGGCCAGGTAGTGCCGGCTCTGCGGCTCCACCACGTAGGGATGGTGGGCGTGGCTGCGTTCGAAGATCTCGTTGAGCGCGTGCAGCTGCGCCGCATGCGTGAAGGGCGCGCGCCGCCCGGCGAAGGGGAACCACAGCCGGTCGCGCTGGCCGAAGCCGGAGTGGCAGTCCAGCGCCAGGCTCACCGGGCGGCCGCTCAGTTCGCGCTCCACCGTGTCGCACAGCGCCTGGCTCTCCGGCTGCAGGGGCTCGCCGGCGCGGCCCCGGTACCAGGGCAGGCCCGGGCCCAGGCGCTGCCCGCCGACCAGGAAAGGCACCGGCTCGCTCGCATCCAGCGGCGCGTTGCGCATCAGGTCCACCCCGCGCGGGTTGGCGCGCGTGCCCAGCACCAGGCCGCCCGGGTTCACCAGCGGCATGAACACCAGGCGCATGCGCTGCAACTGCAGGCGCAGGGTTTCGTCCCAGGGCAGGCGCGACACCAGGCCCTGCAGGAAGGCCAGCACCACGCGCGTCCCGATGCGCTCCAGCCCGTGCACGCCGCCGAAGATCCCCAGCCCCGGCAGGTGCGGCGCGGGGTTGCCCAGCGCGATGGCGTGCACCGGCAGCCCCTCGCTGCCCTCGCGGGGGCCGGCGCCGGTGAAGGTGGTGACCTGTGCATACGGCCGGGCAGCGGACACCAGCGCGTCCAGCAGGGCCAGCTCGGGCGGGGTCGTGGGGGCGCCGGGCCTCAGCGCGTCGTCCACGGGCCCAGGCGCGATCGCTGCAGCATCAGCAGTTCCAGCAGCCCGGCCGCCCAGGCGGCGAGCAGCACCCGTGTTCCGCGCAGCGTGAGTCTCATGCGCGGGGATGCTGCGCGGCCTGTGTGTCAGGCCTGTGTCGGCGTGCGCGTCCGCCGGTCTCTGGAATGCAGCGCGGACCTGCCGCCTGTCACGCCGCCGACACCGGAATGCCATGAACGCGTCACCTCGCCTGCCCACACTCGGCCGCGAGGAGTCCACCATGAAAGAACTGCCCACCCCCACGCTGCCGCTCTCGCCCGTGTCCCTGCCCCGGGGGTCACTTCATCGACACGCTGCGCAGCCTGCTGCAGCCCCGGCCGCGCCCCTCGTGGTGGGCTGGGCCCGGCACCAGGATGAAGTCCGGGCGGCGCAGCGCCTGAGGTGGTCCGTGTTCGCCGGGGAGATGGGCGCCCGCCTGTCGACCCCGGAGCCCGGCCACGACATCGACCTGTTCGACGACTTCTGCGAGCACCTTCTGGTGCGCGACGGCGGCACCGGCGAGGTCATAGGCACCTACCGCGTGCTGCCGCCCGCACAGGCGAAGCGCGTGGGCTCCACCTACACCGACACCGAATTCGACCTGACCCGCCTGCGCAGCCTGCGTGAACGCATGGTGGAGCTGGGCCGCAGCTGCGTGCACCGCGACCACCGCCACGGCGGCGTGATCCTCGCGCTGTGGGGCGCGCTGGCCGAGTTCATGGGCCGCAACCGGCTGGACACCATGATCGGCTGCGCCAGCATCCCCATGCTGCACAACGGCGTGGTCAACGGCGACGTGGCCGCCAGCATCTGGCGCCAGCTGAGCCGGGACTTCCTCGCGCCCATCGAGTGGCAGGTGCGGGCGCGCCTGCCGCTGCCGGTGGAGCAGCTGGACGCGAGCCTGGACGTGCAGGCGCCGGCGCTGATCCGCGGCTACCTGCGCCTGGGCGCCAAGGTGCTGGGCGCCCCCGCGTGGGACCCGGACTTCAACACCGCGGACCTGCCCATGCTGATGCGCGTGGCCGACCTGCCGGCCCGCTACCGCAAGCAGTTCGCCGGGGCCTGAGCGTGCGGGCCGGCTTCCACGCCCTGGGCCCGCTGGCCGCGCCCTTCCTGGACGGCGGCGATGCCGCGCTGGAGGCGGACGAGCCCTTGGCGCCGCAGCGGCTGCGCAGCGTCTTCATCTCCGACATCCACCTGGGCACGCCGGGCTGCCAGGCGCAGGCCCTGCTGGATTTCCTCAAGCAGAACCCCTGCGAGCAGCTGTACCTGGTCGGCGACGTCATCGACGGCTGGCAGCTGCGCAAGCGCTGGTACTGGCCGCAGGCCCACAACGACGTGGTGCAGAAGCTGCTGCGCGCGGCGCGCAAGGGCTGCAAGGTGCGCTTCGTGCCGGGCAACCACGACGAATTCGCGCGCCACTTCACCGGCCACCACTTCGGCGGCATCGAGGTGCTGCGCGAGGCGGTGCACGTGACGGCCGACGGCCGTCGCCTGTGGGTGATCCACGGCGACGATTTCGACGGCGTGGTGCAGTGCGCGAAGTGGCTGGCCTACCTGGGCGACAGCCTGTACGAGTTCACGCTGCGGCTGAACCGGCACCTGAACCACCTGCGGCGCCGCCTGGGGCTGCCCTACTGGTCGCTGTCGGCCTTCCTCAAGCACAAGGTCAAGAAGGCGTTGAACTACGTGATGGACTTCGAGCGCGCGGTGGCCCACGAGGCGCGGCGGCGCGGCTTCCAGGGCGTGGTCTGCGGCCACATCCACCGGCCCGAGATGCGCGAGATCGAGGGCGTGCTGTACTGCAACGACGGCGACTGGGTGGAGAGCCGCAGCGCCATCGTCGAGCACTTCGACGGCCGGCTCGAACTGGTGCACCTGCCGCCGGGCCATGAACTGCCGCGGGCCCGCGCCGCGCTGGAGGAAACCGCATGAGGATCGCCCTGGTGTCGGACGCCTGGAAGCCCCAGGTCAACGGCGTGGTCACCACCCTGGTCGAACTGGTGCGCGAGCTGCAGGGCGCGGGCCACACGGTGGAGGTGATGCAGCCCGGCCTGTTCGCCACGCGCCCCTGCCCGGGCTACCCGGGCATCGACCTCGCGATCGCACCCGGCCGCAAGGTGGCCGCGCTGCTGGAGGCCCTGCAGCCCGACGCGATCCACATCGCCACCGAGGGCCCGCTGGGCTGGGCGGCGCGCCGCCACTGCCTGCGCCACCGGCTGGCCTTCACCACCGCCTTCCACACCAAGTTCCCCGAGATCCTGAATGCCGCCGCGCGCGTGCCGATGTCCTGGGGCTATGCGCTCTTCAGGCACTTCCACGCGCCCTCGTCGGGCGTGATGGTGCCCACGCGTTCGGTGCTGCGCATGCTGCAGGGCCGCGGGTTCCGCAACCTGCGCGAGTGGACGCACGGCGTGGACACGGCCTTGTTCGGCTACCGCGCGCAGCCGGTGGACTGGGCGCCGCTGGGCACCCTGGTGCGCCCGCTTTCGCTCTACGTGGGCCGGGTGTCCTACGAGAAGAACATCGAGGCCTTCCTGCGCACCGAGCTGCCCGGCACCAAGGTGGTGTGCGGCGTGGGGCCGGTGCTGGAGCGGCTGCGCAGCCAGTACCCGAACGTGAAGTGGGTGGGACTGCTGCCCCGGCACGAGCTCGCGCAGCTGTATGGCGCGGCTGACCTGTTCGTCTTCGCCAGCCATGCCGACACCTTCGGCCTGGTGATGGTGGAGGCCATGGCCTGCGGCACGCCGGTGGCGGCCTTCCCGGTCGACGGGCCGCTGGAGGTGCTGGGGCGCACCGATGTCGCGGGCCGCAGCCTGGGCGGCGTGATGCACCCCGTGCTGGAGCGCGCCTGCCGGGCCGCGCTGGCGGTGCCGCGTGCCGAGGCCCGCGAGCGTGCGCTCGATTTCAGCTGGTCCGAAGCCGCCCGCCAGTTCGAGCAGCACCTGGTGGCGGCCCGGCCGGCCGCGGGCCCGGTGCGGCGCCTGCTGCAGGTCGCCACCCCCGAGGCGGGCGTCTCCTCCTGAAGCCGGCGCTCAGCGGGGCGTGACCGGGTCGCGCCGGGCGATCACCAGGTACAGCGCCGCGCCCAGCAGCAGCAGGCCGGTGGCGATCCACAGCGAGAGGTTGAAGCCGCTCGCCGTGCTGGCGCTGCGGGCCACCAGCCCGGCCGCCAGCGGCGGGCCCACGATCTGCCCCAGCCCGTAGGCGGCGGTGAGCAGGCCGATGTAGCGCGTGGCGTGCAGCGGCTGCACGCGCCGCACCTCCTGCATGGCGAAGAAGGTGATGGCCGTGAAGGGCAGGCCCAGCAGCAGGCTGCCGATGGCGAAGCCGGGCAGGGTGGGGCTGACCAGGCTGGCCGCCACGCCCACGGCCTGTATCACGTAGCAGCCCGCCAGGCGCAGGCGCAGGTCGGCTGCCGGCCCCATGCGCGAGGCGCCGATCGCGCCCAGCATCACGCCCAGGCCGAACAGCGGCCAGAACATGTCCAGCCAGTGCGACTGCGGCAGCGCCTGGCGCGCGATCACCGGCAGGAAGGTGGCGGTGATGATGTAGCCGATGCCGGCCAGGCCGTAGGCGGCCGTGAGCAGTCCCATGCGGCCGCCGGCCGGGCCGCCGCCGCCCGCAGCCGGCCCGGGCGCCGCGGCGGCCGAAGGCGCGGCGATCGCGTGGCGCAGGTCGAAGGTGCGCCACACCGTGGCGGTGAGCAGGGCGGCCAGCAGCCCGAAGGTCAGCCAGCCCGTGGCCGCGGGCGCGTGCCGCTGCACCAGCGCCGTCGCCGCCAGCCCGCTGAGCACGATGCCCAGGCCGGGGCCGACATAGATCAGCGCGCCCATGGCCGGCACGCCGCGCCGCGCGAGCTGCTCCAGGCAGAAGCCCGAGGTGTAGATGAAGACCACCGCGCTGGCCACCCCCGCCGCGAAGCGCAGCAGGGCCCAGGCGCCCGGCCAGGGCGCCGCCATGCCCAGCGTCAGCACAACCGTGGCGGCCAGGCCGGCGCGCACCATGCGCGGCCCGTTCACGGCCGTGCCCAGGCCGATGCGCCGCGCGATCCAGGGCTGGAAGGTGCAGGCCAGCGCGCCCAGCAGGTAGCCCAGGTAGTTGGCGCTGGCCAGCAGGCTGGCGCCGGGCAGGTCCACCGTGTGCTCGGCCAGCATCATGGGCAGCAGCGGCGTGAAGGCGAAGCGGCCTATGCCCATGGCCACGCCCAGAGCCACCAGGCCCGACAACGCAAGAAGAGAGGTCGCGAGCGGGCGGGATGTGCGCATGTCGGCGCGCATTGTGGCACGCGCGCTGGCGCTGTCGCGGCCTGTACAGCGCCGCGCCCCGCTTGCGCGAACAATGGGGGCGACGCCCAGCCCGCCAACCCATCCCTACAACGGAGACTCCGATGGACCCGCTCTTCTCGCTCCAGGACAAGACCGCGATCGTGACCGGCTCGACGCGCGGCATCGGCCTGGCCATCGCGCAGGCCTACGCCCGTGCCGGCGCGCGCGTGGTCATCAGCAGCCGCAAGGCCGAGGCCTGCGAGGCCGTGGCCGCGCAGATCCGTGAGGCGGGCGGCCAGGCCCTGGCCGTGCCCTGCAACATCGCCGACAAGGCGCAGGTGCACGCGCTGGTGGATCGCACCGAAGCCGCCTTCGGCGCGGTGGACGTGCTGGTCTGCAACGCCGCCGTGAACCCGTACTACGGCCCCATGTCCGGCATCAGCGACGAAGCCTTCCGCAAGGTGCTGGACGTGAACATCCTGTCCAACCTCTGGCTCACCAACCGCGTGGCGCCCGGCATGGCCGCGCGCGGCGGCGGCGCCATCGTCATCATCAGCTCCATCGCCGGCTTCTCGGGCTCGCGCATGCTGGGGGCCTATGCGGTATCCAAGGCGGCCGACATGCAGATGGTGCGCAACCTGGCCATGGAGTGGGGCAAGCAGGGCATACGCGCGAACTGCATCGCGCCCGGCCTCGTGAAGACCGATTTCGCCAAGGCGCTCTGGGACAACCCCGACACCCTGGGCCGGGTGCTGGCCGCCAGCCCGCTGGGCATGATCGGCGAGCCCGAGGACATCTCGGGCGCGGCCCTGCTGCTGGGCTCGCCGGCGGGCCGCTTCATCACCGGCACCACGATCACCATCGACGGCGGCGCCATGCTGCGCGGCGACGTCTGAAGCGGTGATCACCATGGACTACCAGGAGATCACCGCCGGGGTGCAGGACGCGGTCTGCACCATCACCCTGAACCGGCCCGAGCGCCTCAACGCCTGGACGGGCCGCATGCAGGCCGAGGTGGAGCAGGCCGTGCGGGCCGCCGCCGCGGACGAGGCCGTGCGCGCCATCGTCATCACCGGTGCCGGCCGGGGCTTCTGCGCCGGCGCGGACATGGCCATCCTCGAAGCCGGGGCCGGCGGCAAGGCGCCCGAGTCGGCGAAGACGGTGGCCGCCGCGCCCGCCGCGCCCGCCGCGGATGGGCTGGCCGCCAACTACGCGCACCGCTTCAGCTACCTGCTGCGCGTGCCCAAGCCGGTGTTCGCGGCCATCAACGGCCCGGTCGCCGGCATCGGCCTGTGCCTGGTCCTGTTCTGCGACTTCCGCTACATGGCCGAGGGCCAGAAGCTCACCACCGCCTTCGCGCGGCGGGGCCTGATCGCCGAGCACGGCGCCGCCTGGATGCTGCCGCGCCTGGTCGGCCCCACCCACGCGCTGGACCTGCTGCTCAGCGGCCGCACCGTCGCGACCGCCGAGGCCGCGGCCATGGGCCTGGTCCGGCCCCTGCCTGCGCAGGACTTCCTGCCCGCGGTGCAGGGCCTCGCGCGCGAGATGGTGCAGGCCGCCTCCCCGCGTTCCATCGGCGTCATCAAGCGGCAGGTGTGGGACGCCTTCTTCCAGGACCTGGACGCGTCCTGGAAACAGGCCGACGAGGAGATGCTGCGTTCCTTCGCCAGCGAGGACTTCCGCGAGGGCGTGGCCCACTACATCGAGAAGCGCGCGCCGGCCTTCACCGGCCGCTGAGGCGGGCTGGCCGCCGCGCGTCGCGGCGCAGCGGGCCGGCCGGCGGCCCGGCAGCGGCCATGGAACAATCGAACTCCCGCGACCCTGGCTCATCCGAAAGACCATGTTCCGACAGACCTACCTGGACCACGAACAGATCCTCGCGCAGCTGCGCGCCTGGGCCACGGCCCATCCCGGCTTCGTGCAGCTGCAGTCGCTGGGCACCAGCGCCCAGGGGCGCGACATCCCGCTGCTGGTCATCGGCCCCAGGCCCGAGGAAAAGCGCCCGGCGGTCTGGGTCGACGGCAACATGCATGCCTCGGAAGTCTGCGGCTCCAGCGTGGCGCTGGCCATCGCCGAGGACGTGATCGGCCTGCACCTGGGCGGCAGCACCGTGGGCGGCCAGCCGCTCGCGGCCGCCATGGCGGACACGCTGCGCGAGACCCTGTTCTACGTGGTGCCGCGCATGTCCCCCGACGGCGCCGAGGCGGTGCTGCGCGAGGGCCGCTACGTGCGTTCCTCGCCGGTGGACGACCGCGCCGCCACCGGCCACGCGCACTGGCTGGCCGGCGACATCGACGGTGACGGCCAGTGCGGCTACATGCGCGTGCGCGACCCGGACGGCGAGCTGGTCGAGCTGCGCGGCGAGGACGGCGTGCCGCTGGACCCGCCGGTCATGGTGGCGCGCCAGCCCGAGGACGAGGGCCCCTTCTTCCGCCTCTACCCCGAGGGCCGCATCGCCAACTTCGACGGCCGGCACGTGCCCGCGCCCTTCTTCCTCTCCGACAACCCCTACGACTTCAACCGCAACTTCCCCTACAGCTGGGCGCCCGACCCGGAGCAGGCGGGCGCGGGCCACTACCCGGGCAGCGCGCCCGAGACGCGTGCGGTGCTGGCCTTCGCCTCGCAGCACCCGAACATCTTCTGCTGGCTCAACCTGCACACCTTCGGCGGCGTGCTGATCCGCCCGCTGGGCGACAAGCCCGACAGCAAGATGGACGTGGGCGACCGCGGCATCTACGAGCAGGTCGAGGCCTGGATGACGAAGTACACCGGCTACGCCACGGTGAGCGGCTTCCATGAATTCCTCTACGAGCCCGAGAAGCCGCTGCGCGGCGACCTGACCGACTACGCCTACCACCAGCGCGGCGCGCTCGCCTATGTGATCGAGCTGTGGGACCTGTTCCGCCAGATCGGGCTGGAGCGGCGCAAGCCCTTCGTGGACCACTACGCCAAGCTGGAGCGCGAGGACCTGCGCAAGCTCGCGCGCTTCGACCGCGAGCACAACGCCGGCCGCGTCTTCAGGCCCTGGCGCAAGGCCACGCACCCGCAGCTGGGCGAGGTGGAGCTGGGCGGCTTCGACCCGCGCGTGGGCATCTGGAACCCGCCCTACGAGCGCCTGGGCCAGACCTGCGCCGAACAGAGCGCCGCCTTCCTGCGCGTGGCCGCGCTGGCGCCGCGCGTGGTGGTCGAGGTGCTGCGCCAGGAGCGGCAGGGCGAGCACCTGTGCGTGGAGCTGCGCATCGCCAACCGCGGCTACCTCGGCAGCTTCGGCCTGCCCTCGGCGCGCAAGCTGCCGCACGTGGAGCCGCTGCGCCTGTCGGTCAGCACCGCGGGCGGCGCGCAGCTGGTCGCGCCCGCGCCCGAGGTCGAGATCGGCCATCTCGAGGGCTGGGGCGGCGGGCTCTACGGCGGGCCCAGCGTGTTCTCGCCCTGGACGCGCGGCAACGCCCACGAGCGTTTCGTCACGCTGGTGCTGGCGGGCCGGGGCAGCGCGCAGCTGCGCATCGGCAGCGCCCGCGTCGGCTTCCAGACGCTCTCGCTGGACCTGGGCTGAGCGCCGGGGGCGGGCGCCGACGCTGACCCGTCGACCGGTCGACGGGCCGCCAGCGGCTGCACGCGCCGCCGCGGCAGCCTCGGCTGTTCAGCCCGCCGGGGGCACCAGCGGCAGGTGCACGCTGAAGGTGGCGCCGCGACCCCGGCCCTCGCTGTGCACGCGCAGCGCGCCGCCGTGCAGCCGCACCAGGCGCTGCGAGATGGACAGGCCGATGCCCAGGCCACCCTGGCCGCGTGCATGGCCCGGGCGCTCCAGCTGCGTGAAGGGCTCGAAGACCTGCGCCAGCTGACCGGGCGCTATGCCCATGCCGCTGTCGCTCACCCGCACCACCGCCTCGCTGTCCTCGCGCGTGACCGCCAGGCCGATGCGGCCGCCGTCCGGCGTGTACTTGGAGGCGTTGTTCAGCAGGTTGCCCAGCACCTGCACCAGGCGGGTGGCGTCGGCGTGCAGCGTCAGCGTCCCGGGCAGCAGCGACACGTCCAGCGCCTGCCCGGCGGCCTCGATGGCCGGCCGGGCGTGCTCCAGCGCCGCTTCCACGATCGCGTTCAGCGCCACCGGCGCGCGCTGCAGTTCCACCTTGCCCCGGCTGATGCGCGAGACGTCCATCAGGTCGTCGATCAGCCGCACCAGGTGCGTCATCTGCCGCTCCATGGAGGCCAGGGTGCGCTGCGCCATCTCGGGGTTGCCGGCCCGACGCAGGATGTGGATGCCGGTGCGCACCGGGGCCAGCGGGTTGCGCAGCTCGTGCGCGAGCGTGGCCAGGAACTCGTCCTTGCGCCGGTCGGCCAGGCGCAGCGCCTCCTCGCTGCGCACCCGCTCGGTCACGTCGCGCCAGAACACGGCCGCGCCGCCCGCGGCGGTCGGGTGCGCGTCCACCTCCAGGTGGCGCTCGCCGGGCAGGGAACTGCACAGGTGCTGCACGTGCTTCGCACGGCGGGCCTGCACCACGTCCCGCAGGGCCTGCACCAGCTCGGTGTCCTGCAGGGCCGGGAAGGCTTCCCAGGGCGCCAGCCCGAGCAGCGCCTCGCGCGTACGGCCGACCAGGCGCTCGGCCGCGGGGTTCATGTCGATCACGCGCAAGGCGTCGTCCAGCAGCAGGTAGCCGTCGGACATGCGGGTGAGCATGCGCGCAGTGCGCTCCTGGGCACGGTGCAGTGCCTCGCGCGCATGCACGTCCCCGGTGACGTCGTCCGCGGTGTGCAGGATGTACTGCAGGCTGCCGTCGGGCGCGAACACCGGCGTGTTCCGCGGCGCCCAGTGGCGCGCCTCCCAGCGCCCGTCGGGCAGGCAGAGGTCGTAGCGCTGGGTCTCCATGCGGTGCGGCTGGCCGGTCGCGAGCACGGTCTCCAGCGAGGCGCGCAGGTTGGCCACGCCGGTGGCCTGCGGGTTGGCCGGGTTGGCGTCGGAGAAGGCCTGGAACAGGGGCTGCCCCAGCAGGCTGGCGTCGGTGTGCGTCAGGTCCTGGAAGACGCGGCTGGTGGCGACGATGGTGAAGTCGGGCGCATCGGGCGCCAGCAGCACCGTGGCCGGGCCGGGGAGGGCCGCGAACACGGCCTGGAGGTCGGGGG
>NZ_JADDOJ010000056.1 GCF_015159745.1 Ramlibacter aquaticus | reverse complement strand
CGGGGGCTGGGGCGGGTGGGCCGAAACGCGCTGCTGCGCGGCCTGTGCCGGGCCTGCGTGGAGGCGGTGCGCAACGTGCCGCTGCTGCTGCAGCTGCTGACCTGGTACCTGCTGCTCACCGAGTTCCTGCCGGCGGTGGACGCGCCCGCCTCGCTGGCCGGGCTGCTGTTCCTTTCCAAGGCGGGCCTGGCCTGGGGCGCGCAGGACGGGCCGGCGCTCTCGCCGGAGTACCTGGCCGTGGTGCTGGGCCTGTCCGTGTACACCGCCGCCTACGTGGCCGAGATCGTGCGGGCCGGCATCGCCGCGGTGCCGGCCGGCCAGCTGGAGGCCGCGGCCGCGCTGGGCCTGCCGGCGCGGCGCACCCTGCGGCTGGTGGTGCTGCCGCAGGCGCTGCGCCTGATCCTTCCGCCCCTGGCCAGCCAGTACCTGAACCTGACCAAGAACTCCTCGCTCGCCGTGGCGGTGGGCTACCCCGAGCTGGTGTCCGTGGCCAACACCTCGCTCAACCAGTCGGGCCGGGCCGTGGAATGCATCGCGGTGATCATGGCCGTGTACCTGCTGCTTTCGCTGCTCACGGCCGGGCTGATGCGCTGGGCCGAGCACCGCGCCGGCGGCTGGTGGGCGGGCGCGCGATGAGCGGTGCGGCCGGGTTCGTCGCCGCCCGCCCGCGTCCGGCCGCGCCCGCGGCCGGGCTGCTGCAACGGGCGCGGCGCGAGCTCTTCGGCGACGCGCTCACGGGCGCGACCACCATCGTGCTGGCGCTTCTGCTGGCCTGGGCCGGCTGGCACTTCCTGCAGTGGGCGCTGGTGCACGCCGTGTGGCAGCCCGACGCCACGCGCTGCCAGGCCGCACGCGGCCAGGGCGCCTGCTGGGGCGTGGTCGCCGAAAAAGGCGGACTCATCGTCTTCGGCCGCTACCCGGCCGACCAGCGCTGGCGCGCGGCCCTGGCCAGCCTGCTGCTGGTCGCCACCGTGGGGGCCAGTGGCGCACCCTGGCTGCGCCGGCCACTGCGGCTCGCCGCCGCCTGGCTGCTCGTGCTGGCCGCCTTCCTCTGGCTGATGGGCGGCGGGGCCGGGCTCGCGCACGTGCCCACCGACCTCTGGGGCGGCCTGCCGCTCACCCTGCTGCTCACCGGCACGGCGCTGGCGCTGGCCTTCCCGCTCGCCGTGGCGCTGGCGCTGGGGCGTCGCAGCCGGCTGCCGGCCCTGCGCGCGGTCTGCAGCGCCTTCGTGGAGCTGGTGCGCGGCGTGCCCCTGGTGTCGGTGCTCTTCATGGCCTCGTTCATGGCCCCCTTGCTGCTGCCGCCCGGCCGCACGCCCGACGTGCTGCTGCGCGTGGTCGCCGGCCTCACGCTGTTCGCCGCCGCCTACATGGCGGAGATCGTGCGGGCCGGCCTGCAGTCGGTCGAGCGCGGCCAGGCCGAGGCCGCCGCCAGCCTGGGCCTGTCGTGGTGGCAGGCGCAGCGCGGCATCGTGCTGCCGCAGGCGCTGGCGGCCGTGGTGCCGGCGCTGGTGAACAACATCCTCTCGCTCTTCAAGGACACATCCCTGGTGACCATCGTCTCGCTCTACGAACTGACGGGCGCGCTCGGCCTCGCGCTGTCCTCGGACGCCGACTGGCGGCCCTTCCAGGTCGAGGCCTCGCTGTTCGTGGCCGCGATCTACTTCAGCGGCTGCTTCGCGCTCTCGCGCATGAGCCTGGCGCTGGAGCGGCGCCTGGGCCGCGGGAGGGCGCGGTGAGCGAGCCCCTGGTCCACTTCGAGAGGCTGAACAAATGGTTCGGCAACGGCCTGCACGTGTTGCGCGACATCGAGCTCGCGGTGCAGCCGGGTGAACGCATTGTGGTCTGCGGGCCTTCGGGCTCGGGCAAGTCCACGCTGATCCGCTGCGTCAACGGCCTGGAGGACTACCAGGAGGGCCGGCTCACGGTCTGCGGGCGCGTGCTGGACAGCGAAGCCGCGGTGGCGGCCGTGCGGCGCGAGGTGGGCATGGTGTTCCAGCAGTTCAACCTGTTTCCGCACCTCACCGTGCTGCAGAACCTGACCCTGGCGCCGACCTGGGTCGCCGGGCTGTCGCCGGCCGAGGCCCGGGACCGGGCCATGGCCCAGCTGGAGCGCGTGCGCATCGCCGAGCAGGCCGGCAAGTTCCCCAGCCAGCTCTCGGGCGGCCAGCAGCAGCGGGTGGCGATCGCCCGGGCGCTGTGCATGCAGCCGCGCGTGATGCTGTTCGACGAGCCCACGTCGGCACTGGACCCGGAGATGGTGCAGGAGGTGTTGGAGGCGATCACCGAGCTGGCCGGCCAGGGCATGACCCTGCTGTGCGTGACGCACGAGATGGGCTTCGCCCGTGCGGTGGCCGACCGCGTGGTCTTCATGGACGAGGGCCAGGTGATGGAGGTGGCGCCACCGGCGCAGTTCTTCAGCGCGCCGGCCTCAGAGCGGGCGCGCGCCTTCCTGTCCAAGGTGCTGGGGCACTGAGGCGCCGGCCGGCAGCGTCGCGCGCTCGAACTCCGCGATCACCTGCGCGCCCAGCAGCAGCAGCGTGGCGCCGATCTCCAGGCTGAACATCACCACGATGGCCGTGGTGAGCGAGCCGTAGACCACGTTCACCTGCGACAGCGTGCTGAAGTACCAGACCAGCACGTGGCGGGTGATCTCCCACAGCACGGCGGCGGTCGCGCCGCCCAGCAGCGCGCGCTGCCAGGACAGCCGGCCCACCGGCATCACCATGTACACCGAGCTCAGCAGCACCACCTCGCCGACCAGGCCCAGCAGGTAGAGCAGCACGCCCGACAGGCCCTTGAGCGACCAGGTGTGGCCGAACAGCTCCACGCTCTCCTGCCCGATGGCCTGCAGGCTGCCGGCCACCAGCGTGACGACCAGGAAGCCCACGCCCAGCAGCAGCACGTACAGGTAGGGCAGCACGGCCGAGACGATGTAGCGCCTGTGCTTGACGGCCAGCCGGTGCAGGAAGATGGCCGACATCGCGCTTTCCAGCACGCCGAAGGCGAGCGAGCTGAAGAAGAGCATGGTCAGGCCCAGGAACCAGCCGACCACGCCCTGGTGCACCAGGAAATTGCGCAGCTCGTCGATGATGGGCCCGGACTGCCCCGGCACCAGCCAGCCCAGGTAGCGGCCCAGGGTGTCCAGCAGCTCGGCCTGGTCGATCCAGTGCGAGAGCGTGATGACGATGAGGATGAGCAGGGGCACCACCGAGAGCAGCGCGTAGTAGGCCACCGCGCCGGCCAGCAGCAGGCCCTGGTTGGCCTTGAAGCCCTTGAGCACCCGCAGCGCGAAGGCGCCGGGGTGCTGGAGAACCTGCGCGGCCTGGGGACTGAGGAGCGGCATGCGCCCCATTCTCGTCCTCAGACGTCGATCGCGGTGGCCGAACCGGCCTGCTTGCGCAGCTCGAACTTCTGGATCTTGCCGGTGGAGGTCTTGGGCAGTTCGCCGAACACCACCGCGCGCGGCACCTTGAAGCCGGCCAGGTGCTGCTTGCAATGGGCGACGATGTCCGCGGGCGTGACCTGCGCGCCGGGCTTCACCTCCACGAAGGCGCAGGGGGTCTCGCCCCACTTGGCGTCCGGCTTGGCCACCACCGCGGCCGCCAGCACCGCCGGGTGCCGGTAGAGCACGTCCTCGACCTCGATGGAGGAGATGTTCTCGCCGCCGGAGATGATGATGTCCTTGCTGCGGTCCTTGATCTTGATGTAGCCGTCCGGGTACTGCACCGCGAGGTCACCGGTGTGGAACCAGCCGCCGGCGAAGGCCTCCTGCGTGGCCTTCTCGTTCTTGAGGTAGCCCTTCATGGTGATGTTGCCGCGGAACATGATCTCGCCCATGGTCTCGCCGTCCCAGGGCACGGGCTGCATCGTCTGCGGGTCCAGCACCTGGGCGTCGCGCTGCAGGTGGTAGCGCACGCCCTGCCGGGCGTTCAGGCGGGCCCGCTCGCCGATGTCCAGCGCGTTCCATTCGTCGTGCTGCGCGCAGGCGGTGGCCGGGCCGTAGACCTCGGTCAGGCCATACACGTGGGTGAGGTCGAAGCCCATGCGCTCCATGCCCTCGATCATGGAGGCCGGCGGCGCGGCGCCCGCCACCATGGCCTTGACGCCGCGCGGCAGCCCGGCCTTCATCGCATCGGGCGCGTTCACCAGCAGGCCGTGCACGATGGGCGCACCGCAGTAGTGCGTCACGCCGTGCTCGCGGATCGCGTCGGCCATGGCCTGCGCCTCCACCTTGCGCAGGCAGACGTTGACGCCGGCCCGGGCCGCGATGGTCCAGGGGAAGCACCAGCCGTTGCAGTGGAACATGGGCAGGGTCCACAGGTAGACCGGGTGCTTGCCCATGTCCCATTCGAGAATGTTGGAGATGGCGTTCACCGCCGCGCCCCGGTGGTGGTAGACCACGCCCTTGGGGTTGCCGGTGGTGCCGCTGGTGTAGTTGAGCGCGATCGCGTCCCACTCGTCGCCCGGCATCTGCCAGGCGAAGGCGGGGTCGCCGCCGGCCAGCAGTTCCTCGTAGGTCAGGCTGCCGATGCGGTCGTGGCGGCCGGTCCAGACCTCGTCCTCCACGTCGATGACGAGGAGGGGCTCCTGGCGCTGGCGCAGGGCCAGGGCCTTGTCCATCACGCCGGTGAATTCGGGGTCCACGATCACGGCGCGGGCCTCGCCGTGGTCCAGCATGAAGGCGATGGTCTCGGCGTCCAGCCGGGTGTTGAGCGAATTGAGCACCGCGCCGGCCATGGGCACGCCGAAGTGGGCTTCCACCATGGGCGGGGTGTTGGGCAGCATCACGGCCACCGTCTGGCCCTTGCCGATGCCGTGCCGGGACAGCGCGCTGGCCAGGCGCCGGCAGCGCTCGTAGGTCTGGGCCCAGGTGCGGCGCACGGGGCCGTGGACAATGGCGAGCTTGCCGGGATAGACCTCGGCCGTGCGCTGCAGGAACGCCAGGGGCGTGATGGGCGCGAAATTGGCCTCGTTGCGGGGCAGATGCTGGTCGAAAATGCTGGTCATAGCGTCGTCTCTTTCCATGCGGTCCAGGACCGGACCCCGGCAGCATAGGCTGCCTACCCTTCAGTAAGATTACCCGATGGCCATCCCCGCCTCCTTCATCCAGGAGCTCCTCGCCCGCGTGGACGTGGTCGAGATCGTCGGCCGCTACGTGCCGCTGAAGAAGAGCGGCGCCAATTTCATGGGGCTGTGCCCCTTCCACGGCGAGAAGTCGCCCTCCTTCTCGGTCAGCCCGACCAAGCAGTTCTACCACTGCTTCGGCTGCGGCAAGAGCGGGGATGCCATCCGCTTCCTCATGGAGCACGCCGGCATGAGCTTCGTGGAGGCGGTGCAGGACCTGGCCGGCCAGTACGGCCTGCAGGTGCCCGAGGAGGACATGCCGCCCGCCGAGCGCGAGCGCCAGGCCCAGGCGCGGCAGAAGCACCACACCCTGACGGACGTGCTGGAGAAGGCCGGCGAGGCCTTCCGCAAGCAGCTCAAGGGCTCGCCGCGCGCCGTCGCCTACCTGAAGGGCCGGGGGCTGTCGGGCGAGATCGCCAAGCGCTTCGGCCTGGGCTATGCGCCCGAGGGCTGGCGCACGCTGGCCAGCGTGTTCCCGTCCTACGACGATCCGCTGCTGGAGGAAAGCGGCCTGGTCATCGTGCACGAGGAGGACAGCAAGCGCTACGACCGCTTCCGCGACCGGATCATGTTCCCGATCCGCAACGTCAAGGGTGAATGCATAGGCTTCGGCGGCCGGGTGCTGGGCGACGAGAAGCCCAAGTACCTGAACTCGCCCGAGACGCCGGTGTTCAGCAAGGGCCGCGAGCTCTACGGCCTGTTCGAGGCCCGGCAGGCCCTGCGCGAGGCCGGCTACGTGCTGGTCACCGAGGGCTACATGGACGTGGTCGCGCTGGCGCAGCTGGGCTTCCCCAACGCCGTGGCCACGCTGGGCACCGCCTGCACCACCGACCACGTGCAGAAGCTGTTCCGCTTCACCGACGCGGTGGTGTTCAGCTTCGACGGCGACGAAGCCGGCCGGCGCGCCGCCCGCAAGGCGCTGGACGGCGCCCTGCCCTATGCCACCGACACGCGGTCGGTGAAGTTCCTCTTCCTGCCGCCCGAGCACGACCCGGACAGCTACATCCGCGAGCACGGCCGGGACGCCTTCGCCCGCTACGTGGGCGAGGCGGTGCCGCTGTCGCGCTTCCTGGTCGAGTGCGCGCGCGAGGGCTGCCGGCTGGACGAGGCCGAGGGGCGGGCCCACATGGCCGCCAACGCCAAGCCGCTGTGGACCCAGCTGCCCGACGGCGCGCTCAAGCGCCAGCTGCTGGCCGAGATCGCCCAGCTGGCCCAGCTGGAGCCCGGCGAGCTGGCCCAGCTGTGGGGCGTGTCCGCGCCGCCGGGGATGCGCAGGCGGGCCTCGGCCGAGGCGCCGCGCCCGCCGCGCCGGCCCGGCCGCACCCTGCCGCCCGGCCGTGCCGACCGCGCGCTGCAGATCTGCTTCCTGAACCCGGGCGCCTGGGACGCGCTCAGCAACGCCGACCACCACCTGCTGTGCGAGCTGGCGCCGCCCTACGGGCCGCTGTTCTCCTGGCTGGACAGCCAGGTGCACGAGCACGGCGAGCAGCCCTGGCAGGCGCTGGCGGCGGCTATCGAAGGCCACGAGCAGGCCGCCTTCCTGCGCAACCACCTGGCCCAGGTGCTGCCCGACATCGAGCACGACCTGCAGGAGCTGCACCACATCCTGCGCATGGAGCACGACCGTCGCCTGGCCGAGGAGCGCATGGAACTGTCGGCCCGGGCCGCGACGGACCCGGCCGCCTACGAGCGGCTCAAGCAGCTCTGGGCCGCTTCCAAGGGCACCCACTCTTGATTTTTCCGCCTGGCGGTATAATGTAGGGTTTGCTAAGCGGCAAGAGCGACAGCAGCACCTCCGGATCGGGGCCATCCGACGCCAGCACGGCGCGACCGGCCCGCACACCCCGCAAGGACTGCACCCCAAATGTTCGCCCACCCATCTTGCCCATGACGCTGCGGCCCGCGCCACTCGCGCGGGTTGTGCGTTGCCACCCGCGCCGGGTTGTATTGGCGCCTTTTTGTTTTTTCTGCCCTCTTGATGTCCCGAGGTATTTCCATGCCTGCTCAGAAGTCCGGAAAAGTCACCGCCACCAAGCCCGCCGCCAAGGCCGCGTCGAAACCCGCAGCGAAAAAACCGATCAAACAGGACAGCCCGGCCAAGCCGAAGCTGCAGGTCGTGAAGGCGACCTCCACAGCCAAGCCCGCCGCCAAGACCGCCAGGAAAGACCCGCCAGTGCCCGCCAGCAAGACGCCCGCCAAGACCGCCGCCGCCAAGGATGAACTGAAGAAGCCCGCCAAGGCTGCCGCCACCGAAGAGGTGGTGGTCAAGAAGAAGCCCGGCCGCCCGCCCAAGGCGGCCAGCGCCGACGCGACCGCCGAGTCGCCCGCCAAGGGCGCCAAGCGCGGCCGCAAGCCCAAGGCCGCGGCCGGTGCCGGCGCCGAGAAGCCTGCCGACGACCTGGACCTGTCCGACATCGAGGACGAGATCGGCGGCGAGGAGCCGGTGGCCGAGGCCAGCACGACCGAGAAGGTCAAGCCGCTGCGCATGAAGATCAGCAAGGCGAAGGAACGCGCCTTGATGAAGGAATTCGGCCTGGACGAGACCGTCCTGACCGAAGAGGAAATGCTCAAGCGCCGCCAGCGCCTGAAGACCCTGATCAAGCTGGGCAAGACGCGCGGCTACCTCACCCACGCCGAGATCACCGACCACCTGCCCGAGAAGCTGGTCGATGCCGAGACGCTGGAAGTCGTGGTCTCCATGCTCAACGACATGGGCGTGGCGGTGTACGAGCAGACGCCGGACGCCGAGACCCTGCTGCTGACCAACACCGGCCCCACCGCCGCCACCGAAGAGGAAGCGGAAGAGGAAGCCGAAGCCGCCCTGTCCACCGTGGACAGCGAGTTCGGCCGCACCACCGACCCGGTCCGCATGTACATGCGCGAGATGGGCACGGTGGAGCTGCTCACGCGCGAGGGCGAGATCGAGATCGCCAAGCGCATCGAGGGCGGCCTGATGGCCATGATGGAGGCGATCTCCGCATCGCCCGCCACCATCGCCGAAATCCTGCGCCTGGCGGCCGACATCCGCGAGGGCAAGGTCGTCATCTCCACCATCGTGGACGGCTTCTCGAACCCGAACGAGGCCGACGACTACGTGGCCGAGGAAGACTTCGACGAGTTCGACGCCGATGACGACGACGACGGCAACGGCGGCTCCAAGGCGCTGACCAAGAAGCTGGAAGAGCTGAAGAACAACGCGCTCGAGCGCTTCGACAAGATCGCCCTGCTCTTCGAGAAGGTGCACAAGATCTACGACAAGGAAGGCTACGGCACGCCGGCCTACCAGAAGGCCCAGCACGCCCTGTCCGAGGAGCTGATGACCATCCGCTTCACGGCCAAGACCATCGAGAAGCTGTGCGACATGGTGCGCGGCCAGGTCGACGACGTGCGCAAGAAGGAGCGCGAGCTGCGCCGCATCATCGTGGACAAGTGCGGCATGCCGCAGGAAATCTTCATCAAGGAATTCCCGCCCAACCTGCTGAACCTGCGCTGGGTCGAGAAGCAGGCCACCGCCGGCAAGCCCTGGAGCGTGATCATCCAGCGCAACATCCCGGCCATCCAGGAGCTGCAGCAGAAGCTGACCGACCTGCAGTCGCAGGTGGTGGTGCCGCTGACCGAGCTCAAGGAGATCAACCGCCGCATGAACGAGGGCGAGGCCTCCTCGCGCGAGGCCAAGAAGGAGATGATCGAGGCCAACCTGCGCCTGGTGATCTCCATCGCGAAGAAGTACACCAACCGCGGCCTGCAGTTCCTGGACCTGATCCAGGAGGGCAACATCGGCCTGATGAAGGCGGTGGACAAGTTCGAATACCGCCGCGGCTACAAGTTCTCGACCTACGCCACCTGGTGGATCCGCCAGGCCATCACCCGCTCCATCGCGGACCAGGCCCGCACGATCCGCATCCCGGTGCACATGATCGAGACCATCAACAAGATGAACCGCATCTCGCGCCAGCACCTGCAGGAGTTCGGCTTCGAGCCGGACGCCTCCATCCTGGCCGCGAAGATGGAGATCCCGGAAGACAAGATCCGCAAGATCATGAAGATCGCCAAGGAGCCGATCTCCATGGAAACGCCGATCGGCGACGACGACGATTCGCACCTGGGCGACTTCATCGAGGACCAGGCCAACACCGCGCCCATCGAGGCCGCGATGCAGGCCGGCCTGCGCGATGTGGTCAAGGACATCCTGGATTCGCTGACCCCGCGCGAGGCCAAGGTGCTGCGCATGCGCTTCGGCATCGAGATGAGCACGGACCACACCCTGGAAGAGGTCGGCAAGCAGTTCGACGTCACCCGCGAGCGCATCCGCCAGATCGAGGCCAAGGCCCTGCGCAAGCTCAAGCACCCCAGCCGCAGCGACAAGCTGCGCAGCTTCATCGACTCGGGCGTCTGAGCCCACCGTCCGGCCCCCGGGGGCCGGCACGCTGAAGAAAGTCCGGCCGCGGCCGGACTTTTTTTTCGTCCACGGATGACTTGTGGCGCGGCCCGCGCGTCAGCAAGAATCGGGGCATGCGACTGGAACAACTCTGGGGCACGCGCGTGCCGCTCATCCAGGCCCCCATGGCCGGCGTGCAGGATTCGAGGCTCGCGCTGGCGGTGGGCGCGGCCGGGGCGCTGGGCTCCCTGCCCGCCGCGATGATGGACACGCAACGCCTGGCCCGCGAACTGCGCGCCCTGGCGGACAGCGGGCTGCCCTACAACGCCAACTTCTTCTGCCACGTGCCGCCCGTGCCGGACGCGGCCGTGGAAGCCGCCTGGCGCGGCACGCTGGCGCCGTACTACCGCGAGCTCGACGTACCGCTGGACGCCGCGGGCGGTGGGCGCCGGCCCTTCGACGCCGAGGCGGCCGAGGTGCTGGAGGACTTCCGGCCCACCGTGGTCAGCTTCCACTTCGGGTTGCCGGCGGCGGACCTGCTGGCGCGGGTCAAGGCGCGCGGGGCCATGGTGGCCTCCTCGGCCACCACCCTGCGCGAGGCGCTGTGGCTGCAGGAGAACGGCGCCGACGCGATCATCGCCCAGGGGCTGGAGGCCGGCGGGCACCGTGGCCACTTCCTGGACCGCGACCCGGCCCGGCAGAGCGGCACGCTGGCGCTGCTGTCGCAGCTGGGGGGCCGGGTGTCCCTGCCGGTGATCGCCGCGGGCGGCATCGCCGATGCCGGGGACGTGCGGGCCGCGCTGGCGGCGGGCGCCTCGGCGGTGCAGGTGGGCACGGCCTTCCTGCTGTGCGACGAGGCCACCACCGGCCCCCTGCACCGCGCCCGGCTGCAGGACCTGGCGGCCCCCACCGCGCTGACCAACCTCTTCTCGGGCGGGCTGGCGCGCGGGCTCTACAACCGCGCCATGCGCGAGCTGGGGGCGGTCAACCCCAAGGCGCCGCCCTTCCCCCTTGCCAGCGCGGCCATGGCGCCCCTGCGCACGCAGGCCGAGGCCGTGGGTAGGGACGATTTCACCCCGCTGTGGTCGGGCACCAACCGCAAGGGCTGCCGCACGGGCCCGGCCGCTGCCGTGGTCCAGGCCCTGGCCGCGGGCTGGACCGCGGCAGGCTGAACCGTCCGCCCGGGGCCTGCAGCCAGGATGGGCTGCGCGTCATGGAATCCGGCTCCCGTTTGACCTGAATCAGATGGAAGGCCGGCCACACGAGTACAAAGGCATGAACCGACCAAGGGTCATACCTTTCATGAGCCGCTTCGACTGGACCCACCTGGATGCACACGCGCTGCAGTTGCTGCTGACGGTGCTGGAGACACGCAACGTCACCCAGGCCGCCATGCGGCTGGGGGTGACGCAGTCGGCCGTGAGCCATGGCCTGGACAAGCTGCGCGAGATCACCGGCGACCCGCTGTTCGTGAAGGCCGGGCGGGGCATCGCGGCCACGGCCCGCGCGGAATCCCTGGGCACCCCGGCGCGCGAGCTGCTGCACGCCATGCAGCGCTTCGCCCGCAACGAGGCCTTCGACCCGCTGGAGTGGGAGGCCACGCTCACCATCGCCGCCAACGATTTCCAGCGCGACCTGCTGCTGCCCGCCCTGGCCGAGCGGCTGCGGCGCGCCGCCCCGCGCGTGAACATCCGCGTCATCCCTTCGGCCTTGCCGCACCTGGAGATGCTGCGCGACGACAACTGCCAGCTGGTCATCAGCCCGCGCCCGCCGGAGGGCGCCGACATCGTGCAGAAGCGCCTGTTCGAGGACGACTACCGCGTCTTCTACGACCCGGCCCGCCGTGACGCGCCGCTGGACGAGCAGGACTACCTGGCCGCCGAGCACGCCACCGTGGTCTACCCGCCCAGCCGCCCGCTGGACCTGGACCAGCAGCTGGCCGCCCGCGGCGTGCGACGGCGCATCCGGGTGATGGTGCCGGGCTTCGGCGCCCTGCCCGCCTTCCTGCGGGGCAGCAAGCTGCTGGCGACCGCGCCGGCCGGCCTGGCCCACCACACGCTGCAGGGCTTCGCCCATGCGCCGGTGCCGCTGCAGTGCCCCACCCTGCCCATGTACGCGGTCTGGCATGCGCGCTACCAGCAGGACCCGGCCCATCGCTGGCTGCGCGCGCAGCTGGACGAGGTGGTGGCCGAGGTGATGGCGCACACCCTCGCCACCGCCTGAGCCTGGGCCAGCTGGGCCCGCCTGGTGGACCTCAGCCGCCGGCGGCGACCATGCGCCAGCCGCGCACCAGCATTTCCACCGCCACGGCCACCAGGATCAGGCCCATCAGCCGCTCCATGGCGATGACGAAGCGCTCGCCCAGCACGCGCTGAAGGCGTTCGGCGAGCAGCAGCACCACGGCACCGGCGGCGATGGTGACCGTGAGCGCGGCCACCCATTCCCAGCGCTGGGCCGGGGCCTGGCTGGCCAGCAGGATGACGGTGGCCATGGCCGACGGCCCGGCGATCTGCGGGATCGCGAGCGGCACGATCAGCGGCTCGCCCTGGGGCAGGGCCGCGCCGGGCGCCCCGCCCTCGCGCGGGAAGATCATGCGCAGCGCGATGATGAACAGCACCACGCCCCCGGCGATCTGCAGCGAGGTGCCCGACAGGCCCATCACGCGCAGGAAGGCCTCGCCCGCGAACAGGAAGAACACCAGGATGCCGAAGGCGATCAGGTTCTCGCGCACGATCACCCAGGCCCGGCGCCCGGGCGCCACCTCGCGCAGCGCATGGGCGAAGACAGGGATGTTGCCGAAGGGGTCGGTGATCAGCAGCAGCAGGACCGTCGCCGAGGCGAAATCGTGGTTCACGCGAACTCTTCGGTGTCCACCTCGCTGCGGGCCTGGGCGCCGTAGCGGTTGCCGGAGACCGTCTTCTCGTTGACCAGCGCCTCCAGACGCGCAACCAGGCCCTCCGAAAGCCGGATGTCGGCGGCGGCCAGGTCGTCGTGCAGGTGCGCCAGGCGGGTGGTGCCGGGGATGGGGATGATGTCGTCGCCCTTGTGCAGCAGCCAGGCCAGCGCCAGCTGCGCGGGCGTGCAGCCGGCCTCGCGGGCCAGCGCCTCGTAGGCGGGCAGCAGCCGCAGGTTGGCGGCGTAATGGTCCGGGTCGAAGCGCGGCATGCTCTTGCGGATGTCCTTGGCGTCCAGGGTGGACACGTCGCGCAGCTCGCCGCACAGGAAGCCGCGCGCCACGGGGCTGAAGGCCACGAAGGCCACGCCCAGCTCGCGGCAGGCCTGCAGCACCGCGATCTCGGGATTGCGCGTCCACAGCGAATACTCGGTCTGCAGCGCGGTGATGGGGTGTTCGGCGTGGGCGCGGCGCAGCGTGGCGGCCGAGACCTCCGACAGGCCCAGGGTGCGCACCTTGCCCTCCTGCACCAGGCGGCCCATCTCGCCCACGCTCTCCTCGATGGGCACCTTCTTGTCCCAGCGGTGCAGGTAGTAGAGGTCGATGACGTCGGTCTGCAGGCGGCGCAGGCTGTCCTCGCAGTTGCGGCGCACGGCCTCGGGCCGGCCGTCGATCACGCGGCGCACCGTGCCGTCGTCGCCGGTCACGCCCGCCATGCCCCCCTTGCTGGCCAGGGTGAACTTCGAGCGGTGCGCCTTGAGCACGCGCCCCACCAGGGTCTCGTTGGCGCCGAAGCCGTACAGCGCGGCGGTGTCGAACAGCGTCACGCCCGCGTCCAGCGCGGCCAGCAGCAGGCGCTCGCCCTGCTCGGCCGAGGGCGGCGTGCCGTAGGCGTGGCTCAGGTTCATGCAGCCCAGGCCGATGGCGGAAACCTGGAAGGGGCCGAGTTGTCTGTCGTGCACTTGGAAAACCTCGTCTCGTCGTCGTTCGGAATGGAAAACGCCGGGCGACCGCTTGGGGCGTCCGGCGTGATTGTGCGACAGCCGGGGCGGCCGCCGGCGCGGCGCTCAGGCCAGCTGCTGTTCGAGCTGGTGCAGGACCTGGTAGCAGGGCAGCACGCGGGCCACGCTGGCGTTGGGCTCGCGGCCCTCGCGGATCGCGGCCACGAACTCACGGTCCTGCAGCTCGATGCCGTTCATGGACACCGCGACCTTGGAGACGTCGATCTTCTCGTCCTTGCCGTTGAACAGGTCGTCGTAGCGGGCGATGTAGGTCGCCGTGTCGCCGATGTAGCGGAAGAAGGTGCCCAGCGGGCCGTCGTTGTTGAAGGACAGCGACAGCGTGCAGATCGCGCCGTTGGCGGCCTGCAGCTGGATGCTCATGTCCATGGCGATGCCCAGCGTGGGGTGGATGGGGCCCTGGATCGCGTTGGCCTTCACGATGGGGCTGCCGGCCTGGTAGGCGAACAGGTCCACCGTGTGGGCGGCGTGGTGCCAAAGCAGGTGGTCGGTCCAGCTGCGCGGCTGGCCCAGCGCATTCATGTTGGTGCGGCGGAAGAAATAGGTCTGCACATCCATCTGCTGGATGTTGAATTGCCCGGCCTGGATCTTCTGGTGCACGTACTGGTGGCTGGGGTTGAAGCGGCGGGTGTGGCCCACCATGGCCACCAGGCCGGTCTTCTTCTGCAGCGCCACCACGGCCTCGCCGTCGGCCAGCCGGTCGCACAGCGGAATCTCCACCTGCACGTGCTTGCCGGCCTGCATGCAGGCGATGGCCTGGGCGGCGTGCATCTGCGTGGGCGTGCACAGGATCACGGCGTCCACGTCGTCGCGCGCCAGGGTCTCGGCGAGTTCGGTGGTGGCATGGCCGATGCCGTACCGGGCGGCCACTTCGCGGGTCTTGTCCAGCTCGCGGCCAATGACGGAGGTGACCTGCACGCCGTCAATCAGCTTGAGGGCGTCCAGGTGCTTCTGGCCGAAGGCGCCGGCGCCGGCGAGCGCGATGCGCAGGGTCTTGTCGTTGCTCATGCGTTGTTCTCCAGGATCATGTGGCCGACGGCGGTGTTGGACGCGGGCACATGGTAGAAGCGGTGCTTCAGGGTGGGCTTGGGGCCGCCGGCCACGTCGGCCATGGCGCCGCGGGCAATCAGCCACATCACCAGCTCGATGCCTTCGCTGCCGGCCTCGCGCACGTAGTCGATGTGCGGCACCTGGGCCAGGCCTTCGGGGTCGGCCAGCAGGCGGTCCAGGAAGGCGTTGTCCCACTCGCGGTTGATCAGGCCCGCGCGCGGGCCCTGCAGCTGGTGGCTCATGCCGCCCGTGCCCCAGATCTGCACGTTCAGGTCCTTGTCGAAGCTCTCCACCGCCCGGCGGATCGCCTGGCCCAGCTTGAAGCAGCGCATGCCGCTGGGCACCGGGTACTGCACCACGTTGACGGCGAAGGGAATCACCTTGAACGGCCATTCCTTGACGTCACCGCACATCAGCGAGAGGGGCACCGTGAGGCCGTGGTCCACGTCCATCCTGTTGACCAGGGTGAGGTCGAAATCCTGCTGGATGACCGACTGCGCGATGTGCGAGGCCAGCTCGGGCTCGCCCATCACCTTGGGCACGGGGCGCGGACCCCAGCCCTCGTCCGCCACCGCGTACTCGGCGGCGGTGCCGATGGCGAAGGTGGGGATCATCTCCAGGCTGAAGGCGGTGGCATGGTCGTTGAAGACCAGGAAGACCACGTCAGGCGGGTTCTCCTTGATCCACTGGCGCGAGAACTCGTAGCCCGAGAAGACCTTCTGCCAATAGGGCTCCTGGGTCTTGCCCAGGTCCATCGCGGCGCCGATGGCCGGCACGTGCGAGGTGTAGACGGAGGCGGTGATGCGGGCCATTTACTTCTTCTCGTGCAGGTAGCGGTTGCCCTCGGGGGAGCGGCCGCCGTTGATCATCATGTCGCGGTACGCCTCTTCCGACAGCCCCGTCATGGAGCCGGCCATCTGCTGGAAGCTCTTGCCGTCGGTGGCGCCGATCTTGGCCAGGAAGTAGATGTTGCCGCCCAGCGCGATGCAGCGGTTCAGGTCGCGCGCCAGCACGGCCTGCTTCTGCTCCTCGGTCATGGCCCACTCGTCCAGGTAGGCGCGCTCGTCCTTCTTGAAGCGCTCGCGGTTGGCGGCCTTCATGAGCGACATGCAGAACTGGTTCAGCCAGTAGCCCTTGCGGCTCTGGTCGGCGTCGAAGATGGTCGTGCCGGGCACGTCCAGATAGGGTTTGTCCAGGGGCATCGCGGCCTCCTCACTTCACGAGTTCGGGCCAGTACAGGCGCATGGGGTTGTCGACCAGCAGCTTGTGCTGCAGTTGCGCCGTGGTGGCGATGTGGGGGATGAAGTCCACCAGCAGGCCGTCGTCGGGCATGTGGTCCTTCAGGTTGGGGTGCGGCCAGTCGGTGCCCCACAGCACGCGGTCGGGGAAGCTCTCGACCACCTGTCGGGCGAAGGGCACCACGTCGCGGTAGGCGGCCTGCTCGCCGTGGAGCGCGGGCGGTCCCGACACCGAGAGCCGTTCGGGGCAGCTCACCTTGCTCCACACGTTCGGGTGCTCGCGCATGAACTTCATGAACAGCGCGAACTCGGGGCCGTCGACCGGCTTCTTCACGTCCGGGCGGCCCATGTGGTCCACCACCACCGTGGTGGGAAGGGCCGTGAAGAAGTCCCACAGCTCGGGCAGGTCCACCGCCTCGAAGTAGATCACCACGTGCCAGCCCAGCGGGGCGATGCGCGCGGCGATCTCCATCAGCTCGTCCTTGGGCGTGAAGTCGACCAGGCGCTTGACGAAGTTGAAGCGCACGCCGCGCACGCCCGCGGCGTGCATGGCCTGGAGCTCTTCGTCGGTGACGCTGCGGCGCACCGTGGCGACGCCGCGCGCCTTGCCATCGGAATGCAGCAGGGCGTCCACCAGGGCCCGGTTGTCGGCGCCGTGGCAGGTCGCCTGCACGATGACGTTGCGCGCGAAGCCCAGGTGGTCACGCAGCGCGAACAGCTGGGCCTTGGAAGCGTCGCAGGGCGTGTACTTGCGCTCGGGCGCATAGGGGAACTCGGCGCCGGGGCCGAACACGTGGCAGTGCGCGTCCACGCTGCCGGGGGGCAGCTGGAAGCGCGGCTTGCTGGGGCCGGAGAACCAGTCCAGCCAGCCGGGGGTCTTGGTGAAGTCGCCCGAGGTCGGTGTGCTCATGGGATCAGTCGGGTTTGATGTGGGCCTCGTGCACCAGCTTCTCGTAGCGCACGCGGTCGTTGTGGATCAGCTGGCCGAAGGATTGCGCGGTGCCGGGCAGCACCTCGCCGCCCACCGCCACCATGCGCTCGCGCACGGTGGGCGACTGCAGCGCCTTCTGCACCTCGGCATGCAGGCGTTCCAGCACGGCCGGCGGCGTGCCGGCCGGCGCCACCAGGCCGTACCAGACGGAGGCCTCGAAGCCCGGGAAGCCGGACTCGGCCACGGTGGGTGCGTCGGGGAAGATGGGCGTGCGCGCGGCGCCCAGCGTCGCCACGACCTTGAGCTTGCCGGCCTTGGCGTGCGGCTGCACCTCCAGCGCATTCACCGCCACCAGCGGCACCTGTCCGCCGATCACGTCGGTGATGGCCGGTGCGCCGCCGCGGTAGGGCACGTGCTGCAGCTGGATGCCCGCGGTGTGCGCGAACAGCTCCATCGCCATGTGCGGTGTCGAGCCGTTGCCGGGCGTCGCGTACTGCACGAAACCAGGCTTGGCCTTGGCCGCCTCGACCAGCTTGGCGACGCTGGTGTACGGCGCGGACGGGTTGGCGGCGATCACCACCGGCACGCGGCCGATGAGCGAGACCGGCACCAGCTGCTTCTCGGGGTCGAAGGGGGACGGCTGGTACAGCGAGGGGTTGGCCGACAGCGCATTGGCGGCCATCAGCAGCGTGTAGCCGTCGGCCGGCGCGTCGACCACGGCCTTCACGGCGATGTTGGTGCCGGCGCCCGGCTTGTTGTCCACGATGACGGGCTGGCCCAGGCTGGCCGAGAGCACCTGCCCGACGGTGCGGGCCACCGCATCCACCGCGCCGCCGGCGGAGTAGCCCACCACGATGTGGATCGGCTTGGCGGGGAAGGTGTCGGCCGCGAATGCAGCCGGGGCTGCCGCGGCGACTGCGGTGCAGCCCAGGGCCAGGATCGCCTGGCGGCGGGACAGGGAATGGATCATCGTCGTCTCCTCGTTGTTCGGTTTCAATCCTGGGCGGTACCGCGCAGTCCGGCCCGCTTCACCATCGCCGCGAGCGCGTCGCTGCCGCGCACGCGCGTGGCGAAGGCATTCAGCCAGTCCCGCCCGGCCCCGCGGCCCTGCGGCACGGCGATCGCCAGGTGCTCCAGGCCCCAGCGGCCAGGCAGCACAGCGGCCCCCGGCACCTGGTCGGCCATCTCGAAAAGAATGGCCTTGTTGGTGGCGAAGGCGTCCAGGCCCCCTGCGCGCAGCTGCTGCGCCGCCGCCGCCAGGGAGGGCACGGCGACCAGTTGCGCCGAGCGGAACTGCCGCGCCAGCGTCACCGAGGAGGAGCTGCCTTCGGTCACGCCGACGCGCACGCCGGGCCGGTCGATGCCTGCGAGGTTGACGATGGGCGATGCGGCATGCACCAGGTAGCCCAGCTCCAGCTGCAGCACAGGCGGCGTGAAGTCGACGTCGCGCGCCCGCGCGACCGTGGCATTGGTGACCGTGAAATCGACCTCGCCGCGCTTCATCGCCGACAACACCTGGGCCACGCGATCGAAGCGCTCATAGCGCACCGGTACGCCGAGTTCCTGCGCCAGTTGCGCGTCCAGGTCGTGGGCGACGCCAGCGTCGCGGCCGTCGATGGCGCGCACCAGCGAGCTGGGGCTGCCAAGGTAGACGCCGACGCGCAGCGCCCCAGTGGGCGCGAGTGCGCGGCGGGCCACCGGGTCCGCCGCGGGGACAGTGGCGCAGCCCGCGCCCAGCAACGCTGGCAGCAGCAGGGCGAACAGCGCGCGGCGCACGACCATGACGTTCAGTCGATGTAGCGCAGGCCGGCTTTTTCCAGCGGCTCGCGCATCTTGTACATGTCCAGGCCCAGCACGCCGGACGCGAGCCTGGCGCGCTTCTCGCCCTCCAGGGCTTCGCGGGCCACGGCGGCGTCCAGGGTCTTCTTCGCGATGGCACGCGGCACCACGACCACGCCGTCGTCGTCGGCCACCACCACGTCGCCCGGGTTCACCAGCGCACCGGCGCAGACCACCGGGATGTTGACCGAGCCCAGGGTCGCCTTGATGGTGCCCTTGGAACTGATCGCCTTGCTCCAGACCGGGAACTTCATCTCGGCCAGCGTCTTCACGTCGCGCACGCCGGCATCGATGATGAGCGCGCGCGCGCCGCGGGCCTGGAAGGAGGTGGCCAGCAGGTCGCCGAAGTAGCCGTCGGTGCACTCGGCGGTGACGGCCGCGACCACGATGTCACCGGGCTGGATCTGCTCCGCCGCGACGTGCATCATCCAGTTGTCGCCCGGGTGCAGCAGCACCGTCACGGCGGTGCCCGATTCCTGCGCACCGGCGTAGATGGGGCGCATGTAGGGCTTCATCAGGCCCACGCGGCCCATGGCCTCGTGCACGGTGGCCGAGCCCAGCTTGGCCAGCGCATCCGCGGTGTCGCGGTCGGCCCGTTCAATGTTGCGGTAGACGACGCCGAGTTCGTACATGGTCAGAGTCCTTTCGCCTTGAGGCGCGCATCCAGGCGCGGGAAGACACGGCGCGTGTTGGCTTCGAAGATCGCGTGGCGGTCGGCGTCGGAGAGCTGGCCGCAGGCGTCGATGTAGCGCTTGGTGTCGTCGTAGTAATGGCCCGTCTGCGGGTCGATGCCGCGCACCGCGCCGATCATTTCGGAGGCGAACAGCACGTTCTTCACCGGGATCACCTTGTTCAGCAGGTCGATGCCGGGCTGGTGGTACACGCAGGTGTCGAAGAAGATGTTGTTCAGCAGGTGCTCCTCGAGCAGCGGCTTCTTCATCTCCTGCGCGAGGCCGCGGAAGCGCCCCCAGTGATAGGGCACCGCGCCGCCACCGTGCGGGATCAGGAAGCGCAGCGTGGGGAAGTCCTTGAACAGCTCGCCCTGCAGGCACTGCATGAAGGCGGTGGTGTCGGCGTTCAGGTAGTGCGCGCCCGTGGTGTGGAAGCAGGCGTTGCAGCTGGTGGAGACGTGGATCATCGCCGGGATGTCGTACTCCACCATCTTCTCGTAGATGGGGTACCACCATTTGTCCGTCAGCGGCGGCTCCTTCCAGTGGCCGCCCGAGGGGTCCGGGTTCAGGTTGATGCCCACGCAGCCGTATTCCTCCACGCACTTCACCAGTTCGGGGATGCAGGTCTTCGGGTCGACCCCGGGCGATTGCGGCAGCATGGCCACCGGCGCGAAGTGCTCGGGGAACAGCTCGCTCACGCGGAAGCACAGCTCGTTGCAGATCGCGGCCCAGGTGGACGAGACCTCGAAGTCGCCGATGTGGTGCGCCATGAAGCTGGCGCGTGGCGAGAACAGCGTCATGTCGTTGCCGCGCTCCTTCATGAGGCGCAGCTGGTTGTTGACGATGGTTTCGCGGATGTCGTCGTCGCTGATCTTCAGCTCGGACACCGCCGGCCGCGCGGACGGGTCCTGGATGCCGGCGATCTGGCGGTTGCGCCACGCCTCCAGCGCCTTGGGCGCGGTGGTGTAGTGGCCGTGGCAATCGATGACGAGGCTCATGGTGGCGGGTCTTCCGTGTCTCGGTGTCGGGAAAAGGTGTCAGGCGGGCTGCATGCCCTGGCGGTGCTTGGCCTCGGCCGCGGCGGGCGACGCCATGAAGGCCAGCAGGGCCTGCACGGCCCCAGGGTCGCTGGCGCCGGCGCAGGCGGCGCCGGAGAAAACGGTCTCGATCTGCACGGCGGCGGGCAGCGGGTCCAGCAGCTGGATGTCGGCCACGTGGATCAGCTCGGGCAATTGCTGGAAGCCCAGCGCGACCTCGCCCGAGGCCACCAGGCTGCCCACCGGCACGCCGGGGCGCGCCTGCTTCAGCCGCGGCGCCAGTTCTGCGGCGAGGCCCCAGCGCTCGAACAGCTGCAGCAGCGCGGTGCCGCTCGGGCCGGTGGAGTAGCCGATGCTGGGCGCGGCGAGCACCGCGGCGCGCAGCGCGGCCTCGGTCGCGATACCGGGCCGCGGCGCACCGGCCGGCACCGCCGCGGCGACGGCGGAGCGCACCAGGTCCACCTTGCTGCCGGCCAGCGCGTGGCCGGCCGCCAGCAGCTTGTCGATCGCGTCCGACGCCAGGAACACCACGTCGAAGGCCTCGCCCTCGGCGACCCGCTTCGCGGCCTCGACGCCGCCCACCGATTCGATGGCCACGGGACGGCCGCCCGCCTGCTGCCAGGCCTGTGCGAGTTCGGCCAACACCTGGCGCGTGGCCATGGAGGAAATGCCGCGCAGGGCGGCCCGCGTGGGGTCGGACATGGGGCTGGATTGTGGGCGCCGGCCCCCGCGGCGGCGACCCCGGCGGCCCTCTAGCAGCTATATCGCTTCGGCATAATCGGCGCACAGCTATCGAAAATATGGACCTCAAGCAGCTCGAATACTTTGTCCGCGTCGCCGAACTGGGCAGCTTCACCCGGGCCGCGATCGAGCTGGACGTCGCCCAGCCGGCCCTGAGCCGGCAGGTGCGGCTGCTGGAGGTGGAACTGCGCCAGACCCTGCTGGTGCGCAACGGGCGGGGCGCCGTGCCCACCGAGGCCGGCACCATCCTGCTGGAACACGGGCGCGGCATCCTGCACCAGGTGCAACGCGCCCGCGACGACCTGGGCCGCCTGCGCGGCGGCGTGTCGGGCCGGGTCGCGGTGGGCCTGCCCAGCAGCGTCGCGCGCGTGCTGACGGTGCCGCTCACGCGGGCCTTCCGCGAGGCCCTGCCCCAGGCCCACCTGTCCATCTCGGAGGGGCTCTCGGGGGGCCTGCAGGAAGGCCTGGCCACCGGCCGGCTGGACATCGCCCTGCTCTACAACGCCCAGCCCTCGCGCGAGCTGGACATCTCGCCCCTGCTGGAGGAGGACCTGCTGCTGGTGCAGGCCCGGCCCCCCGGCCTGCCCGAGGACCCGCCGCCCGGGCCCGTCGCCCTGATGGACGTCGCCGCGCTGCCCCTGGTGATTCCGACCCGGCCGAACGCGATCCGCATGCACGTGGAGGCGCAGATGGCCGACATCGGCGCGCGGCCCACGGTGGCGCTGGAGATCGACGGCGTGAGTTCCATCCTGGACCTGGTGCTGGACGGCGCGGGTTGCGCGATCCTCTCGCGCAACGCGCTGCTCAACTCGCACCGGCCCTCGGCCTACACCGCGCGCCAGATCGGCGCGCCGCCGCTGCGCATCCGCCTGTGCCTGGTCACCAGCCTGCAGCGCCCGGCCACGCCGGTGCAGAAGGCGACGCTGGACCTGATCCGCGAGATCGCGCCGCGCGTGGTCGCGCACGCCTGAGGCGGGGCCTGAACCCGGTGCACGGGGCCGCACGCCCCGCGGTTCACTGCCGGGCGATGCCGGCGTGGTCGATCACGCTGTTCCAGCGCCGCAGGTCCCGCGCGAGCAGCTCGGCGAGCACAGGGGGCGGCTGGTAGCCGGCCACCACGTCCAGGGCGGCCAGCTGCTGCTGCAGCTGCGGCTGGGCCAGCGCGGCCTGCAGCGCGCGGCTGAGCCGGTCCACCACGTCGGGCGGCGTGCGCGCCGGCGCCGCCAGTGCGTTCCAGGAATTGACGGCGAAGCCGGCGAAGGGACCGCCCAGCTCGCCCAGGCGCGGCACCTTGGGCAGCGCGGGCGAGCGGCTGTCGCCCAGCACCGCCAGCACGCGCAGCGCGCCGGCAGCGACCTGCGGCTGCAGCGGCCCCAGGATTTCGATGGCCGCGTCCACCTCGCCCCCGCGCAGCGCAGTGACCACGGCCGGCGTGCCGTTGAAGGGCACCACCTGCAGCTTGAGCCCGCCGGTCGAGCGGAACAGCTCGGCGGCCAGGTTCTGCGTGCTGCCCACGGCGATGGTGGCCAGGTTCAGCTTGCCGGGCTGGGCATGCGCCGCGGCGATGAAGTCCGCCGCGCTGCGAAAGCGGGAGTTGGCGGGCACCACCAGCCCCAGCTCGAACATGCCGAGCAGGGCCACCGGCGCGAAATCCTTCTGGATGTCGAAGGGCAGCTTGCGGAACAGCGCCGCGGTGACGGCACTGCCGTTGCTGAGCAGGAGCAGCGTGGTGCCGTCGGGCTCGGCGCGCGCCACCAGTTCGCCGCCCACCACGCCGCCGGCGCCCGGCCGGTTGTCGACGATGACGGCCTGGCCGAGTTGCTGCGACAGGGCCTGCCCCACCGCGCGGGCGGTGAGGTCGGCGATGCCACCGGGGCCGAAGGGCACGACGATGCGCACCGGCCGGGGCGGCCACTTCTTCTGTGCGCGGGCGAGCGAGGGAAGCAGGCAGCCGGCCGCGAGGGCCGCCGCCAGCCTGCGGCGGCTGGAATCCATGCGCCTATCGTGCCACACCGAGCAGGCGGTCCAGCAGCGCCGGCGAGGCCGCCAGCGCGTCGGCCGCGCCGCTGTGCACCACGCTGCCGCGGTCCAGCACCACGGCCTGGTGGGAGATGGCCAGGATGGCCTGCGGGTGCTGCTCCACGATGATGGCGGCCAGCCCCTCCTCGCGCGTGATGCGGGCGATGGCACGCAGCAGCTCGGTGACGATGATGGGCGCCAGGCCTTCCAGCGGCTCGTCCAGCAGCAGCAGCTTCGGGTTCAGCACCAGCGCGCGGCCCATGGCCAGCATCTGCTGCTCGCCGCCCGAGAGCTGGGTGCCCAGGTTGGTCTTGCGCTCGGCCAGGCGCGGGAACATCTCGTACACGCGCTGCGGGCCCCAGGGCCCCGGGCGCGCCACGGCGGTGAGGTTCTCGTGCACGGTGAGCGACTTGAAGATGTTGCGCTCCTGCGGCACCCAGCCGATGCCGGCCGCGGCGCGCTGGTGCGAGGGCAGCCTGTGCAGCGCCACGCCGCCCAGCGTGATGCTGCCGCCGTGCTGGCGCGTGGCGCCGGCCAGGGTGTCCATCAGCGTGGTCTTGCCGGTGCCGTTGCGGCCCAGCAGGGCCAGGGTCTGGCCTTCGCCCAGGCTGAAGGAGACGCCGTTGAGCACCACGGCCTCGCCGTAGCCGGCACGCAGGTCCTGGACATTCAGCAGGTCAGCCATGCGACGCTCCCTCGTGCCCCAGGTAGACGGCCTTCACCTCGGGGTTGGCCTCGATCTCGGCCGGCGTGCCCTCGGTGAGCACCGTGCCGTTGACCAGCACCGTCATGCGGTCGGCGAAGCTGAAGACCAGGTCCATGTCGTGTTCGATGAGCAGCACCGAGACCTCGGCCGGCAGGGCCTCCACGGTCTGCAGGATTTCCTCGCGCTCGCCCGCCGGCACGCCGGCGACGGGCTCGTCCAGCAGCAGCACGCGCGGCTCGCAGGCCAGCGCGATCGCGATCTCCAGCAGGCGGCGCTTGCCGTAGGCCAGGTGCTCGGTGCGCACCTGCGCGACCTCGGCGAGGTGGAACTGGTCCAGCAGCGCGGCGCAGCGTTCGGCCACCGCCGCGTCGCGCCCCAGGGCCGACCACCAGCCGGCGCCCAGGCCGCGCTGCTGCGACACCACCAGGGCCAGGGTCTCCAGCGGCGTCATGGTGTTGAACAGCTGGTTGATCTGGAAGGTGCGGACCATGCCGCGCCGCACGCGCTTGTGCGGCGCCAGGCGGGTGATGTCGTCGCCGTCCAGGGTGATGCGGCCCGCGGTCGCGTCCAGCACGCCGGTCAGCAGGTTGATCAGCGTGGTCTTGCCGGCGCCGTTGGGGCCGATCAGCGCGTGGCGGGCGCCGCGCCGCAGGCGCAGCGTCACGTCGTTGGTGGCGGTGATGCCGCCGAAGCGCTTCACCAGGCCCTCGCAGGCCAGCACGATGGGCTGCTCGCTCATGCGCGCCTCCCGCCCAGGGACTGGAAGGGCCGCAGCACGCGCTCGCGTCCGACCAGCACCAGCAGCACCAGGAACAGGCCCAGCCAGAAGGTCCAGTACTGCGGGGTGATGGACGAGAGCCAGTCCTGCAGCAGCTTGAAGACCACGGCGCCGACCACGCCGCCGTAGAGCCAGCCGGTGCCGCCGATCACCAGCATCAGCATCAGGTCGGCCGAGCGGTGGAATTCGAACAGGTCCAGCGAGGCGAAGCCGGTGGTCTGCACCATCAGCGCGCCGGCCACGGCGGCCAGGCCGCCGGCCACGGTGTAGGCCAGGCCGATGCGCGAGTTCGTGGAGATGCCGATGGCCATGGCCCGCAGCCGGTTGTCGCGGATCGCCTCCAGCGTGGCGCCGAAGGGCGAGTGCACCAGCCGGCGCACCAGCAGGAACAGCAGCAGCAGGACGCTGAGCGAGTAGTAGGCGGCAGTGCGGGCGCCCAGGTCGAACTCGAACCGGCCGAGCACGGGCGTGAACATCAGGCCCTGGATGCCGTCGGTGCCGCCGGTGATGTCCTCGAACTTGTTGGCCAGCTCCAGCAGCACCAGCGCCACGCCCAGCGTCACCATCAGGCGCGTGAGGTCGGTGCCGCGCAGCACCGTGAGGCTGGCCAGGGCGCCCAGCGCCAGCCCCGCGCCCAGCGCCACCGCGAGGCCCGCCAGCGGGTCGGGCATCACGTGCTTGCAGAACAGCGCGGCGGTGTAGCCGCCCAGGCCGAAGAAGGCCGCGTGGCCCAGCGAGACGATGCCGGTGTAGCCCAGCACGATGTCCAGCGAGACCGCGAACAGGGCCATGATCGCGATCTCGTTGATGATCGCGTTGTAGCTGGGCAGCAGCGCGGGCGCGGCGAACGCCGCCAGCCACAGCAGCGGCTCCCAGGCTCGCAGGCGGCTGGCGCGGGCCAGCGAGGCGCGGGCGTCCATCAGCGGCCCCCCTTGCGCACGAACAGGCCCTGCGGCCGCCAGATCAGGATCAGGATCATCAGGCTGTAGACGATGAAGGCCCCGAGCTTGGGGATGTAGTACTTGCCGGCCACGTCGGCCACGCCCAGCAGCAGCGCGGCCAGCAGCGGGCCGGTGATGGAGCTGGTGCCGCCCACCGCCACCACAATCAGGAAATAGATCATGAACTTGAGCGGGAAGCTGGGGTCCAGGCCCAGCACCTCGGCGCCCAGCGCGCCGCCCAGGCCGGCCAGGCCGGAGCCGAAGGCGAAGGTGGCGAGGAAGACGACGTTGACGTTGATGCCCAGGCCGGCGGCCACGCGCTGGTCGTCCACCGAGGCGCGCAGCCGGCTGCCGAAACGGGTCGACTGCAGCACCCACTGCAGGGCCACCGTGAGCACCGCGCAGACCGCGATGATGAACAGGCGGTAGTGGCCCATGCCCAGCGTCCAGGCGCCGCTGCCCAGCTCGCTGCGCCCGCGCAGCCACTCGGGCAGCTGCACCATCTGCTGCGTGGAGCCCACGAAGTAGTCCACTGCCGCCACCGACATGAAGGCCAGGCCGATGGAGAACAGCACCTGGTCCAGGTGGGGCTTGCGGTAGAGCGGGCGGTACAGGGTGCGCTCCAGCACGGCGCCCAGCAGCGCCGGCACCAAGAAGGCCAGCGGCAGGCAGGCCAGGAAGGGCAGGCCCGCCTTCTGCATCAGCAGCACCATGACGTAGCCGCCGGCCATGGCGAAGGCGCCATGGGCCAGGTTGATGAAGTTCATCAGGCCCATGGTCACGGCCAGGCCGACCGCGAGCACGAACAGCAGCATGCCGTAGGCGATGCCGTCGAAGAGGATGGTGAGCATGGCGTGAGGTGGAGCGTCGGGCCGCGCGGGCTCTCGAAGAT
>NZ_JADDOJ010000055.1 GCF_015159745.1 Ramlibacter aquaticus | reverse complement strand
GTGGGCGGCTTTGCCGGTGCCGTCGCCGGTTCGGTGGCCGATGCCTACTTCAACGGCAACCTGAGCGTGGGCGACGGCAGCACCGTGGTCGCAGGCTTCGCCGGCGAAAACCGGGGCAGCATCGCCCGCGCCTACACCGACAGCAGCCTGCCCCGTGACGCGGCGGGCGCCGTCAGCGCGCCGGGTTTCGTGGCCGACAACAGCGGCAGCGTGGTCCTCAGCCATTACAACCTCACCCGCAGCGGCACCCCCATCGCGGTGAGCAGCGGCGACGCCTCGGGCATAGACGGCCTGGATGCCGCGGCGATGAAGCAGTCCGCCAACTTTCCGCAGTGGGACTTCAGCCCCACCGGGCCCTGGTTCATCTACGAGGGCCGCACCGACCCCCTGCTGGGCCACCTCATGACCCCGGCGACAGTCACGGTCATCGCGCCTGATGCGAACGCCACCTACTCGGGGCTGGCCCAGACCCTGGGGGGGCCGGCGCGCGTGGTCGTCACCCTGGCCGACGGCACGCCCGGCAACCCGAACCTGGTCTCCGGCACCCGCCTGACGACCTCAGACGGCAACCCGGCGGTGAACGCCGGCAGCTACGACTGGATCGCGGCGGGCGCTTACTCCTCGCAGCGGGGCTACCTGTTCCGCTCCGTGGACACCCAGGGTGGCCACATGACCATCGCCCCGGCGCCGCTGACCGTCACCGCCAACGACGACAGCAAGCCCTACAACGCCGGCGTGCAGGGCAGCGACAAGGGGGCAAGCTTCAGCGGCTTCGTGAACGGGGAGGGGCCCGCCCAGCTGACGGGTTCACTGGGGGTCAGCGGCGGCGGCAAGGACGCAGGCACCTACGCCCTCACGCCCGGTGGGGTCAGTTCCTCGAACTACAACCTGCAGTTCCAGGGCGGCAAGCTCACGATCACGCCCGTGCCGCTCACGGTCACCGCCAACGACGACAGCAAGACCTACAACGGTGCGGTGCAGACGGGCGACAAGGGTGCCCGCTACAGCGGCTTCGTGGGTGGCGATGGCGCGGCCGACCTGGGAGGCACCCTGCTCATGGGCGGTGGTGGCAAGGACGTGGGCACCTACCTCATCACGCCCGGGGGGCTGAAGTCCTCCAACTACAGCATCAGCTACGGCGACGGCCAGATCACCATCACGCCTGCGCCGCTGCGGGTGACCGCCAACGACGACAGCAAGACCTACAACGCCAGCCTGCAGGGCAGCGACAAGGGCGCGAGCTACAGCGGCTTCGTGGGGGGCGACGACGCCAGCCAGCTCGCGGGCACGCTGAGCGTCAGCGGCACGGGCAAGGACGCCGGGACCTACCCGCTCACGCCCGGTGGCCTCAGTGCCAGGAACTACGACCTGCAGTTCGCAAACGGCACGCTCACCATCACGCCGGCCCCCCTCAAGGTCACGGCCAACGACGAGAGCAAGACCTACAACGCCAGCATTCAGAGCAGCGACAAAGGGGCGAGTTACAGCGGCTTCGTAGGTGGCGATGACGCCAGCCAGCTCGCGGGTACCCTGAGCGTGAGCGGCAGCGGCAAGGACGCCGGCAGCTACGTCCTCACGCCCGGCGGCCTGACGGCCAGGAACTACGACCTGCAGTTCTCGAACGGGACGCTGACCATCAACCCCGCGCCTCTCACCGTCACGGCCAACAACGACAGCAAGACTTACAACGGCGTCGTGCAGACGGGTGACAAGGGCGCGAGCTTCAGCGGCTTCGTGGGTGCCGAAGGCGCGGCCGACCTGGGCGGCATCCTGGTCATGAGCGGCGGCGGCAAGGACGTGGGCAGTCACGCCGTCACGCCCGGGGGGCTGACGTCCTCCAACTACAGCATCCGCTTTGCCGACGGCCAGATCACCATCACGCCCGCGCCGCTGCTCGTGACGGCCAACGACGACCGCAAGACCTACAACGGCGCCGTGCAGACGGGCGACAAGGGCGCGAGCTTCAGCGGCTTCGTGGGGGCCGACGGCCCGGCTGCGCTGGGCGGGGCCCTGGTCATGAGCGGCGGCGGCAAGGACGTGGGCAGCTACGCCTTCACGCCCGGGGGCCTGACGTCCTCCAACTACAGCATCCGCTATGCCGACGGCCTGGTCACCATCGACCCGGCACCGTTGGTGGTCAAGGCCAACGACGACAGCAAGACCTACAACGGCGGCGTCCAGTCCAGCAGCCAGGGCGTCAGCTTCCGTGGCTTCGTCGGCAACGATGGCGAGGCGCAACTGCGCGGCAACCTGACGCTCAGCGGCTCGGGCAAGGACGTGGGACGCTATGTCGTCATCCCGGGGGGCGTGGGCGCCACCAACTACGTCATCCGCTTCGCCAGTGGCAGCCTGGTCATCACGCCCGCCCCGCTCACGGTCACGGCCGAAAGCGACAGCAAGGTGTACAACGGCGCCGTCCAGGGCAGCGACAAGGGGGCCCGCTTCAGCGGCTTCGTGGGCGGTGAGGGCGCCGCACAGCTGGGTGGCACGCTCAGCGTGAGCGGTGGTGGCCGCAACGTCGGCAGCTACACGCTCACGCCCGGCGGCCTGAGCAGCGCGAACTATGCGCTGCGTTTCGTCGACGGGCAGATCACGATCACCCCCGCACCCCTGCAGGTCACGGCCAACGATGCCTCCAAGACCTACGACGGCAAGCCCTACGACGGCCGTGCCGGCGCGAGCTACGCCGGCTTCGTGGGCGGCGATGGCGTGACGCAGCTGGAGGGCTCGCTGGCGTTCAGCGGCGGTGGCACGGACGTGGGACGCTACAGCATCACCCCCGGCGGGCTCAGCGCCACCAACTACAGCCTGCAGTTCGCCAACGGCCAGCTCACCGTCACCCCGGCACCGCTGTCGGTGACGGCGAACGACGCCACCCGGCGTTCCGGCGACGGGCCCTTCACCGGCGGCAACGGCGTGCGCTTCAGCGGCTTCGTGCCCGGCGAGGGTCCGGGCCAGCTGCGCGGGTCCCTGGGCTTCAGCGGCGACTCGCAGGGCGCCACGCAACCCGGCACCTACCTCATCGTTCCTGGCGGCCTGGAGGCCGGCAACTACACGATCCGCTTCCTGCCCGGCAGCCTGGTCATCACGAAGTCCATCGCATCCGACCTCCCCGTGGACGCCCCCACACTGGAGCGCGTCACCGGCATTTCCGAGACGGACGACACGGTGGGCAGCGCCGGCACGGCCAGCCTGGGCAACGGCGCGCCCGCGCTCCGTCCCCTGCTCCCCGGCCAGCCACACCTGTGCATCGAGCCGGGCTTCCTGCGCCTGGAGGGCGAAGACCGCAGCGCCGACCGGCAGGTCTGCCGCCAGCCGGAGCAGCCGGCCAGCTGAGTCGCCTCGTCGCCGGGTTGCCTGGCTCAGCGCTCCCGGCGCGGGCCGGGCGGTGGCGGGCGCTCGCCCCTTCGACGCTTCTGGCTCAGGCCACGCGGAAGCCGCAGGCCTGCCGCGCCGCCGCGGCCTCTTCGCCGGCCAGCAGCGCCACCAGCGCCGCCGCCGCGTCGGCGTCGCGGGCCCGGGAGCACACCGCCGCGGTGTAGACCGTGGCCAGTTCGAACTCCTTGGGCAACAGGCCCACCAGCTGCACGCCCGGCGTGTTCAGGATCTCGGTGACCTGCGTGCAGCCGACCGAGCCCGGCGCGCCCGAGGCCGCCATCTCACCCATCGCCGTCGCGCCGTTGGGAAAAGTACGCCAGCTGGCCTGCGAGGCGTCCAGGCCCAGCGCCCCCAGCACCTTGCGAAAGTGGATGCCGGCCGTGGCCTTGACCGGGTCAGGGAAGTAGATGCCCGGTGCCGCCTGCAGCGCGGCCTTGAGCGAGGCGGCCGTCGCCACGTCGGGTGCGGCCTCCCCGGCGCGGACAGCCACGCCCGTGTACACGGCGCCCATCGGTCGCGCGGAGCCCGGCTGCACCCAGCCCTGGGTGGTGAGCTCGTCGATCAGCGCCTGCGTGAGGATCAGCACGTCGCAGGCCGCGCCGCCCAGCAGCTTGTCGCGCATCGCGCCCACCGCGCCGAAGCTGCCGCCCAGGCCCAGGCCCGTGCGCGACTGGAAGCGGTCCTTCATCTGGCCGACCAGGCCTTGCGCGGCGCCGCCGCTGAGGATCTGGAGTTCGTTCTGTGTGGCTTCTTGCATCAATCGACCTTGATTCCTGCGCTGCGGATCAGCCGCGCCCATTTGGCGATGTCATTCTCGATGTACTTGTCGAAGGCCGCCGCGCCCATGAACAAGGGCGTGGCGCCCTGCCTGGCCCAGAGCTGGCGGATCTCCGGCAAGGCGGTGACGTGGGTCACGGCCTCGTTCAGCTTGTCGATCACGGGGCGTGGGGTGCCATGCGGCGCTTCCAGGCCCAGCCAGATCGTGGCCTCGTACTTGGGCACGCCGGCTTCGTCCAGGGTCGGCACCTCGGGCAGCACGGTGGAGCGCTGCAGGCCGGTGGTGCCCAGCGCGCGCACCTTGCCGGCCCGCACGTGCTCGGCCATGGTGGTGACCGCATCGAACATCAGGTCCACCTGGCCGCCCAGCACGTCGGTGCGGGCCGCCGAGCTACCCCGGTAGGGGATGTGGACCAGGTGGATGCCGGCCATGCTCTTGAGCAGCTCACCGGCCATGTGGTACGGCGTGCCCGGCCCGGAGGAGGCGTAGTTCAGCTTGCCGGGGCGCTCCTTGGCGAGGCGCAGCAGGTCCTTCAGGTTGTTGACGGGCACCGAGGGGTGGGCCACCAGCACCAGGTCCGAGAAGTTGATCGGTGCCACGCCGCTGAAATCGCGGGTCAGCACGAAGGGCTTGTTGGGGATCAGCGTCTCGTTCACCGTGTGCGCGTTGGACATCAGCAGCAGCGTGTAGCCGTCGGGCGGCGACTTGGCGGCGTAGTCCGTGCCCACGACCGAGCCGGCGCCCGGCCGGTCCTCGATGACGAAGGGCTGGCCCAGCATCTCCTGCAGCTTCTGGCCCACGGCGCGCGCGTACACGTCGGCCGGGCCGCCGGCGGCGAAGGGCACGACGATCCTCACCGGGCGCGACGGCCACGCGGCCTGGGCGCGGGCCGCCAGGCCGCTCAAGGCCAGCCCCGAGGCGGCGGCGCGCAGCAGGGTGCGGCGGCGGGCCATCATTCCACCTTCCCCATCTTCTTCACGACCTCGGCCATGCGCTTCGCGTCGGCCTGCACGTACTTCTCGAAATCGGGCGTGTCCTGGTAGAGGATGGGGCTGCCGGCGCTGAGGATGGCTTCGCGCACGCGCGCATCGTTCGCGGCGGCGCGCGCCGCCATGCGCAGGCGCTGGGCCACGGCCTCCGGCGTCGCGGCCGGGATGAACAGGCCGGACCATTGCGCGTACTCGGCGTTGTAGCCCGCGTCCTTGAGCGAAGGCACGTCCGGCAGCACTTCCAGCTTGCCCGTGCCCCAGTGCGCCAGCACGCGCACCTTGCCGGCCTTGACCTGCTGAAGCACGGTGGCCGGGCCGGTGGAGACGGCCTGGATCTGGCCGCTCAGCAGCGCCACCACGGCCGGGCCCGCGCCGGTGAATGGGATGTGCGTGAGCTTCACGCCGGCATCCTGCGCGAGGATTTCCATGGGCACGTGCATGGTGCCGTAGTTGCCGGACGAGCCGTAGTTGATGGTGCCCGGGTGCTTGCGCGCGTCCTCGATGAAATCACGCACCGTCTTCCAGGGCGCGTCGGCGCGCACGGCCAGCACCGTCGGGTCGGCGGTGAAGCGCGCGATGGGGCGCAGCTGGTTCATGGCGTACATGGGCGCGCGGCTGAGGATGTGGTCTGCCTCGGGCAGCACCGTGAACGAGGAGAGCGCCATCAGCAGGGTATAGCCGTCCGCGGGCGCGCGCGCCACCCAGCCGATGCCGATGCCCCCGCCGGCGCCGGCGCGGTTTTCCACCACCACCGGCTGGCCGAGGTCGCGCCCCATGGCCTCGGCCACCGGCCGGGCCACGATGTCCGCCAGGCCGCCGGGCGGGAAGGGCACCACCAGGCTGATCGCCTTGGTCGGGTAACCACCCTGCGCAAACGCGGGCGCCACCGCAAGCCCCCCTGAAAGGGCGCCCAGGGCGGCCATGAAGTCTCGTCTTAGCATGACTGCGTCTCCAGCTTGTTTGTTAGCATGCTAGCTTCACGAGCGCCTGCGGGCGACTCAGAGTTTCCCCCATGAGGAGCCCCCCATGAGAATCGCTGCCTATCGCGATGGCGGCCGTGTCCGCACCGGCCTGGTCGCGCCCGACCTGCAATCCATCCTCCCGCTCGCGCTCACGGACGAGCAGCACGCGCGCGGTGCCCTGGCCGTGGTCGAGATGCTGGCCGAAGGCCGCAGCCTGCCGGGCACGGGCGCGCCGGTCGCCATCGGTGCGGTCGAGCTGCTGGCGCCCATCCCGCAGCCGCGCCGCAACATCTTCTGCGTGGGCAAGAACTACCACGCGCATGCCAAGGAGTTCGCGGGCAGCGGTTTCGACAGCAGTGCCAAGTCGGGCGGCGAGATCCCGCAGCACCCCATCATCTTCACCAAGGTGCCCGAGTGCGTGGTCGGGCCGGCGCAGGACATCGTCATCCCCGCGGCCGTCTCCACGGCCATCGACTACGAGGCCGAGCTGGCGGTCGTCATCGGCCACGGCGGCAAGGGCATCCGCAAGGCCGACGCGATGAAGCACGTGTGGGGCTACACCATCGTCAACGACGTGACCGCGCGCGACTGGCAGAGCCGCCACCAGCAGTGGGACATGGGCAAGTCCTTCGACACCTTCTGCCCCATGGGCCCCTGGCTGGTGAGCGCCGACGAATGCGACGGCGCCGCCACGCGCGTGCGCTGCTGGGTCAACGGCGAACTGCGCCAGGACGCGCAGACGCCGGACCTGATCTTCGACATTCCCACGCTGATCGAAACCCTCTCGGCCGGCATCACGCTGTACCCCGGCGACATCATCGCGACCGGCACGCCGGTGGGCGTGGGGATCGGATTCAACCCGCCGAAGTATCTGAAGGCAGGGGATGTGGTGAAGGTGGAGATCGACGGGATCGGGGTGCTGGAGAACCCGGTGCGGTGAGGGCCACCGAGATGCGAGAAACGCTGACGCTCCAAGTGTTCAAAACAAGGTCGTCACGTACACCGTATCCTCGTCCCGCTCCACCTGGATCTTGTCCGACCCCTTCCTCGCCAGCGCGATCATCTTCGCGTTGGCCGGCAAAATCTCCGCGACGAACCCGCGCAGCCCGCGCCCCTTCGCATGCTCCGTCAGCCGCACCTGCAAGGAGGTGCCCAGCCCCGTGCCTTGCCAGCTCGGGTCGATCATGAAGGCGGTCTCGGCCAGGTTGGTCGAGGGGTTGATGAAGTAGCAGGCCTGGCCGACCACATGCTCGTTCTCGCGCGGGCCCTGCACAGCGACGAAGGCCACCTCGGTCTCGTAGTTCAGGTTGCACAGCCGCTGCACTTCCTTGTTGGAGAGGCTGCGCAGGCGGCGGAAGAAGCGGGTGAAGATGTCGTCCGCCGGCATGCTGTGGAAGAGCGCGCGTATGCCTTCCGCGTCCGATGCGCGGGCCGGACGCAGCCGCACCTGCTTGCCGTTCTTCAGGCCCACCATGCGCTCCTCCTCCACCGGGTAGTCGCGCATGCTCTGCAGCGTCTGGTCGGGCGCGAGGTAGCCCAGGCGCTTGGCCTCCTCCAGAAGCTGCGGCCTGAACTTCGGGTGCGCGATGTCGATCAGTGCCACCGCGCGGTCGCCGATGGATTTACCGAACAGGTAGGCGATGCCGAACTCGGTCACCACGTAGTGCACGTCCGTGCGCGCGACGGACACGCCTTCGCCCGCCAGCAGCAGCGGCCGGATGCGCGAGGTCTCGCCGTCGTCCGTGGTGGAGCGCAGGCAGATGATGGGCTTGCCCCCGGGCGAGCGCGCCGCGCCCTGCAGGAATTCCACCTGCGCGCCCAGCCCGCCGTAGAACTCGCCGCCGAACTGGTCCGAGCACACCTGCCCCGTGAGGTCGACCGCGAAGGCCTGCGCCACCGAGACCAGCTTCTGCTGCGCCGCCAGCTTCTGCGGGTCGCACACCGACTCCAGCGGCTCGAAGGAGAAGAGCGGGTTGCGGTCCAGCAGCTTGTAGAGCCGCTGGGTGCCCAGCGCGAAGCTGGTCACCACCTTGCCGCGCTCCACCGTCTTCTCGCGCCCGGTGAGGATGCCCTTCTCCAGCAGCGGAATGATCGCGTCCGTCACCACATCGGAGTGGATGCCCAGGTCGCGCCGGTCCTCCAGGTACTTCAGCGCCTCGTTCGGGATGCGGCCCAGCCCGATCTGCAGCGTGGAGCCGTCGTCGATGATGCCGGCGATGTAGCGGGCGATGCGGTGCACCACCTCGTCCGAAACCGGCGGGTGCACGTACTCGGTCACAGGCCCTTCCACCACCACCATCTTGTGGATGCGACCCACGTGCAGCATGGAGTTGCCCATGGTGCGCGGCATGGCGGGGTTGACCTCGGCGATCACCAGCTTCGCGTTCTCCACCGCCGAGGCCACGATGTCGACCGAGACGCCCAGGCTCACGTAGCCGAACTCGTCGGGTAGCGAGACCTGGATGAAGGCCACGTCGACCGGCAGGCGACCGATGGCGAACAGGCGCGGCACCTGCGCGAGCGAGATGGGCACGTACTCGGCCTGGCGCTCCTTCACCAGTTCGCGCGCTTCGGAGCCGACGAAGAACACCTCGTGCCTGTACTTGCTGCGCACCCGGCCCTGTTCGTCGCGCCGCAGCGCGTCGGTGGTGAGGAAGTAGGTGAGCTGGACGTCGTCGGGCGGGGCCGCGAGGTTTTCGAGCGCGGCCACCAGCGTCTTGGGCGTGGCGCAGCCGGTGCCCACAAAGACGTGCTGCCCGTGCTGCACCAGCCGCGCCGCGGCCTCCGCCGTGATGATCCTGGCCTCGTGCTCGCGCGGGAAGTTCGCGGTGGTCTCAGGCATGCCCGTCTCCTTGTGTGTCTGCTGCGGCAGGCGGGCTGGACTGCCCCGCGTGCAAGCAATCTGACAAAGTCGGCGGCGCGGCCGAGTCACCAAGGAGACAGTTCGGGCGGGTTCAGGCGTTCCCGGGGAAGAAGTGCAGCAGCACGGTCGTCATCACGATATAGCGCAACAGCTTGCCGACGAGCATGTAGAAGGTGCAGGGCCACAGGGGCAGCCGCAGCCAGCCGGCCACGGCGCACAGTGGGTCGCCCACGATGGGCAGCCAGGCCAGCAGGCAGGCCTTGGGCCCCAGGCGCTGCAGCCACTCGGCCGCCTTGGCGTGCGACTTCGAATGGCGGTACTTGTCGACCACCTCATGCGCGCCGTAGCCCATCCACCAGTCCACCATGCCGCCCAGGGTGTTGCCCAGCGTCGCCACGAGGATGGCCGGCCAGAACAGGTCCGGGTTGAGGCGCAGCAGGCCGTACAGGGCCGGCTCGGAGCCCACCGGCAGCAACGTGGCCGAGATGAAGGCGGCCAGGAACAGCGTCGTCAGCCCGTACTTGGGCAGCGAGAGGATGCGCAGCAGCGGGTCCAGCCATTCCATGCTGTGCCCAGTATAGGGATGCGCGGGCTGGGCCGCGACTGTGACGCGGCGGGCGTGCGCCGGTTCGCGGCTGGCGCCCCGGCCGGCCGCAGGGCATACAATCGTGCCTCATTTTTCAGCAAGCCCCCCCCGGAACCCCCATGCGCATCGGCCACTTCACGCTGGCGAACAACCTGTTCGCGGCCCCGATGGCCGGGGTCACGGACCGGCCCTTTCGTCAGCTGTGCCGGCGCCTGGGCGCGGGCTACGCGGTCAGCGAGATGGTGACCTCGCGGCGTGACCTGTGGAACAGCCTCAAGACCTCGCGCCGCGCCAACCACGAGGGCGAGCCCGGCCCGGTAGCGGTGCAGATCGCCGGCACCGAGGCGCCCATGATGGCCGAGGCAGCCGTCTACAACATCGAGCGTGGGGCCCACATCATCGACATCAACATGGGCTGCCCGGCCAAGAAGGTCTGCGACAAGTGGGCCGGCTCCGCCCTGATGCAGGACGAGCCGCTGGCGGTGTCCATCGCGCGCGCCGTGGTCGCGGCCTGCGCACCGCACGGCGTGCCGGTGACGCTGAAGATGCGCACCGGCTGGTCACAGGCGAACCGCAACGCCGTGGCGCTGGCCCGTGCCTTCGAGGACGTGGGCGTGCAGATGCTGACGGTGCACGGCCGCACGCGCGAGCAGGGCTACAAGGGCCGGGCCGAGTACGACACCATCGCGCAGGTCAAGCAGGCGGTGCGCATCCCGGTGGTGGCCAACGGCGACATCGACTCCCCGCACAAGGCGCGCGAGGTGCTGGCCGCCACGGGCGCCGATGCGCTGATGATCGGCCGCGCGGCCCAGGGCCGGCCCTGGATCTTCCGCGAGATCGGCCATTTCCTGGACACGGGCGAGACGCTGGCCCCGCCGCTGGTGGCCGAGGTGCGCCGCCTGTTGCTGGAACACCTGCAGGACCACTACGGCCTGTACGGCGAGTGGACGGGCGTGCGCAGCGCGCGCAAGCACATCGCCTGGTACGTGCTGGGGCTGCCGGGCGCGGACGCGTTCCGCCGCCACATGAACACCATCGAATCCGCCGACGCGCAACTCGCGGCGGTGGCCGGTTTCTTCGACGAACTCGGGGACACCATGGACCGCATGCCGGCGACGAGCCCGCGAGCGGCCGACGAAGAAAAGACTGCGCTGGAGACGCAATGAGCAAGAAGCACATCGAGGAGTGCGTGCGCACGAGCCTGGAGGGGTATTTCAAGGACCTGCGCGGCACCGAGCCGGACGGCATGTACGAAATGCTGGTCAAGGCGGTGGAGAAACCGCTGCTCGAGGTGGTGATGGCCAAGGCCGACAACAACCAGTCCAAGGCCGCCGAATGGCTGGGCCTGAACCGCAACACCCTGCGCAAGAAACTGCTCGAACACCGAATCCTCAAAAGCTGACCGCCCCATGAACGCACTCATCTCCGTCTCCGACAAGACCGGCATCGTCGAGCTCGCGCGCGCGCTGCACGGTGCGGGCCTGCGCCTGCTCTCCACCGGCGGCACCGCCAAGCTGCTCGCCGACAACGGCCTGCCCGTCACCGAGGTGGCCGACATGACCGGCTTCCCCGAGATGCTGGACGGCCGCGTGAAGACGCTGCACCCCAAGGTGCACGGCGGCCTGCTCGCCCGGCGCGACCTGCCCGCGCACATGGCTGCGCTGCAGGAACACGGCATCGCCACCATCGACGTGCTGGTGGTCAACCTCTACCCCTTCGAGGCCACGGTCGCCAAGCCCGGCTGCACGCTGGAGGACGCGATCGAGAACATCGACATCGGCGGCCCGGCCATGGTGCGCTCGGCGGCCAAGAACTGGAAGGACGTGGCGGTGCTGACCGACGCCTCGCAGTACGCCGGCGTGATCGCCGAGCTGCAGGCCGGCGGCGTGAGCACCAGGACCAAGTTCGCGCTCGCCGTGGCCGCGTTCAACCGCATCAGCAACTACGACGCCGCGATCAGCGACTACCTCTCCAGCCTGCAGGAGGACGGCAGCCGGGGCGACTTCCCCGCACAGTTCAACGGCCGCTTCGTCAAGCTGCAGGACCTGCGATACGGCGAGAACCCGCACCAGCAGGCCGCCTTCTACCGGGACCTGGAGCCGCTGCCCGGCACCCTGGTGACGGCCCGGCAGCTGCAGGGCAAGGAGCTCTCGTACAACAACATCGCCGACGCCGACGCCGCCTGGGAGTGCGTGCGCAGCTTCGAGGTGCCGGCCTGCGTGATCGTGAAGCACGCCAACCCCTGCGGCGTCGCCCTGGGCAAGGACTCGGCCGAGGCCTACGCCAAGGCGTTCCAGACCGACCCGACCTCCGCCTTCGGCGGCATCATCGCGCTGAACCGCGAGGTCGATGGCGCGGCCGCGCAGGCGATCTCCAAGCAGTTCGTCGAGGTGCTGATGGCGCCGGCCTTCACGCCCGAGGCGCTGGAGGTATTCAAGGCCAAGGCCAACGTGCGCGTGCTGCAGATCGAGCTGCCGGCCGGTGCGCCGCAGCGAAATGCCTTCGACCTGAAGCGCGTGGGCTCGGGCCTGCTGGTGCAGAGCGCGGACAACCACGCGCTGCAGCTGGCCGACCTGAAGGTGGTGACCAAGAAGCAGCCCACCGCCGAGGAGCTGCGCGACCTGCAGTTCGCCTGGAACGTGGCGCAGTACGTGAAGTCCAACGCCATCGTCTTCTGCAAGGGCGGCATGACCCTGGGCGTGGGCGCCGGCCAGATGAGCCGTGTGGACTCCGCGCGCATCGCCAGCATCAAGGCGGCCAATGCCGGCCTGTCGCTGGCCGGCAGCGTCGTCGCCAGCGATGCCTTCTTCCCCTTCCGCGACGGCCTGGACGTGGTGGTGGATGCGGGCGCGAGCTGCGTGGTGCAGCCCGGCGGGAGCATGCGTGACAACGAGGTGATCGCCGCGGCGGACGAGCGCGGCGTGGCCATGGTGTTCACCGGCGTGCGGCACTTCCGGCACTGAGCGGGTACCTGCCTGGCAGCCATGAAAAAACCGGGCAGCGGCCCGGTTTTTTGTTGGGCGCCGCGGCGGAACGCGACGCAGGTCCGCGCGGCCGTCAGCGCGCCGCGAACACCGCTTCCGCCGCCGCCACGGTCTCGGCGATGTCCTGCGCCGTGTGCGCCGCGCTCACGAAGCCGGCCTCGTACAGCGCGGGGGCGATGTACACGCCGCGGTCCAGCAGGCCGTGGAACAGGCGGTTGAAGGCGGGGCTGTCGCTCTTCATCACCGCGCCGTAGTTCTGCGGCAGCTCGGGCAGCAGGAAGAAGCCGAACATGCCGCCTTCGCAGTCGGCGCTGAAGCCCACGCCCTGGCGCGCCGCGGCGGCCTTCAGGCCGTCGACCAGCGAGCGGGTCGATGCGCCCAGCGTCTCGTAGAAGCCGGGTTTGGAGATTTCCTTGAGCGTGGCCAGGCCGCAGGCCGTGGCGACCGGGTTGCCCGAGAGCGTGCCGGCCTGGTAGACCGGGCCCAGCGGCGCGAGCTGCTCCATCACGGCGCGCGCGCCGCCGAAGGCCGCCAGCGGCATGCCGCCGCCGATCACCTTGCCCATCACCGTCATGTCGGGCGCGAAGCCGGGGATCTGCTTCGCGTAGACCGACTGCGCACCGCCGAGCGCGACGCGGAAGCCGGTCATCACCTCGTCGAACACCAGCAGGGCGCCGTGCTGCGTGCACAGCTCGCGGCAGCGCTTCATGAAGTCGACCTGCGCCCGCACGAAGTTCATGTTGCCGGCGATCGGCTCGATCATGAGGCAGGCGATGTCCTTGCCGTGCAGCGCGAAAGCCTCCTCGAGCTGGGCGACGTTGTTGTACTCCAGCACCAGCGTGTGCTGCACGACTTCGGGCGGCACGCCCGCGCTGGTGGGGTTGCCGAAGGTGGCCAGGCCCGAGCCGGCCTTGACCAGCAGCGCGTCGGCGTGGCCGTGGTAGCAGCCTTCGAACTTGATGATCTTGGGCCGGCCGGTGAAGCCGCGCGCCAGGCGCAGCGCGCTCATGGCGGCCTCGGTGCCCGAACTGACCAGGCGCACCATCTCGACGGACGGAACCCGTTCACAGATCGCTTCGGCCAGCTCGATCTCGCGCTCGGTGGGCGCGCCGAAGGAGAAGCCTTCGACCGCGGCCTTCTGCACCGCTTCCAGCACGGCCGGGTGGCCGTGGCCCAGGATCATGGGCCCCCAGGAACCGATGTAGTCGATGTAGCGCTGGCCGTTGGCGTCCCAGAAGTAGGCGCCCTGGGCGCGCTGCACGAAGCGCGGCGTGCCGCCGACGGCGCGGAAGGCCCGCACGGGGGAGTTGACTCCGCCGGGGATGCGCTGGCGCGCGCGTTCGAAGAGTTGCTGGTTGCGGTCAGTGTTTGGTGTCATGGGCGGGCATGTCGAGCACTTGCAGGGCCTGCGCCTGTTCCGCCGTCGGCGGCTCGGCGCTTTCGTCTTCCTCCGGCTCGGCCCAGAAGAAGCGGTCGGGCACCACATGGCCCATGCCGGGGCGGAAGCCCGCGTCCAGGCAGCGGTCCAGGTAGGCCAGCGATTCGGTGGTGGCCGACGCGAGGTCGGCGCCGCTCGCGACCAGCGCCGCGAGGGCGGCCGAGAGCGTGTCGCCCGCGCCTGCGAAGGCGGCCTCGAAGCGTTCGAAGCGCTCGCTGGTCAGCACCGCCTGCGGCGTCGCGAGCACGTTGTCGATGAACTGGTCGGGCAGGGGGATGCCGGTCACCAGCGTGTAGGGCACGCCGAATTCGGCCGCCGCCTTGGCGATCTCGCGCGCGCCCGGCGGACGCTCGCCTTCCCACTCGGGCAGCAGCCAGCGAAGCAGGGTGCTGTGGTTTCCCACCAACACGGTCGTTTGGGGGAGCAGCAGCTCCTTGAAGGCGTCCTGGTACTGGTCCGCCAGCGACTCGTCCCACCAGGCCAGGCCCGGCATGTAGGCGATCAGCGGCACCTCGGGGTAGTCGGCGGCGATCTCGGCGATGGCGCTCACGGTCTCGGGAGAACCGACGAAGCCGACCTTGAAGACCAGCGCGGAAACGTCCTCGAGGATGGCGCGCGCCTGCTCCGACACCGCGTCCTCGTCGAAGGCGAAATGGTCGAAGACTTCGGCCGTGTCGCGTGCGTAGGCGCCGGTCACGACGGGCAGCGCATGCGCGCCCACCGAGGCCATGGTGGCGATGTCGGCGGCCAGGCCGCCCGCGCCACTGGGGTCGCTCGCGTTGAAGGCGATGACACAGGCCGGGCCGCTGTCTTCAGCAGCTTCTGCGTCGCCCTCGGTCTCGGGAAATGTTGGCTGGGTCATAGGGCTGGATCATGCTGCCGCGTGAAGAAGTCGCATGGCAGCAAGGCCCCTCGATACAATCGTTGCATTCTATTCGAAGGCCCTTTAAGCTGTGTCTGAACCTGAAACGAAAACCTGGATGTGCCTGATCTGCGGCTGGATCTACGACGAAGCCGCTGGAGACCCCGATCATGGCATCGCACCCGGCACGCCGTGGTCGCAAGTCCCCATGAACTGGACCTGCCCCGAGTGCGGCGCGCGCAAGGAGGATTTCGAGATGGTGGCGATCTGACGGGCGGCAGCAAGTCAGTACCGAACCGATGATGCCGCCCCCCAGCAGTTACAAGGACAGGAGCAGCGTCAATTGAGCACCACGGGTCTGAAGGTGTTGGTCATCGATGACAGCAACACCATCCGCCGCAGTGCGGAGATTTTTCTCAAGCAGGGCGGTCACGACGTGATGCTGGCCGAAGACGGGTTCGATGCCCTGGCCAAGGTCAACGACTACCAGCCCCACCTGATCTTCTGCGACATCCTCATGCCGCGGCTGGATGGCTACCAGACCTGCGCGATCATCAAGCGCAACGCCAAGTTCGCATCGGTCCCGGTCGTGATGTTGTCGTCCAAGGACGGCGTTTTCGACAAGGCGCGCGGGCGCATGGTCGGTTCCCAGGATTACCTGACCAAGCCGTTCACCAAAGACCAGCTGCTGCAGACCGTCCAGCAGTTCGGTGCCGCGCAGCAACAAGGAGCGATCTGATGGCAATCAAGAAGGTGCTGGTCGTGGATGATTCCAAGACCGAGCTGATGTTCATGACCGACCTGCTGCAGAAGCAGGGCTTCGCGGTGCGCACCGCGGAGAGCGCCGAGGACGCCTTCAAGCGCCTCGCCGAAGACCGCCCCGACCTGATCCTCATGGACGTGGTGATGCCCGGCCAGAACGGCTTCCAGCTGACCCGCTCCATCACCCGCGACCCGCTGTACACCGGCATCCCCATCATCATGTGCACCAGCAAGAACCAGGAGACCGACCGGGTCTGGGGCATGCGACAAGGCGCACGCGACTACGTCACCAAGCCCGTCGACGCCGACGAGCTGATGGCGAAGATCAAGGCCCTGGGCTGACGCGCCGCGTCCTGCTGACGGTCCCGATCGATGGCGCATCGCGAAGCCCTGCGTGAACTCCAGAGCCGGCTCGCCAGCCGGCTCCAGACCGCCCGGACCGAAGGCGTGCAGGCCTCCTGGCTCGCCGTCGAGGCGGGCGGGCGAAACTTCCTGTTCCCGCTCGCCCAGTCGGGCGAGATCTTTCCGCTGGCCAGTGCCATGCCGGTGCCCTACACGCGGCCCTGGTTCATGGGCGTGGCCAACCTGCGCGGCGGCCTCTTCGGCGTGATCGACCTGGCCGGCTACGTCGACGACGCCGCACCCCGGCCCCGCAGCGAAGCAGCGCGCGCGGACTGCCGCCTCATCGCGCTGAACACCGCGCTCGAACTCAACTGCGCCCTGCTCGTCGACCGGCTCGCCGGCCTGCGCAACGCCGCCGCCTTCGCGTCGTCGTCGCCCGCCGACGAAGGCGCCCCCCCGTTTTTTGGCACCCGGTTCACGGACGCCGCCGGCAGGCACTGGCAGGAGATCAACCTCCAGGCCCTGGCCCAGCAGCCCCGTTTCCTGAGCATCAGCGACTGACGCACGTTCCCACAAGGCCCGCACCATGTCCGTCTTCGACACACTTTCGAGACTCTTCTCCCGGAAACCCGCCGACGCCGAAAGCACGGCCGCCCTCAGCCTGGGGATGCCCGACGGGTCCATCGACCCGCTCGCCTCCCACGAGCCGCAGGGCCGGGGCGACACCGCGCTGCCCGATGCGCTGGAGCCCGTGGAAGACTCTGGCGAGGCCGACCTGATCTCCGTGCCGGTCCTGGGCCGGCGCAGCACGGTGGTCCACCAGCGCATCCTGTTCGCGCTGCTGGCGGTCTCGCTGCTGGTGCTGGCCTCGGTCGCGATCTACGCAGTGAACCAGGCCGACAAGGTCGCCCAGCAGGTGGCCGGTACCGGCCAGTCGCTGATGCAGTCGCAGCGCCTTGCAAAGAGCGTGTCGCAGGCCCTGGTGGGCAGCCCGCAGGCCTTCCCCGACGTGAAGGAAAGCGCCGACGTGCTGGCGCGCACCGTGCGCGGCCTGAAGGCCGGCAACGACGAGATGCGCCTGCAGCCCGTGGTCGGTGACCTGCAGGCCGAGGTCGACAAGGTCACGCCCCTGATGGAGCGCGCCGAGAAGAACGCCAAGACCGTGATGGGCCAGGAGAAGATCCTGACCCAGGTAGGCACCGCGCTGCGCACCATCAACCGCCAGTCCTCCGACCTGCTGGAGATCGCCGAGACGGTGTCCTCGCTGAAGCTGCAGCAGAACGCGCCGCCGGCCGAACTGTCCGCCGCCGGCCAGCTGGTCATGCTGACCCAGCGCATCGGCAAGTCGGCCAACGAGTTCGTGACCATGGAAGGCGTGTCCCCCGAGGCCGTGTTCCTGCTCGGCAAGGACCTGAACTCCTTCAAGGAAATCGCCCAGGGCCTGATGGACGGCAGCGCCGACCTGCGCCTGAACGGCAGCAAGGACCCGCAGACGCGCGAGCGCCTGGACGCGCTGCTCAAGACTTACGAGCAGACCCGCAGCCAGGCGGGCGCCATCCTGGGTAACCTGCAGGGCCTGGTGTCCGCGCGTGAAGCGCAGGTGTCCATCATTGCCGACAGCGAGCCGATGCGCCGCGCCCTGGAAGACCTGCAGGCCAGGCTGCAGGCCCAGGCCGGCCTGGGCGCCGGTGCGCTGGCCGCGCTGTTCCTGTCCTCGGTCTTCGCCATCCTGTGCGCGGTGGGCCTGGCCTACGTGCAGCTGCAGGACAGCCGCAAGCGCCAGATGGTGGCCGAGGCGCAGCGGCTGGAAGCCGAGCGCCAGGAGGCCGAGGCCAAACGCGTGAACGACGCCAACCAGGCGGCCATTCTTCGCCTCATGAACGAACTGCAGACGGTGGCCGAAGGCGACCTGACGCAGGAAGCCACCGTGACCGAGGACATCACCGGCGCCATCGCCGACTCGGTGAACTACACGGTGGAAGAACTGCGGCAGCTGGTGGGCAACGTGCAGAACACGGCGACCCGCGTGGCGCAGACGACGGCGCAGGTGGAGAGCACCTCCACCGAGCTGCTCGCAGCCTCCACCGAGCAGCTGCGCGAGATCCGCGAAACCGGCCAGTCCGTGCTCGACATGGCCGGCCGGATCAACCAGGTGTCCGGCCAGGCCCAGGAGTCGGCCAAGGTGGCGCGCCAGTCGCTGCAGGCCGCGGAGTCCGGCCTGCAGGCGGTGCAGAACGCGATCGGCGGCATGAACGCCATCCGCGACCAGATCCAGGAAACCTCCAAGCGCATCAAGCGGCTGGGCGAGTCCTCGCAGGAGATCGGTGAAATCACCGAGCTGATTTCCGACATTACCGAACAGACCAACGTGCTGGCGCTGAACGCCGCCATCCAGGCGGCCTCCGCCGGCGAGGCCGGCCGAGGCTTCTCGGTGGTGGCGGAAGAAGTGCAGCGGCTGGCCGAGCGCTCCGCCGACGCGACGCGTCAGATCTCGGCGCTGGTGAAGACCATTCAGACCGACACGCAGGACGCGGTGGCCGCCATGGAGCGTTCCACCCAGGGCGTGGTGGAGGGGGCCAAGCTGTCCGACAACGCCGGCACCGCGCTGGCCGAGATCGACCAGGTGTCGCGCCGTCTCGCCGAGCTGATCGAGAACATCTCCCGCACGGCGGCCCGCGAGGCCGACTCCGCCAACGTGGTGGCCGGCAACATCCAGCACATCTTCGCCGTGACCGAGCAGACCGGCGAGGGCACCCGCTCCACCGCCCAGCAGGTGCGCGAACTCTCGCGCATGGCGGAGGAGCTGCGTCAGTCCGTGGCGCGGTTCAAGATCGCATGACCACGGACCTCGACCTGGCCACCACGGACCTGGGCCCGCTGGCCTGGGTCCTGGACGAGCTTCGCAAGTCGCTCGATTCCGCCTCGGCGGCGCTGCGCCGCTTCGTGCGCGACACCGGGCTCGCCCGGGGCACGGACATGGCCTCGGTCGACGGCGGCCAGCTGCGCATCGCGCGCCAGCAGCTGCACCAGGCGGTGGGTGCCCTGGAGATGGTGGGCCTGCCCGCGCCGGCGGACGTCCTGCGCTCCATGGAAGCGGCGGTGCAACGCTTCGTGGACCATCCCGAGCTGTGCAGCGAAGCCGCCGCGGCCAAGGTCGAACGCGCGGGCTTCGCGCTGACCGAATACCTGGAGGCGCTGCTGCTGGGCAAGCCGGTGTCGGCGGTGGCGCTGTTCCCCCAGTTCCGCGACACCCAGGAGCTGGCCGGTGCCGACCGCATCCACCCGGCGGACCTGTGGGCGCTGGCCTGGCGCTGGCAGGACCCCGAGACCCCGCCGCCCCGGGCGCAGCTGGTCTACGACCCTGCCGTGCGTTCGCGCATGGACCAGGCGGTGCTGCGCATCATGAAGTCGGGCGACACCGAGGCCGCACGCGAGCTGTCGGACACCTGCCTGGCCCTGGCGGGCACCCAGACGCAGCGCGCCTCGCGCGTCTTCTGGAAGATCGCCGCGGCCTACTTCGAGGCCATGGCGCAGTCCATGCTGCCGCTGGACCTGTACGTCAAGCGCGGCGGCTCGCGCATCCTGCAGCAGTACGCGACCCTCGCCAAGGGCGACCCCGCGGTGTCCGACCGCCTCGCGCAGGACCTGCTCTTCTACTGCGCCCAGGCCGTGCCCTCCAGCCCGGCCGCCGCGCCAGTGCTGGCCGCCGTGCGCGCCGCCTGGGACCTGGACCGCTTCAAGCCCGTCGATTACCAGACGCCGCAGTTCGGCCGCCACGACCCCGCGCTGCTCGCCCAGGCGCGCAAGCGCATCAGCGCCGCGAAGGATGGCTGGTCCGCGCTGTCCGGTGGCGACCTGTCCAAGCTGCGCCACGTGGCCGACCAGTTCGGCGCGGTGAGCGAGTCCCTGATCAAGCTGCATCCGGGCAGCGTTCCGCTGGCCCAGGCCCTGGCCACCACGGTGGACAACGTGGTGCGCACCGGCCGTGCGCCCTCGGCCGAGCTGGCCATGGAAGTGGCCACCGCGGTCCTCTACCTGGAGGCCTCGTTTTCCGACCTGGACCCCACCGACACCACCATGGGCGAACGCACCGCCCGCCTGGCCGAGCGCCTGGCCCAGGTGCGGCAGGGCGGCCAGCCCGCGCCCCTCGAGTCCTGGATGGAGGAGCTGTACCGCCGTGTGAGCGATCGCCAGACCATGGGCAGCGTGGTGGGCGAATTGCGGGGCACGCTGGGTGAGCTGGAGAAGCTGCTCGACCAGTACTTCCGCGACCTGCAGGACAAGACCCCCCTGCGAGAGGCGCCGGGCCACCTGGCCCAGATGCGCGGCGTGCTCACCGTGCTGGGCCTGGACCAGGCCTCGCAGGCGGTGCAGCGCATGCGCGAGACCGTCGAGCAGATCCTGCAGACCGAGGTGGACGAGGAGCGCGCGCGCGCCGCCGGCACCTTCGAGAAGCTGGGCAACAGCCTGGGTGCCCTGGGCTTCCTGATCGACATGCTGAATTACCAGCCTGCGCTCGCGCGCAAGCTGTTCGTGTACGACGAGGCGATGGGCGAGTTGCGGCCGCTGATGGGCCGCAGCGTCGCAGCGCCTGAAGCGGCGCAGCCGCCCGCCGCCCCCGCGCAGGCACCGGTGCCTGCGCACGCGCCCGCGGCGCAGCCTGCAGCCCAGGTGCAAGCGGCCGTGGCCGCCGTGCCCGCCGCGCCCGCGGCCGATGCGCACCAGCCCGTGCTGGCCCCGGCCCCGGCGCCTGCGGTCCAGCCGCCTGCGCCCGCCGCGCCCGCGCCGTCCGCCGCCGAAGAGGACGAAGAACTCCTGCAGATCTTCCTGGAGGAAGCCCGCGAGGTGATCGGCAACGGCCTGGCCGCCCTGCGCGGTCTCGCCGAGAACCCCGGCGACGTGGCCGACCTGACCACGCTGCGGCGCGCGTTCCACACGCTCAAGGGCAGCTCGCGCATGGTCGGGCTGAACGAATTCGGCGAAGCCGCCTGGTCGCTGGAGCAGGTGCTCAACACCTGGCTGGCCGACCAGAAGCCCGCCACCGAGCCCCTGCGGGAACTCTCCCGCCAGGCCATGGAAGGCTTCGGCCGCTGGGTCGAGGCCGTGGCCTCGCGCACCGATGGCGACTGGAAGGCCTCGATGTTCCGCAGCGCGGCCGACGTGCTGCGCACCGAAGGCCGGCTGGTGGCCCTGGCGCTGCCGGCCGAAGGCAGCGCCCATGACGCGGCCGCCGTGGTCGGCGCCGACGCCGCCCTGGCCGACCCGGGCGAGCCCGGCGCGGACGCCCGCGCGCAGGCCTTCGATGCCGCCCTGGTGGCGCGCCTGTCCGTCGAGCCCGGCGAGCTCGAGCAACCGCAAGCTCCGCAGGCCCCTGAATTCGACCTGGCATCGCTGTCGCTCGATCCCGGCACCGCCCCTGCCGAGCCGGCGGCCGCCGAACCTGCACCCGAGGCCCCGGCCGGCGAGCCCGCCTGGGCCCAGGCCCTGGCCGGCCTGGATTTCGACCTGCCGCCCGCGTCTGCAGCCGACGCCGCGCCCGCGAGTCCGGTGGAAGCCGGGGCGGAGGCCCCGGCGGGAGGCACCGCCGACGTCGACCTCGGCGACTTCGATCTCAGCACGCCGGTCGCCGGCGCCGCCGAAGCGCCCGCCGAACCCGAGGCCCCGGCACCCCTGCCGCTGGACATCGAGTCCATCGATTTCGGCAGCCTGCAGGCCCTGGGGGCCGACACGGCCCTTGCCGCTGGCGGCGCCGAGCCGGCCGCGAAAGCGCAACCCACCGACTTCGCCCTGGACCTGGAAGCTCCGGCCGAGGTGCCGGACGCCGTCGAGATGACGGACCTGGACCTCGCCGCCTTCGACCTGGACCTGGCTCCGCCACCGGCGGCGCCCAGCGTCAGCCACGGGCCTGCCGCGTCCGAGACCGGGTTCGAGCCCGTCGAGGTTGCCGCTCCCGAAGCCGAAGCACCGTCCGAGGCCGAAGCCACCCTCACCCCCGGCTGGGCCCTGGCCGAGGCCGCCGCGCAGTCGGCCGAGCCGCCGCCGCTGGAGACCGTGGACGAGCAGGTCAAGGTGATCGGGCCGCTGCGCATCGGCATCCCGCTCTACAACGTCTACCTGAACGAGGCCGACGAGTGGTCGCGCCGCCTGGCCACCGAGATCGCCGAGTGGTCGCTCGAACAGGACAAGCCCGTGCCGGAAGCGGCCGTGGCGCTCGCGCATTCGTTGGCAGGCAGTTCCGCCACTGTCGGCTTCGCCTCGCTGTCCGCCATCGCGCGGGCGCTGGAAGGCGCGCTGGGCCAGGCCCAGAGCCTGGCGTACACGGCGCCGGCGCATGCGCTGGCCTTCAACGAGGCCGCCGAGGAGATCCGGCGCCTGCTGCACCAGTTCGCCGCCGGCTTCCTCAAGGAGGCCAACCCCGAAGTCGTGCAGCAACTGCAGGGCCTGCACGACCTGGACATCCCGCTGCGCGCCGAACTGCCCAGTGGCTTCGGCCTGGGGGCGGAAGAGGCGGCCGCGGCCCTGGCCGAGGCGGAGGAATCCGCTGCCGTGCACGACGCCACGCCCGAGCCGGAGCCCGCCCCGCCTGCGGTGGCGCAGCCCATCGCATTGACGGTGCCGCAGGTGCCGGCCGTGTCCGCCGTGCGCACCGTCACGGGCGAGCAGGAGGGCCATGAGGACATCGACGTCGCCGACGCGGTGGACCCCGACCTGTTCCCGATCTTCGAGGACGAGGCGGTCGAGCTGCTGCCGCAGCTGGGCGGCGCGCTGCGCCAGTGGGCGGCCCGGCCGGAGAACCGCGGTGCCCGCGACGAGAGCCTGCGCACGCTGCACACCCTCAAGGGCAGCGCGCGGCTCGCCGGCGCGCTGCGCCTGGGCGAACTCGCCCACCGCATGGAATCGGACATCGAGCGCCTGGGCAGCGATGGCGTGGCCGCGGCGGATATCGAGACCCTGCTGCACCGCTTCGACATCATCGAGAACACCTTCGAGGCCCTGCGACGTCGGGCGGCGCCCGGCGAGGCCGTGGTGGAGCTGCCGCTGGCCGGTGCGGCCCAGCCCGCCCCGTCCGAGCCGGCCGCGCAGCCCGCGGCCCAGGTCGTGCCGCTTGCGCCCATGGTGCCCGCCGTGGCCCCGGCCGGCGCAGGCCTGGCCTCGCCGCAGCGCCTGGGGGGCCAGGCCGTGCGCGTGCGCGCGGAGCTGCTGGACCGGCTGGTCAACCAGGCCGGCGAGGTGATGATCACCCGCAGCCGCCTGGAGACCGAGCTGCGCCAGCTGCGCAGCTCGCTCACGGACCTCACCGGCAACCTGGACCGCCTGCGCAGCCAGCTGCGCGACATCGAGCTGCAGGCCGAGACGCAGATGCAGTCGCGCCTGGCGCAGGCCAAGGATTCGGCCAGCGGCTTCGACCCGCTGGAGTTCGACCGCTTCACCCGCGTGCAGGAGCTCACCCGCATGATGGCCGAGTCGGTCAACGACGTGGCCACCATCCAGCGCAACATCCAGCGCACCGTCGAAGCGACCGAGGACGACCTGGTCGCCCAGGCGCGCCAGACCCGCGAGCTGCAGCGCGACCTGCTGCGCACGCGCATGGTGGAGTTCGACGGCATCGCCGAGCGGCTCTACCGCGTGGTGCGGCTGGCCTCCAAGGAAACCGGCAAGCAGGTCAAGCTGGACATCGCCGGCGGCACCATCGAGATGGACCGGGGCGTGCTGGACCGCATGACGCCGGCCTTCGAGCACCTGCTGCGCAACTGCGTGGCGCACGGCATCGAAGACCCGGCCCGCCGCGTGCAGGCCGGCAAGGACGCCAGCGGCACCATCCTCATCACGCTGCGCCAGGAAGGCAACGACGTCTCGGTGGAGTTCCGCGACGACGGCGCCGGCCTGGACCTGGCCCGCATCCGCGCGCGTGCCCAGGAGCACGGCCTGGTGGCGCCCGGCGAGGCACTGGACGACGCGGCCGCCGCGCAGCTGATCTTCCAGCCGGGCTTCACCACGGCCAGCGAGGTGACCGAGCTGTCCGGCCGCGGCATCGGCATGGACGTGGTGCGCGCCGAGGTCAACGCACTGGGCGGCCGCATCGAGACCGCCACCAGCGCAGGCCAGGGCACCAGCTTCAAGCTCGTGCTGCCGCTGACCACCGCCGTGACCCAGGTGGTGATGCTGCGCGCCGGCAACCTGGTGGTCGGGGTGCCCGCCAACCTGGTGGAGATCGTGCGCCGTGTCACGCCGGACGACGTCGAGGCCGCCTACGCCAGCAGCAGCTACACCTACGGTGGCGACACGCTGGCCTTCTACTGGGCGGGTGCGCTGCTGCAGTCGTCGCCGCGCAGCACCGAGCCGCCCGGCCGCACGCTGCCGGTGGTGGTGTTCCGAAGCGCGGCCCAACGCGTGGCGGTGCACGTGGACGAAGTGCTGGGCCACCAGGAAGTGGTGGTGAAGAACCTGGGTGCCCAGCTGTCACGGCTGCCTGGCCTGGCCGGCATGTCGCTGCTGGCCTCGGGCGCCGTGGTGCTGATCTACAACCCGGTGGCGCTGGCCACGGTGTACGGCGAGCAGGCCCGTGGCCTGCAGACCGTGGCCGCGGCCGGCGAAGCGCCTGCCGCGGGCTCCGCCGCCGCGCAGGCCCAGGCCCTGGCCGCGGGCGTGGGCGCGCTGGTGCCGCTGGTTCTCGTGGTGGACGATTCCATCACCGTGCGCCGCGTCACGCAGCGCCTGCTGCAGCGCGAAGGCTACCGCGTGGCCCTGGCCGCCGATGGCCTGCAGGCCCTGGAGAGGCTGGCCGACGAGACGCCCGCGGTGGTGCTGTCGGACATCGAGATGCCGCGCATGGACGGCTTCGACCTGGCCCGCAACATCCGCGCCGACGCCCGCCTGAAGGACCTGCCCATCGTGATGATCACCTCGCGCATTGCCGAGAAGCACCGCGAGCACGCCCGTGAACTGGGCGTGGACCACTACCTGGGCAAGCCCTATTCCGAGGACGAGCTGCTCAGCCTGGTGCGTCAGTACTGCACCGCGGCCGGCTTCTTCACCACGGCGTAACGCGCCAGCGTGCGGTCCCGCGCTTCGTCGTGCATGACGATGGGGCGCGGGTAGTCCTTCCCGAGTTCGACGCCGGCGGCTGCGAGGTCCAGCGGCCGCGCCGTCCAGGGCGCGTGCAGGGCGTCACCCTTCAAGCCCGCCAGCTGCGGCAGGTAGCGCAGGATGAAGCGGCCCTCCGGGTCGAACTTCAGGCTCTGGCTCACCGGGTTGAAGATGCGGAAGTAGGGCTGGGCGTCGCAGCCCGAGGACGAGGCCCACTGCCAGCCGCCGTTGTTGGAGGCGAGCTCGTAGTCGTTCAGGTGCAGGGCGAAAAAGCGTTCGCCCAGGCGCCAGTCCAGCCCCAGGTCCTTGGACAGGAAGCTGGCCACCACCATGCGCAGCCGGTTGTGCATGTAGCCCGTGGCCAGCAGCTGCGCCATGGCGGCGTCCACCAGCGGGTAGCCGGTGCGTCCCTCGCACCAGGCCTGGAACAGGGCGTCGGCCTGCGGCCCTTGCTCCCAGGCGATGCGGTCGTACTCCGGCCTGAAGTTGCCTCCCCATCCGGTCTCGTCGGCCACATGCGGGAAGTTCGCCAGCACCTGCATGTAGAAATCGCGCCAGATCAGCTCCGACAGCCAGGTCGAAGCGCCCGCGTCGCCCCGCTGCGCGCGCGCGTGGCCGGCGGCCGCCAGTTCCCGGATCGACAGGGTGCCGAAGCGCAGGTGCACGCCCAGGTAGCTGGGCCCGCGCACGGCCGGGAAGTCGCGCGCCTCGTCGTAGCGGGCCATCCGGGCCTCGAAGTCTGCAAACAGCTTGCGCCCGCCCGCGGTGCCCGCCGGCAGCTCGAGCTGGGACAGGTTGGTGGTTCCGAAGCCGAGCTCGGCCAGGGAGGGCACCCCGCCGGGCATGGGCCGCGGGGCGAGGGCGGCCGCGTACGTCTCCACGGGGTAGGCCCGCAGGTAGAACGCATCGACCTTGGCCAGCCAGCTCTTCTTGTAGGGCGTGAAGACGGTGTAGGGCTTGCCGCCCTGGGTCAGCAGCTCGTCGCGCTCGAAGACCACGTGGTCCTTGAAGCCGTGCAGCGTGCGGCCGTCGGCCGAGAGCGCCCGTGCGACCTCGCCGTCGCGCGCCAGGGCCGGCTTTTCGTCGTCGCGGTTGGCGAACACGGCCTGCGCGCCCAGGCGGGCGGCCAGCGCCGGAATGGCCGTGGCGGCGTCCTCGTGCAGCACGATCAGGCCGCCCTGGCCCTGCGGCGACAGCGCGCGCAGGGTCGCGTCGAGTTCCACCAGGCTCTCGCGGATGAACTCCACCCGGCGGTCCCGCCGCGGCAGCGGGTCCAGGATGGCGCGGTCGAAGACGAACACGCAATGCACCTGCCGGCAGCTCTTGAGCGCCTGGTACAGGGCGGCGTTGTCATGGGCGCGCAGGTCGCGCCGGAACCACATCAGGCCAGTGTCGTAGTGCGCGGGCATTCGGGGGCTGTTGGGGGGAGGGACGGCAC
>NZ_JADDOJ010000054.1 GCF_015159745.1 Ramlibacter aquaticus | reverse complement strand
CGGCTGCCCGCTGCCGCGCCCTATGGGGCGCCCGAGAAGCGCAGGGCCAGGCCCCAAGCTTTCTGACTTGCGGCGTCTGTCTGAGCGAAGCGCTCGCCGCAGGCGAGCGCGTAGCGAGTTACGCCGCGGGGCCTGGACCGAGCATCGCAGGGGAAGTCGGACACGAAGTGCCGACCGCCCCATTGGGCGCGGCAGCGGGCTGCCGGCGGCCGGGGCTGGGTTTGCCTGACGCGATGCAGGCACGGAACGCAACGCACGCAACGCAACGCACCAACCGCCCCAGCTCGAAGCCGATACGAGCCGCCATCAAGCCTGATCGCGACAAACCAGCGCCAAAGAAAAAGGCCATGCGGCGTATCACCGCATGGCCTCGGAAGGAAACTGGCAACGAACCCGGAATCGCCCCTCAGGCCGGCTGCAGCCCGAAGCCGCCGCCGTCCTGGCGCAGCTTGAACACACCGACCGCGGACACCAGGCGCGAGGCCTGCTGGTTGAGGCTGGCCGCCGCGGCCGCGCTCTCCTCGACCAGCGCGGCGTTCTGCTGCGTTACCTGGTCCAGGCGGGTCACGGCTTCACCGACCTGGTCGATGCCCACGGCCTGCTCGCCGGTGGCGTGGCCGATCTGGGCGATGAGCTCGCTCACGCGCTTGACCTGCTCCACGATCTCGCCCATGGTGCGGCCGGCGCGGTCCACCTGCTGGCTGCCTGCCTGCACCTTGTCCACGCTGTCGCCGATCAGGGCCTTGATCTCGCGCGCCGCGTCGGCGCTGCGCTGCGCCAGGCTGCGCACTTCGCTGGCCACCACCGCGAAGCCGCGGCCCTGCTCGCCGGCACGGGCCGCTTCCACCGCGGCGTTCAGCGCCAGGATGTTGGTCTGGAAGGCGATGCCGTCGATCACGCCGATGATGTCGGCGATCTTGTGGCTGGCGGCGGAGATGTCGTTCATCGTGCTCACCACCTCCTGCACCGCATGGCCGCCGGCGGTCGCCACCTGGCTGGCCGTGCTGGCCAGCTGCGTGGCCTGCTGCGCCGTCTCGGCGTTGCTGCGCACGGTGGAGGTGAGCTGGCCCATGGAGGCGGCGGTTTCCTGCAGGCTGGAGGCCTGCTGCTCGGTGCGCGCGCTCAGGTCGCTGTTGCCGGTGGCGATCTGGCCCGAGCCGGTGGCGATGCTCTCGCTGCTGGAGCGCACCTCGCCCACCAGGCGGACCAGGTTGCCGTTCATGTTGGCCAGCGCCTGCAGCAGGCGGGCCGTCTCGTCACGGCCTTCGGGCCGGATCTCGGAGCTCAGGTCGCCGCCGGCGACGGTCTCGGCCACGTGCACCGCACGGGCGATGGGCTTGACGATGGAGCCGGTCACGAACACGCCGGCCAGCACCGCCAGCAGGACGGCACCGATCGCCACGCCCACCAGCAGGTTGCGGTCGGTCACGTAGTCGCCGTTCGACTCCTGCACCGCGCGGGCGATCGATTCGGCCGTGAATTCGGCGTAGGCCTCGGTGGCGTTGGTCAGCTCGGCGAGCAGCGGGCGGCACTTCTCGTTGATCTCGAGGATGGCATCGGCCTTCTTGCCGGCCAGCGCCAGGTCGACGATGTGCTGGGCCACCGGGCCGTAGCTCTGCTCGACGCGGTCGATGCGGGCGATCAGCTCACGCGCCTTGTCGGAAACGCCGGGGGCGGCGCCCATCTCCTTCAGCTTGCGCAGGCGCTCCTGCACGCGTTCGTGCGCCGCCGTGACGATGGTCTTCTCCGACGCGATGTCGGACTCCTTGGTGACCAGCACCAGGTTGCGCGCCGAGATGGCCCGTATGTCCACCGAGGTGCGCAACTGCGCCGCCACGGCCGCCCGGGCGTTGACGCCGTTGGCGAAGTTCTCGAAGCGCGCATCCGACGCGCCCAGTGACTTCACGGCGACGATGGCCACCAGGACCACCGCCAGCGCAAGCAGGGTGAAGGCGGCGCCAAGGCGCGCGCCAATGGAGAAGTTGGAAAGTTTCATGGGGACTCCTGGTGGCGGTCTTCGATGGTTTGCCGCACGGTGCCCATCATGGGTCGACTGCGCTGGGATGAACCGCGAATCACTGCTGGAAAGCAATGGCAATTCAACGCTTAAGTTCTCCGCCCTGCGCTTCGTGCAGGCCCTGGTCCAGGCCCAGCCCTTCCAGGAAGTCCTCCAGCGCCTGGATGCAGCGCGTGGGGTCGGCCATCTGGGGCACATGGCCCTGCGTGGGCACCAGCACCAGGCGCGCATCCGGCAGGGTAGTGGCCATGTACTCGCCCACGCTGCGCGGCGCGACCACGTCCTCGGTGCATTGCAGCACCAGCACCGGCTTGACCAGCTGCGGCAGGCGGGCGCGGAAGTCGCCCTCGAAGGTGGCGCGGGCGAACTGGCGGAAGGCCTCGGGCAGGGTCGCGCAGAAGGCGTCCTCGATCTCGCGCGCATAGCCGGGCGGATGGGATTCACCCATGATCACCGGTGCCATGCGCCCGGCGAAGGTGGCGCCGTCGTTGTCCAGCATCTCCAGCAGGGCGGCCAGGGTCTCGCGCTCGAAGCCGCCGGTGTAGCCGCCCTCGTTGAGGTAGCAGGGCGAGGGCGCGAACATGGCGTGCGCAGCGAACAGCGGCGGCGCCTTCAGGTCGGCGAGCAGCCCGATCATGGTGGCCACCGAATGCACCACCAGCACCGTGTGCGGGCCGGCGAAGGCCTGCGCCACGGCGATGAGGTCCTGCGCATGGCCGTCCAGCGTGGCGTAGCGCCCGGGCTCCCAGGCCGACCAGTCGGAGCGACCGCAGCCCATGAGGTCCATCATGACCACGCGGAAGCGGTCCTCGAAGTGCGGCGCGACGAAGCGCCACATCGACTGGTTGCAGCCCAGGCCGTGGACGAACAGGAGGGTGACGGGGCCGTCGCCGTGGACGGTGACGTTGAATCGCTGGCGCAGCTGGGCGTCGTTCATGCAGGCTCGATCAGGGACAGAGGAATTCACCCAGGATGCGCCGCAGCACGCGTTGCCGCGCCTCGTCGGCCGCCTGCTCCAGCGCCTGGCGCTCCGAGGCGACGGGGGCTGTCGCGACCCGGTCCAGCACGCGGCCGTCGCGCAGGATGTGGGCGATGCCCGTCCAACCCCGCTCGGTCCTTGCCGTGAACCCCTGGACCAGGAAGCCAGCCATCGGACCGATTGACTTTTCCATGGATGAGTCGAGCGTAGGCGGGGCCCGGTTCCACGGATTAAGTGAATTTCCTAAATAAAATTGATTTAAACGATTTTTGTTTGATCCAGGTCAAGGACAACGCGCAACGACCCGGCACCGAACGGCGGGCATGGACAGTCGATATATTTTTTGATAAAATATTTTCCAGTAAATCATGAACACCGAAACCGCCAACCCCACCCTGGGCCCGCACCCGCTGCGGCGTGCCGCCCTGGAGGCCAGCGCGCTGATGAAGGTGCTGTCCAACCCGGACCGGCTGCTGCTGCTGTGCGAACTCGCCCCCGGCGAGCGCAAGGTCGGCGAACTGGAAGCCGCCACCGGCATCCACCAGCCCACCCTGTCGCAGCAGCTCACCGTGCTGCGCTCGCAGGGCCTGGTGCGCACCCGCCGCGAAGGCAAGAACATCCACTACCGCATCGCCAGCCCGCAGGCGCTGGCGCTGATGGAAACCCTCTACCAGCAGTTCTGCGGCCCCGCGGCCGCTGCTGCCGCGCAAGACGACAAGGAGCACGACGAATGACACTCGACTGGAACCACTTCACGCCCTGGGCGTCCCTGGCCGGCGGCCTGACGCTGGGCACGGCCACCGCGCTCTTCGTGCTGCTGAACGGCCGCATCCTGGGCATCAGCGGCATCGTGGGCGGCCTGCTGCGCCCGCAAGGCGGGGACACGGCCTGGCGCGTCGCCTTCCTGCTGGGCCTCCTGGCCGCGCCCATGGCCTGGCAGCTCGCCGCGCCCCTGCCGGCCTTCCGGCTGGAGGCCGGCACGCCCCTGCTGGTGCTGGCCGGCCTGCTGGTCGGCTGGGGCACGCGCCAGGGCGCGGGCTGCACCAGCGGCCACGGGGTCTGCGGGCTCTCGCGCCTGTCGCCCCGCTCCTTCGCCGCCACGCTGGCCTTCATGGCCGCGGGCTTCGTCATCGTCTTCCTCATCCGCCACGCCTTCGCATGAAACGCCACGCCAGCCGCATCGCCGAGTTCGCCGCCGGCCTTCTTTTCGGCCTGGGGCTGATCGCCTCGGGCATGACCGACCCCGGCAAGGTCGTCGGTTTCCTGGACCTCGCCGGCCTGTGGGACCCCTCGCTCGCCTTCGTCATGGGCGGCGCGATCGCCGTCGGGCTGGTGGCCTTCACGGCCGCGCGCCGCCGCACCACCAACTTCCTGGGCGGTGCGATGCACCTGCCGACCCGGCGTGACATCGACCGCCGCCTGCTGACGGGCAGCCTGGTGTTCGGCGCCGGCTGGGGCCTGGCCGGCTTCTGCCCGGGCCCCGCCCTGGTGGCCCTGGGCATGGGCCACTGGCAGGCGCTGGTCTTCGTGGCCGCGATGCTGGGCGGCATGGCTCTGCACGACCTGGCCCTGGCGCCCGCCGCCCCGCGCCAGCGCCGCGAACCCGCGACGGACCACTGATGACAGCCGCCTTCCTCGGCCTAGCGGTGGGCCTGCTGCTCGCGCTGACCGGCGCGGGCGGCTCCATCGTCGCCGTGCCCGCCCTGGTGATGGTGCTGGGCCTGCCGATGGCGCAGGCCGGGCCCATGGGCCTGGTGGCGGTGGCGCTGTCGGCCGGCCTGGGCGCCGCCCTGGCCCTGCGCCAGGGCCAGCTGCGCTACAAGGCCGCCACGCTGATGGCGCTGTCGGGCGCGCTGGTGAGCCCGGCCGGCCTGTGGGTGGCGCACCGCACGCCCGAGCAGCCGCTGGCGCTCTTGTTCTCGGCCGTGCTGGCCTGGGTCGGCTGGCGCACCTGGCGCAAGGCCCGCGCCGCGCTGGCGCCCGCCGCGGCAGCGCCCGAGCAGGCCGCCCCGGTGCGCGCGTCCGCACCCTGCCGCTACGACGCCACGACCGGCCGGCTGCGCTGGAATTCGCGCTGCGCCCTGCGCCTGGCCGGCGCCGGCGCCGGGGCCGGCTTCCTCTCCGGCCTGCTGGGCGTGGGCGGCGGCTTCGTCATCGTGCCCGCCCTGCTGCTGATCACCGACCTGCCGATGGCCGCCGTGACCGCGACCTCGGTCGGCGTGATCGCGATCATCTCGGCGAGCGGCGTGGCGAGCGCGGCCTGGGCCGGGTCCATCCCCTGGAGCGCCGCCCTGCCCTTCGCCGCCGGCGCCATGGCCGGCATGCTGGGCGGCCGCCTGCTGGCCTCGCGCTGGAGCGGACCGCGCCTGCAGCAGGGTTTCGGTGTGTTCGCGATGCTCTCGGCCCTGGCACTCGCCCTGCGCAGCGCCTGAACCGCGGGGCTGTCGGCGCGTGGGCGCTCGGTGCGTTGGCGCTCGGTGCGTTGGCGCTCGGTGCGTTGGCGCTCGGTGCGTTGGCGCTCGGTGCGTTGGCGCTCGGTGCGTTGGCGCTCGGTGCGTTGGCGCTCGGTGCGTTGGCGCTCGCCCGGACCGGGACGGGGGCAGACCACTCCGCTCATGTCCCCCGCCGCGCTGCGCGCGGCTCCTCCTTGACTTCGCTGCGTGGCCTACCCCCATCCCGGTCCTGGAGGGCGGGCACGCCAGCCCGAAGCCCTGCGCGCCGGAACCTGGCCAGAGCCTGCAGCGTGGGCACGGTGCGCGTGCCCGCAGGCGCCTGGCTGGCGGCGCTTGCTTGGGTGTGCGCAGGCACGAAGCACTCTGAGGGCTGGGGTGCGGGTGGCTCATGGAGCGAAGTCAAGGAGGAGCCGCGCGCAGCGCGGCGGGGGACATGAGCGGAATGAGCCACTCGCGCCCCAGCCCGGCGCGTACCAACGTTGCGCCCGAAAGAACATGACCGGCGCGCAACGACGTCGCTCACCACATCACCCGCGCGCCGAAGTCACACTCGAAAGCACATCACCCGCGCGTGCCCAGCACGCACACGATCAGCGCCGCCAGCCCCTCAGTCCAGCGCTTCCAGCGTCTCGTCGATCGCGCTCATCATGCGCGCCAGCGCCGCCGCCGCATCCGGGCCCGGGCCCTGCAGCAACTGGGTTTCGGCGGCGGCCGCGGCGCCTGACAGGCGCGGCGCGCCCATGGTGGCGGCCAGTCCCTTGAGCGTGTGCGCGCAGCGCACCGCCTCGTCGGTGCGGCTGTCCAGCAGCCAGGTGGGCAGGGACTGCGCCGCCTGGCGCAGGTTCTGCACGAAGGCGGGCATCAGCCGCTGCAGCAGCGCCGCGTCGCCCAGGCGCTGCAGCGCGGCTTCGCGGTCCAGCAGCGGCGCGGGCGGCTGCACGGGCGCGGGGGCGGGCACCGCCAGGTCCACGGCGATGGCTCGCGCGGGCACGTGGGCAAGGATGACCCGCACCAGGTCGTCCAGTTCGAAGGGCTTGCTGACGTGGCCGTTCATGCCGGCGGCCTGGCAGTCCAGGCGGTCGTTCTCCAGCACGTTGGCGGTCATGGCGATGATGGGCAGCGCCGCGTGAACCGGGTCGCCGCGCAGCAGCCGCGTGGCCGCCAGGCCGTCCATGACCGGCATCTGGATGTCCATCAGCACCAGGTCGAACCAGTGCGAGGGCGACAGGCGCCGCAGCGCCTCCTCGCCATTGCCGGCCAGGTCCACGTGCGCGCCCTGCGAGACCAGCAGCTCTCGGGCGATCTCCTGGTTGATGTCGTTGTCCTCGACCACCAGGATGCGCAGCCCGGCCAGCGGCACCTGGCGCGGCTCGGGCGCGGCCGGCGGCTGCGGGCTGAGCGCCTGCGTGACCGCGTCGCGCAGCATGCTGCCGGTGACCGGCTTGACCAGGAAGCCATCCAGCAGCGCCTGCTCCTGCGTGGGGCGCTGCGCCAGCATGTCGCGGCCCTGCGAGGTGACCATCATGAGCAGGGGGGCGCGCGCGGCCGCGGCGTCCTGCAGCGCACGGATGCTGCGCGCCGCCTCCCAGCCGTCGATGCCGGGCATGTGCCAGTCCATCAGGATCACGTCGTAGCCCCGCGTGCCCGGCAGCTGGTCGGCCACCAGCCGCACCGCCTCCTCGCCGCTGGCGGCGGTGTCGGGCTGCCAGCCCTGGGCCCGCGCCATCGCGGCCAGCGCCGAGCGCGTGACCAGGTTGTCGTCCACGATGAGCACGCGGTCGATGGGCGGCTCCTCGGGCGGCACCGGCGCGCCGTCCCAGCTCGCCTCGGGCAGCGTGACCACCATGGAGAAGCGGCTGCCCACGCCGGGCGTGCTCTGCAGCATCAGCTTGCCGCCCATCATCTCGGCCAGGCGGCGGCAGATGCCCAGGCCCAGGCCGGTCCCGCCGAAATTGCGCGCGGTCGAACCGCTGGCCTGCATGAAGTCGCCGCGCAGGCGGTCCTGCTCCTCCAGCGTCATGCCGATGCCGCTGTCCTCGACGGCGAGCTCCAGGCGCACCCCGCGCGAGCTGCGGTGCAGCATGCGCAGCTGCAGCGCGACGATGCCCGACTCGGTGAACTTGACCGCGTTGCCGCCCAGGTTGACGAGGATCTGGCGCAGCCGCATGTCGTCGCCCACCAGCTGCTGCGGCAGGCGCGGGTCCACGTCGTAGACCAGCTCCACGTCCTTGTCGCCCACGTTGGCCGCCAGGATGATGCCGACGTCGCGCAGCAGGTCGTCGACGCGGAAGGGGCGGCAGTCCAGCTCCATGCGGCCGGCCTCGATCTTGGAGAAGTCGAGGATGTCGTTCAGGAGCCCCAGCAGCGAGGTCGCCGCCGAGCGGGCCTTGCCCACGTAATCCTGCTGCCGGCTGTCCAGGCCGGTGCCCTGCAGCAGGCGCAGCATGCCGATGACCGCGTTCATGGGCGTGCGGATCTCATGGCTCATGCTGGAGAGGAAGCGGCTCTTGGCCTCGCTGGTGGACAGCGCCATGTCGCGCGCCGCGCGCAGCTCGCTGACATCGCTGGCCAGCACGATGAGGCCGTTGACTTCACCGTCCTCGTCCAGGTCGGGGATCACGTGCACCTGCCAGCTGCCGCGCCGGCCGTCCGGCTCGGTCGAGGTGGCCTCGTACTGCTGGGGCAGGCCCTGCAGCGCGGACAGGAAGTGCGTCTGCGTGCGGTGCGTCTCCTCGGGGCTGCCCAGCTGGTCCAGGGTGCGGCCCAGCACCTCGTGCCGCGGCCGCCCGAAGACCTCGCAGAAGCGCTTGTTCACGAAGTGGCAGCGCAGCTCGCGGTCCCAGTAGGAGATGCGCGCCGGCAGGTTGTCGGCGATGGCGCGCACCAGGTGCTCGCTGGCACGCAGCTGGTCCTGGATGCGCTTGCGCTCGGCCACGTCCAGGGCCACGCCCTCGTAGCCCAGGAGCTGGCCGGCCTCGTCGCGCCGGGCCTGCAGCTGCACGTGGGCCGCCCAGCTGCCGCCGTCGGGACGCTGGTCCGAGATCTCGAACTGGCAATGCCCCTCGCCCAGGAGCTGCAGGCGCAGGCTGTGCAGGTGGTCGCTGGACATCGCACGCGCGAAGGTGTCGCGCAGCGGCTGGCCGATCAGCTCGGCCTGCGACCGCCCGGTGAGCTCGGCCAGGCCGGCGTTGACCCAGGTGATGACGCCCGCGGTGTCGATGGAGAACGCCGCCCCGCCGGTGCGCTCGACGATGCCGGCCATGCGGTCCAGGTCGGAGTTCATGTCGCGCGCGAGCTGCAGCGCGCGATCCTTGCCCGACAGGGCCAGCCAGACGATGAGCGCCAGCAGGCCCGACACCGCGGCACCGGCGCCGGTGATCGCCAGCGGCACCCAGCCGCCGGACGGCGCGACCAGGCGCGGCTCGGTCTGGAATTCGAGCGTGAGCGCACGGCCGCCCACGTCCAGGGTCCGCAGCGCGGTCAGCACCAGCGGCTCCATGCCCATGTCCTCGTGCGTGGCCGGACGCGTGTCGTACAGGGGATCGCCGTCGGTGGCCCGGCCCTCGAAGACGCGCAGTCGCATGCCCTGCGTCTCCAGGTCGACGGCGGAATGGATGGCCTCCTCGATCACCACGGCCACGTACACCAGCCCGAGCAGCTGCTGCGCGCGCTGGGCGGGGGTCTGCGGCGACCCGGCGTAGACCGGCACGAACATCAGCCAGGCATTGCGCCCGGCCTGGTCCTGCACCAGGCGCAGCGGCGCCGTCAGCGTGGGTTCGCCCGTGGCCACCGCGCGTTCCACTGCCGTGCGGCGCACCGGTTCGGACATGAAGTCGAAGCCCAGCGCCGCCCGGTTGCTCTCCTCCGGCTCCACCGCGCGGATCAGCACCAGGTCGCCGGCGCCCGCGCTGTTCACGGCGTAGCCGGGGTGCGCGTGCGCACGCTCTGTCTCCACGAACGCGGGCAGCCCGGCGCGCGTGACGGGCACCGCCACGCCGACGCCCCGGATGCCGGGGAACTGGCCCCGGGAATCGCGCGCCCGCACGTAGGTGCGCAGGTCGTGCGCATCCAGGTGGCCGCTCATCACCCAGGCGGCGCGCGCGTTGAGCAGGCCGCGCTCGATGAAGCGCATGGGCTGCTCCACCTGCAGCCGCAGCACGTCCACCCGGCGGTTGAATTCGGCCTCGGCCTCGGCCGAGAGCGTGCGCATGACCAGCACGACCACGGCCGCGGTCAGCACCAGGCCGACCGTGAGCACGGTGGTCGCGGCGGCGGCCGCACCGGGCAGCCACCGGGGCTGCAGGCGGGCCAATCCCGCCAGGGCGCGCGAGGGGGTCATGGCGCCATGCTAGGCAAGCCGGGGCTGGGTGGAGCGCCGGATATGGGCCCGAAAGCCCGGCCTTTTCGGGGCTCAGGCCGGGACATCGACCGCGCTGGCGAGCGTGAACGCGTCCAGGGCGGCACCGGCCTGGGCGGCCCAGTCGGCGACGGCGATGGCCAGCGGGTCGGCCGCGTGCTCGATGCGCGCGCACTGCGCGGCCAGTTGCTGCGCGCCCAGGGTGGCCGACGAGCCCTTGAGGCCGTGCGCCATGCGCCGCGCGCCGGACGCGTCGCCGGCCTGCAGGGCCGCCGCCAGTTCGGCGATGCGGCCCTGGGCGTCGCGCAGGAAGATGGCGCGCGCCCGCCCGAACAGCGAGGCGTCGCCCAGGAAGCGCTCCTGCACGGCCTGCACGTCGAAGGCTTCGGGCAGGCGCGAGCCGGCGTCGGCCGGCGCCTGCGCGCCCTCGCGGGCGAGCCAGCGGTTCACCTTCTCGGCCAGCACCGAGGGCTCGATCGGCTTGGCGATGTAGTCGTCCATGCCGGCTTCCAGGCAGCGCTCGCGGTCGCCGGAGGTGGCGCTGGCGGTGAGCGCGATGATGGGCCCGCGCCAGCCGCCCGCGCGCAGCAGGCGGGTCGCCTGCAGGCCGTCCATCTCGGGCATCTGGCAGTCCATCAGCACGAGGTCGAAGGCGGCCCCCTGGCAGGCCTGCACCGCCTCGCGGCCGTTGAAGACGGGGGTGATGTGGGTGTAGCCCAGGCTGGCCAGCAGGCCCTGCGCCACCAGCTGGTTCACCTCGTTGTCCTCGACCAGCAGGATGGCCGCGTCGGCCGGGCCGCTGCGCGTGGGGACCGCGCAGGCCTGCACCGCCGGCGCCGGCGCGACGCGCAGCGGGATCGAGAGGGTGAAGGTCGAGCCCTGGCCGGGCTGGCTGCGCAGCCCGACGTCGCCGCCCATGAGCTGGGCCAGCTCGCGGGAGATGGCCAGGCCCAGGCCGGTGCCGCGGAAGCGCCGCGTGGCCGAGGCGTCGGCCTGCGTGAAGCGGCGGAACAGCCGGGCCTGGTCGGCCGGCTGGATGCCGATGCCGGTGTCCGACACGGCGAACACCAGGCGCCGCCCGGCGGCTTCGCCGATGGTGCGCACTTCCAGCGAGAAGCCGCCGCGCTCGGTGAACTTGAGCGCGTTGCCCAGCAGGTTAAGCAGGATCTGGCGCAGCCGCGCGGGGTCGCCGACCAGCCAGCGCGGCAGGTCGGGGTGCAGGTCGCAGCGGAAGCTGATGCCCTTCTCGGCCGCCCGCACGCCGAACACGTCGCCCACCTCGCGCACCAGCTGCGGCAGGTCCAGCGTGATCTCCTCCAGCGTGACGTGGCCGGCTTCGATCTTGGAGATGTCCAGGATGTTGTCGACCAGGCTGAGCAGCGACTTGGCGCAGCTGTCGATCATGTCCACGTAGCTGCGTTCGCGCTGCGGCAGCTGGGCGCCGGAGAGCAGCTGGGTCAGGCCGATCACGCCGTTGATCGGGGTACGGATCTCGTGGCTCATGGTGGCGAGGAATTCGCTCTTGGCGCGGTTGGCCTCGTCGGCGGCGCGCAGCGCGGCCTGCATCTCGGCCTCGGCGCGGCGGCGCGCGCTGATGTCGCGGCAGGTGCCCACCATGCGCAGGGCGCGGCCGTCGGCATCGCGCTCGGCCACCCGGGCATCCACCTGCATCCAGGTGCTCTCGCCGTGGGACATGCGCAGGGGCAGCTCCACCGACATGCGCTCGATCTCGCCCTTGAGCAGCCGGGCGCGCTGGCGGCCCAGCTCGCCGTCTTCGTGGCCGGGCACGAAGCGGCGCATGGCGTCGCGGTCCAGCAGCAGGTCTTCCTCGGGCAGGCCGAGCATGCGCGCCAGCGGGGCCGAGATGTAGAGCTCGCCGCGGGCGAGGTCGCCCTCCCACAGGCCCAGGCCCGAGGCCTCCAGGGCATGGGCCAGCCGGGCCTGGCCGCGGCGCAGCGCCTCGCGCACCCGGCGTTCCTCGGTGACGTCGGTGCAGGTGCTGACGATGTAGCCCCCGGGCGCGCGGCTGCCGCGCACGTCCAGCACGCGGCCGTTGGGGCGCGTGCGCACCCAGTGGTGGCTGGACTGGCCCAGCAGCTTGGCCACGCGCTGCTGCACCAGTTCGGCCGGCGCGCCCTCGCCGAATTCGCCCCGCTGCGCGAGCACCGCGGCGATGCGCGGGTAGTCCAGCGGCACATCGCCCGAGAACATGTGCTCCGGCAGGTCCAGCAGGTTGCGCACCGCGCCGTTGGAGGCGATCAGCTGGAGGTCCTCGTCGAAGACCGTGAGCCCGCAAGGCAGGTGCTCCAGCACCGTGGTGAGCAGCGCGTTCTGCCGGGTGAGCTTCTGCTGCAGCACGTGCTGGGTGGTGATGTCGGCGGCGGCCACCACGTACTCGCCGGGGTCGCCGCCGGGCCTGCCGTACAGGCGCAACCGCCGGCGGCCGTCCAGCGTCCAGGCCTCGATGCGGAACTCCTCCCCGGCCAAGGCGGCGGCGGCCACGCGCTCGCGCGCCTGCGCGGCGTCCTCGGGCTGCAGCAGCACCAGCCAGCCGAAGCCCTCGCAATCGGCCAGCCACTCGGCACCGAACAGCGCCATCCACTGCACGTTGGCATGGCGCAGGCCGCCCTCGCGGTCCATGGAGGCCATGCCGACCGGGGAGAAGTCCGCCAGCGCGTCGCCGTGCGTGAGGATCTGTTCGCGTGCCAGCTTGCGGTCGGCCTCGCGCAGCAGCAGCACCTGCACCACGTTGCGGGCCAGCTGCGCCAGCAGCTCGCGGTCCTGCGGGCCCAGCTGCCCGGGTTGCGAATCGATCACGCACAGGGTGCCTATCGCTTCACCGCCCGGCATCACCAGGGGGGCGCCCGCGTAATGGGCGATGTGCGGCTGGCCGGTCACCAGCGGGTTGCAGGCGAAGCGCGGGTCCTGCCGCGCATCGCTGACCTCGAAGACGGACTGGCCGCGGATGGCCTGGTCGCAGAACGCGTGCTCGCGCGGCGTCTGCATGCCCTGCTGCAGGCCCACCGCCGACTTGAACCACTGGCGGTCGGCATCGACCAGCGAGATGAGGGCGATGGGCATCCCCGTCAGGCGGGCCGCCATGCGGGTGAAGCCGTCCAGCACGTCCTCGGCGGCGGTGTCCAGCAGTTCCAGCTGGCGCAGCCGGGTCAGTCGCGCCTGTTCATGCACAGGCAGGTCGGCCGCGAACATGGGCAAGAACCCGGCAGGATCAGGCCGCGGGGGCGAGCTGGGTGAGGTCCTCGAGCTGGTCCTCGACGAGCATCTCGGCCTCGCGCACGGCCAGCAGGCGGTCGGCGGGGCTCACGTCCACGCCCATGGCCGCGCTCAGGAAGGCCGCGACCTTCCACAGGCCCAGCAGCAGGCTGCTGCCGTGCAGGCGCTGCAGCTCGCCGGTGTGCTCGGGGGCCGGGCCCTGGGCCATGGCCTGGGCCAGGGTCTGCGCCTCGGTGCGGAACAGCGCCAGCATCTGCTCCAGACGCTCCAGGGAGACGTCCAGCCGGCGCCGGGTGACCAGGAAATGCTCGGAGCGGGCGGCCCGGCGCTCGCGCACCACGCGGTCCACGGTGGCGCGCGTCTGCACGGCCAGGAAGGGCTTGAGGATGTAGCCGGCCACGCCGTGGGCGATCGCGGTCTCCACGGTGCTGCGGTCGGCCGCCGAGGAGATCAGCACGAAGGGCAGGTCCTTGAGCACCATGTGGCCTCGCGCACGCGCGAGCAGGCCCAGGCCGTCCAGGTGCGGCATCACGACGTCGGAGCAGCAGGCGGCGGGCCGCAGCCCGCCTTCGAGCAGCGCCCATGCCTGCTCGCCATCCTCGGCCTGGACGATCTCCGCGCCCGCGTGGCTGAGGATGTTCGACAGTGAAATCCGGGCGATTTCATCGTCGTCGACGATCAGGATTTTCATTCCTGTAACTTTCGGTTCACAAGCCCCCGGGGTCAAGGCACATGCTTAAGGCATTTGCTTAAGACGGTTTAGGGAAAGCTGCCCAGGGTGCGTCGGCGTCACTGGCGGCTGCGGGTTGGCACGGACTTCAGCTTCCTGCGCCGCGGCCGAAACCAAGGTGCATGAGTGCCTCCCCTTCCGCCGCGCTGGATGCGTGGGCCCGCCGGCTGTCGGCCCTGCCGCTGCCCGTGATGCACAGCACGCGGCGCGACATCGACAGCCTGCGCGCGGACCCCGACCGCGCCGACGCCCACCTGCTGGCCGACATCGTGCTGCGCGACCCGCTGATGTGCGCGCAGCTGCTCGCCCATGCGGCAGGCGCCCTGTCCTCACGCCTGTCGACGCCGGTGGAAACCGTGACGGGCGCGCTGGTGCTGATGGGGGTGGAGCCCTTCTTCCGCGTGTTCGGCGAGCTGCCGGTGCTGGACGACGCGCTGGCCGCCCACCCACGCGGGCTGGAGGGGGCCATGGCGGTGATAGACCGCTCGCACTGCGCGGCGCGCATCGCCGCGGCGATCGCGATCCACCGCCAGGACGTGGATGTGGAGCTGCTGCACCAGGCGGCGCTGCTGCACGACGTGGTGACCGTGATGGCCTGGTGCGTGGAGCCCGTGCTGTGCGAACGCATGGCGCTGCGCCAGCGCCTGGACCCTGCCCTGCGCACCGCCGACGTCCAGCGCGAAGAGCTGGGCGTGACGCTGCACGAGGTCGGTCGCGACCTGATGGCGCGCTGGCAGTTCGCGCCGGCCCTGCGCCGGCTGGGCGAGCCGCACGGCAACGAGCCCGGGCCCCGTACCGTGGCCCTGGCCGTGCGCATCGCCCGCCACGTGGCCATGCCCACGGGATGGCACAACCCGGCCCTGCCCGACGATTTCGCCGAGCTGGGCCAGCTGATGAACCTGCCGCCGCACGCGGCGGGATCGCTGGTGCGGCGCATGAGCGAGTGAGCGCGGGCCCGCAGCCCGCGCTCCCCGATCAGCGCAGGGGGTTGAAGAAGGCCCGCGCCTGCGCGTAGCAGAACGGGGGCTCGTAGCCGCCGTGGTAGCTGCCGTAGTAGGTGGCGTAGGCGGCCGAGGTCGGGTCGGTGGGCGCCACGCCGCCGGGCCCGAAGGTGGCCTGCACATAGGGGTCCACGTCCACCGTGCTCACGTTGGTCGCACCACGCTGGTCCAGCGCCGCCTTCCACACGTTCTGGTGCACCGCCGGGGGCACCGTCGGGTCCCCGGAGCCGCCGCACAGCAGGGTGGGCGCCTTGGGCGTGAAGCCGGTCAGGTCGTTCTTGACCGCGTCCTGGAACAGGCCGTCGTTCGTGTTGGTCCGCACGTCCGTGAGGAAGGCGGACTGGAACAGCGCGTCACGGGCCTGGTCGGGCGTCCCCCCGGGCAGCGAGCCGGTGCTGAGCAAGGTGCCGTAGGTCAGCGTCGGGCTGGGCAGCAGCGTCTCGATGTACGAGGCGTACGGCGCCTTGAAGGCCTGCGTCACGTTGCTATAGACGTTGCCGTAGACCTTCTGCCACGAGGTCACGATGAAGGGCACGAAGAACTGGTAGCCCGCGATCGCCTCCGTCAGCTCGAGCGAGCCCGACAGGTTGACCGGGGCAGCCAGGTGCGCGGCACCGACGAGGTTGATCTCGCCCGCGTTGTCGCGCTCGATGGCCCGCTGCGTCGCCGCCGAGGAATGGCCGCCCTGCGAGTAGCCCGTCACCATCACCTTGCCCGACAGGGCCAGGCCCTGGCTGGCGGCGGCATTGCGTGCCGCACGGATGGAGTCGACCACCGCCGAGGCTTCCGAGTCGGCGTGCAGGTAGGGGTGGTAGGCGTAGCCCGACTTGGCATAGCCGAGGTAGTCGGTGGCCACCACGGCGTAGCCCTGGGCCGCGAACATCGCCATCATGGAGAAGGTCTCGGGGTCCTTGGGGTTGGCCAGGGTCCGCGGCTTGTAGACCTCGGTGCCGCGGGCGTAGGCCAGCAGGGGCGCCGGGGCGCCGGCGCAGGCGCCGGCCGGCACCAGCAGCACGCCCGAGGCGTTCGAGTTCTCGCCGGCGACGCCGGGCGTGATGTAGTTCAGCGACACCACCTTGACGTCGCACTTGGCGGCCCCGGCCAGGGTCTCCAGGCCCGAGGTCGTGGCCTGCGAATCGATCTGCGCTGCGGTCACCGTGGTGACCAGGGCCGCCGGCTCGACCAGGGTGCCCCGGCTGACCGAACCGCCACCGCCACCACACGCCGCCAGCAATGCCGCCGCCGCGATGCTGGTGAGCATCCATCTTCTTTGCATGTCTCTTGCCTCCTGTGTTTGCGCGCCCTGTACATTCCGGGCGCGCCACCATCCTACGGAGACAACGTTCACGCGCCCCAGGGATAACCCGGGCGGTGACGCCATGGTGACTCGTTCACTGTCCAGCGGCGGCCGCCCCGCCGGGCGTCGTCAACCCAGCAGTTGGAACAGCGAGGTCTTGCCGATGGACATGTAGCTCTTCAGCGCCGCGTCCATGCCGGTCTGCCCGGTCTGCAGCTGGGTGATCGCGCTGGCGATGTCCACGTCGCGCAGGTCGCTGCGGCGCTGCGTCGCCCCCTGGGTCTGCGCGGCGTTCAGCGAGGCGGCCTCGTCCACGTTGCGCATCTCGGCGCCGACCTGGCTGCGCGTGAGCGACAGGCCGTCCAGCGCACGGTCCAGGCTGGCCTGCACGCCCTGCAGCTTCTCGGTGAAGGTGTTGCGGGGCATGTCCGGCGTCTTCAGCAGCGCGATCGCGTCGTCCAGCGTCTTGAACACGCTCTGGCGGCCGGCCGGCGCCAGCGTGAAGCTGTCGCCCGCGGCCGGTGCGCCGCTGATGGTGACGCGCTGGCCGGCGACGGTGATGGGCGAATCCGCCGTGAAGGGCGTGCCGCTGCTGAGGACGGTGTTGCTGGTGGTGTCCGTGACGCTGTAGGTGAGTGCGCCCGGGCTGCCGGCGATGCTGATCGCGTAGCCATGGCCGGTGATCTGGGTCGGGTCCACCACGTCGCCGGGGGTGACGAAGCCGCTGCCGGTGTTGCCCGCGGCCGAGGCGGTGGTGAACACGCCGTTGCCCAGCGGGAGGTTCATGAAGGCCGCCCGGCCGTCCACCGTGGTGGCGTAGTTGGCGTCCTCGCCGATGCGCTGCTGGCCGGCGGCCGGCGTGTAGGCCGGGTTGCTGGTGCCGCTGAAGGGCTGGCTGGTGCTGCCCTGGCCGCCGAAGATGAAGCCGCCGGCGCCGTCGCCGGTGTTGGCCACCGCGAGCAGCTGGCTGCGCAGCGTCTGCAGCTGCTGGCCCAGGGCCTGGCGGTCGCTGTCGGCATAGGCCGCGTCGCCCGCGGCCACCAGGTTCTCGCGCACGGCCTGCAGCAGGTTCACGCCCTGCCCCAGCGCGCCGTCGGCGGCCGAGAGCACGCTGCCGGACAGCTGGTTGGCCCGCTGGTCCTGCGCCAGGTGCGACAGCCGCGAGCGGGCCAGCTCGGCCTGGGCCGCGGCCACCGGGTCGTCGCCCGGCGACTGCACGCGCAGGCCGCTGGACATCTGCGACTGCAGCCGGGCCTGGTCGGCCTGGCGGTTCTCGATGGCCGCGAGGGCCTGCATGGCGGTGTTGAGCGTGGCGACGCGCATGGCGATGTCCCTTCGTTCGTTCAGCTGCCGGTGGCCGCGATCAGCGCGGAGAACACGGTCTGGCTGGCCTGGATGATCTTGGCGGCGGCCTGGTAGGCCTGCTGGTAGCGCAGCATGTCGGCGGCCTCCTCGTCGAGGTTCACGCCCGACACGTTCTGCTGCCGCGTCACGGCCTCGGAGGCGAGCTGCGACGAGACCTGCGCGGCGGCCTTGCCGCCCTGCACCCGCGTGCCCACGTCGCCGACCAGGGCCGCATAGGCCTCGGCCAGCGTGGAGCCGTTGGCCAGGGGCGCGTTGGCCAGCCCCTGCAGCGCGAGCGCGTTGTGGTTGTCCGAGGCGGGGTTCACCGGGGCCACCAGGAAGGTGTCGCCGGCAGCGGGCGTGCCGTCGATGCGCACCGACCAGCCATTGATGTTGCCGGTCGCCGGGACCGTGGTCGCCGAGCCCGGGGTGTAGGTGCCGCTGTAGACCGGCGCACCCAGCGTGGGCGGCTGGCCGGGCGCGACCTGGTAGCCGCCGGCGCCGTCGAAGGTGATGGTCATGGGCTGCGTGCCGGCCGGCCCCTGCACCACGGCGAAGTTGAGCGCGACGGCGCTGCCCGCATTCGTGGCGCCGGACTGGATGCCCACGGCGTAGGCGGTCGCGACCTGCTGCGGCGCCAGCGGCTTGGCGCTCACGCCGGTGGCGGCCATCGCGAAGGGCTGCACGCGCCAGCGGTCGCCGGCGGCGGGGGTGCCGGTGGCGCCGGCGTTGAACTGGATGCCGTCCACGGTGGCGGGCAGCGTGGCGCTGCTGGTGCTGGTGTGGTCCGTCAGCCGCGTGATCGTGTACTGGCTGCCGTCCCACTGCACGTCGTAGTCGCTGGGCTGCAGCGCCGACGGGTTGGCGATGCTGGCCGTGAGGCTGGCCGAGCCGGTGTTGGTGGCGGCGGGCTTGACGGCCGGGCCGGGCACGCTGAGCAGGGGCTGGCCGGGATTGCCGTTCATGTCCACGCCCAGCTGCTGCTGCTGGTTCAGCGCGGCGCCCACCACGTCGGCGATGCGGCCGACCTGGTTGATGGCGGCGGCCAGGTCCTGGTCGCGCCAGGTCAGCGCGCCGGCCAGGCTGCCGCCGCCCAGGGCGTTGGCATCCAGCCATTGCGTGCTGGCGGCGGGCGCGGTGCCTATCGTCAGGCGCACCGCGATGCGCGACGCGTCGTTGGGGTCGGGCACGCCGTCCAGGCGCGACTGCTGCGCGCCCACCAGCAGGGGCTGGCCGGACTTCGTGAACAGGCTGATGGTGCCGTCGTTGTTGGGCACCGCGCTCACGGCCATCAGGCCGTTGAGGGCCTTGAGCGCGGTGTCGCGCTGGTCCAGCAGGTCGTTGGGCGGCTGCCCGCTGGCCTGGGCCTGCGCGATGCGGTCGTTGAGCTGGTGGATCTCGGTCAGGCGCGCGTTCACCGCGGAGGCGTCCTGCGTGATGCGGGTGTCGGCCGAGGACTGCAGCGCGGCGATCTGCGTGCCCATGCTGTCGATGCGCTGGGCCAGCGCCTGCACCTGGCCCAGGAAGGCCTGGCGCACCGAGAGGTCGTTGGGCCGGTTGGCAAGGTCACCGGCGGCGGCGAAGACCTGGTCCATGGCGGCGCCAATGCCGTTGTCGCCGTTGCCGAAGATGCTGTCGAGCTGGTCCAGGCCGGTGGCCCGGGTGCTGTCCGACGCCGACACGGCCGCCGTCTGCTGCACGGCGCCGGTGAGGTACTGGTCGTACTGGCGTTGCACGCTGTCGACCTGCACGCCCTGGCCGAAGAAGCCGGAGCCGGTGTAGAGGCCGCCCGCCGTCGTCTGCACCGTGGACTGGCGCGAATAGCCGTCCGTGTTGGCGTTGGTGATGTTGTGCGAGATGGTCGTCAGCGAGGCCTGCGCGGCCAGCAGGCCGCTGCTGCCGATGTTGAGGAGCGAGCTCATGGGTTGACCTCGTCAGGCCGTCAGGCCATGGCCCGCTGCAGCGCGAGCGTGTGGTTGATGGTGCGCGCCAGCTTGGCGGCGTACTGCGGATCGGTGGCGTAGCCGGCGCGCTGCATGCCGCCGGCGAAGGCCTCGGCCGTGCTGGCGCCGCGCACCGCGCTGTAGCGCGGGCTGGCGGCCAGCATGCGGGCGTAGTCGGTGAAGGCCTCGGCGTAGGAGCCGTAGCTGCGGAAGCCTGCCTTCTGGCGCACGGCCTGCCCGCCGGTGTACTCGGTGGTCATGGCGTCGGTGCTCGCGCCCTGCCAGCTGCCGCCGGCCTTGATGCCGAACAGGTTGAAGCTGCTGCTGCCGTCGGCGTTGCGCGCCTCGTGCCGGCCCCAGCCGGATTCCAGCGCGGCCTGGCCCAGGATGAAGGAGGCCGGGACGCCCGTGGCGCGCTCGGCCTCCTGGGCGTGCGGCAGCATCTTCTGGATGAAGTCGGCGGCGCGCTGGGCCGCCGGCTGCGAGGCCGTGGCCGCGCCGGCCGCCGGCAGCGGGCCCGCGGCAGCCGCGCCGCGCAGCGACAGGCCCTGCGCCGCACGCGCGGCCGCCGCCTGCTGGGCCTGCGCGACCGCCGCGGCCTGGGCCGCCGCCACGTTCTCGGGCGAGGGTGCGGGCAGGTTGTGCATGTGCCGCGTGAGCTGCTGCTCCAGCACGTCGGCCAGCCCGTGCGGGCGGCCGGCGAACTGCTGCGCCATGCGACTGTCGAACATGCCGGTGAAGGTGTCCTGCGAGGGACTGCCGTCGGCCTTGGGCGTGGCGTCGCGCATGCTCTTGAGGACCATCTGCATGAACAGGCCCTCGAACTGCACGGCGGCCTGGCGCGCGGCGGCCTTGGGGTCGCGCGCGGCCTCGCCGCGCAGCGCGTCGAGCTTGCGTGCGTCGACGCCTAGGGAATCGCCGCCGGACGTGAGCATGTCAGATGATCTCCAGTTCGGCCTTGAGCGCGCCGGCGGCCTTGATCGCCTGCAGGATCCCGATCAGGTCCTGTGCGCTGGCGCCCAGCACGTTGAGGGACTTCACGATCTCGGCCAGGTCGGCGCTGGGCGCCACGTTGAACAGCGTGCCGGCGCCCTGCTGGATGCGGATGTCGGCCTTCTCGGCGACCACGGTCTGGCCGCCGGTGGACAGGGGGTTGGGCTGGCTCACGACCGGCGTGCTGGACACCGTCACCGAGAGGCTGCCGTGGGCCACGGCGCAGGCGCCCAGGCGCACCGACTGGTTGATCACCACCGAGCCGGTGCGGGCGTTGATGATGACCTTGGCCGGCGGCGCTTCCAGCCGCACCTCCAGGCTCTCGATGTCGGCGATGAACTGCACGCGGCTGCCCTGCGCCGGCATCTTCACGCGCACCACGCGGCCGTCCAGCGGCTCGGCCACGGGCGACTTCTGCGCCGCGTTGATGGCCTCGGCCATGCGGCGCGCGGTGGAGAAATCGGTGGTGTTGAGCTCCAGGTGCAGGTACTCGGCTTCCAGGGCGGCGTTGCCCACCGCGCGCTCCACCGTGGCGCCGCCGGGCACGCGGCCGGCCAGCAGGTGGTTGATCGCGACCTTGCTGCCACCGGCCGAGGCGCCGGCGCCACCGACCACCAGGTTGCCCTGGGCCATGGCGTAGATCTGGCCGTCGGCGCCGCGCAGCGGCGTCAGCAGCAGCGTGCCGCCGCGCAGGCTGCGCGCGTTGCCCAGGGACGAGACCGTGATGTCGATCTGCTGGCCGGGCTGGGCGTAGGCCGGCAGCGAGGTGGTCACCATGACGGCGGCCACGTTCTTCATCTGCGGCGTGACGCCGGGCGGCAGCGTGACGCCGAACTGCGAGAGCAGCGACTGCACGCTCTGGCCGGTGAACTGGACCTGGTTGGTGGCGTCGCCGCTGCCGTCCAGGCCGACCACCACGCCGTAGCCGATCAGCTGGTTCTCGCGCACGCCGGAGACGCTGGCGAGGTCGCGGATGCGCTCGGTGTCGCCACCGGTGACGGCGGCCCCGGCGAGGGCGCTGGCGCCCAACAGCAGCGCAGCCAGGAAGACCTTCAGGGATGGCATGTTCAGACCGGTGCGATGGTGAGGAAGAAGCGCGACAGCCAGCCCAGGCCCTGGATCTTGCCGACGTCGCCGCGGCCGCGCTTGTCGAGCCGAGCCTCGGCCACCTGGGTGGAACTGACCACGTTGCCGGCGCGGATGGTGGCCGGGTTGACGACGCCGGAGAAGCGCATCACGTCCACGTTGCCGTTGACGCCGATCTGCTTCTCGCCGGCCACCAGCAGGTTGCCGTTGGGCAGCACCTGCTGCACGGTGACCGTGATGACGCCGTTGAAGTTGTTGTTGCTGTCGGTCTTGCCGTCGCCGCTGCCCGAGGTGGCGGATGAAGCACCGGCGCTCAAGCGGCCCAGGGTTCCTGCCGATAAGAAGGGCATGGCGCTGATGCTGCTGCTCAAGGAACCGGACCTGTCCAGCTTGGTGGTGGACTGCTGGCTGGCGGTCACCGTCTCCTCGATCTGGATGGTCAGCGTGTCGCCGGCCAGGCGGGCGCGGCGGTCCTCGAACAGCGGGCGGTGCGTGCTGGCGTTGAAGATGGCGCCGCTGGTCGAGGGCGCGGCCTGCGGGTACGCGATGGCGACCGGCTGCTGCGAGGCCGGGTGCATGTCGACTTCGGGCGTGGTGATGGCGGCGCAGCCGGTGGCCAGCGTGGCCAGCGCCGCGATGGCGAGGCCGACGGCGCGGGCGAAGGCCGACGCGAACGCGTACGGGGTGCTGTGGGCGTGGTGCATGGCGTGGCGCTCCCGGGTCACAGCTGCGTCAGGCGCTGCAGCATCTGGTCGGAGGTCTGGATCGCCTTGGAGTTGATCTCGTAGGCGCGCTGCGTCTGGATCATCGCCACCAGCTCCTCCACCACGTTGACGTTGGAGGACTCGACCGAGCCCTGCACCAGCGTGCCCATGCCGTTGCTGCCGGGGTTGCCGGTCTGCGGGTTGCCCGAGGAGGCGGTCTCGGTGAAGAGGTTGCCGCCGCGCGGGTCCAGGCCGGCCGGGTTGACGAAGTGCGCAAGCTGCAGCGTGCCCACGGTCTGCGGCGTCGCATTGCCGGGCAGGACCACCGCCACCTGGCCGTCGCGGCTGATGGTGACGCTCTGCGCCGTGGCCGGGATGGTGATGTTGGGGCTGAGCAGGAAGCCGTTGGAGGTGACCATCTGGCCCTGTGCGTCGACCTGGAACGAGCCGTCGCGCGTGTAGGCCGTGCTGCCGTCGGGCATCTGCACCTGGAAGAAGCCCTGCCCGTTGATGGCGACGTCCAGGTTGTTGCCGGTCTGCGTGAGGCTGCCCTGGCTGAAATCGCGCGAGGTCGCCACGGGGCGCACGCCGCTGCCCAGTTGCAGGCCGGTGGGCAGCTGCGTGTCGCCCGAGCTGGGGCCGCCGCTCTGGCGCAGGTTCTGGTAGACCAGGTCCTCGAACACGGCGTGGGCGCGCTTGTAGCCGTTGGTGCCCACGTTGGCCAGGTTGTGCGTGATGGTGTCCAGCTGGGTCTGCTGGGCCTGCAGGCCGGTCTTGGCGATGGAAAGCGACTGCATCATGGCGGGTTCTCCTTAGCGTGCGGGTGCGAGCAGCTGGGCCGCGCGCTGGTCGTTCTGCTCTGCGTTCTGCAGCAGCTTCATCTGGGTCTCGAACTGGCGGGCGGCGGAGATCATCCCCACCATGGCCTCGACCACGTTCACGTTGCTGCCCTCGAGCGAGCCGCTGGCGACCTGCACCTGCGGGTCGGCTGGCAGGTCCTCGCCGGTCTCGGTGCGCAGCAGGCCGTCGCTGCCCTTGCGCAGCGCGCCGGGCTCGGCGCTGACCAGCTTGATGCGGCCCACCAGTTGCGAGGGGCCGTTGCTGGGCTTGGCGCTCACGGTGCCGTCCTTGGCGATGCTCACCGTGCTGCCGGCCGGGATGTTGATGGTGCCGCCTTCGCTGGCCACGGCCAGTCCGCCGGGGCTGACCAGCGTGCCGTCCGAATTCACCTGCAGGCTGCCGGCGCGGGTGTAGGCCTCGGAGCCGTCCGGCGCCTGGATGGCGATGTAGCCCTTGCCGAGCACCGCGATGTCCAGGTTGCGGCCGGTGGCGTCCAGGGCGCCCGAGCTTTCGTCGAAGCCGGCCGTGGCCTCCAGCGAGACCACGCGCGTGGGATCGCCGTCGCCGCGCACCGGCACCGCGCGGAAGGCCACCTGGTCGGCGCGGAAGCCGGGCGTGTTGGCGTTGGCGAGGTTGTTGGCGATGCCGTCCTGGCGCTGCATCAGCGAGCGCGCGGCGGAGGCGGCGGTGTAGATCAGGCGGTCCATGGCGCGGCGGCTTCAGTGCGCGTCAGCGCAGGTTGACCAGGGTGGAGAGCATCTGGTCCTGCGTCTTGATGGTCTGCGCGTTGGCCTGGTAGGCGCGCTGCGCGGTGATCATGTCCACCAGCTGCTGGGTGAGGTCGACGTTGGACTCCTCCAGCGCGCCGCCCTGCAGCGAGCCCAGGTTGGCCGTGCCGGGCGCGCTGATCGCGGGCTGGCCCGAGGCGGGCGTGGACTTCCACAGGTTGCCGCCCACCGGCACCAGGCCGTTGTCGTTGCGGAAGTTGGCCAGTGCGACCTGCGCCGCCGGCATGGTCTTGCCGTTGGAGTACTGGGCCTGCACGGTGCCGTCGGCGCCGACGGAGAAGCCGGTCAGCTGCCCCGGGGCGTAGCCGTCCTGCTGCACCGAGTTCACGCCGAAGGCGCTGCCGAACTGGGTCGAGTTGTCGAAGCCCACCGCCACCGGCGCCGTGGTGGTCGAAGGGCTGCCCGCCACCGGCAGGGTGGAGGTCGGGAAGGGCAGGTCCAGGTTCAGCTTGCCCGGGGTGAGCGTGCCGCCGGCGGAGACCAGGCCGCCCGACAGCGTGCCGGTGTTGGCCGGGTCCACCGCACCGGCGGGCGTGAAGGCCAGCTGGCCCACGGCCTGCTGCGGCGAGCCGGCGGGCACCGCGGTGCCGTCCATGGAGGCGTAGACGTCCCAGGTGTTGTCCACCGTGTCGCGGCGGAAGTACAGGCTCAGCACGTGCTGGTTGCCCTGCTGGTCGTACACCGCCGACGAGGTCGTCGACGTGTAGGAGCTGGGGTCCGTCATGGAGAAGGCCGGCGTGGTGGCCGTGGGCGCGGGGGTGCGTGCGTCCAGGTTGAGGCCGAAGCCCACGCTGGTGGTGGTCTTGGGGCTGACGCCGTTGGCCGGCAGCTGGATCGGGCCCAGCAGGCCGCCCGGCAGGTTGGTGGTCGGGTCCACGCTGTAGCCCTGCAGGCGCAGGCCAGCGCCGTTCACGATGTAGCCCTTGTTGTCGAGCTGGAAGGAGCCGTCGCGGGTGTACGAGAGGTCGCCAGCGGCGCTGGACGGCGCGACGGCGAAGAAGCCGGCGCCGTTGATGGCGATGTCCAGCGGGTTCTCGGTGGTCTTGATGCTGCCCTGGGTGAACTGCTGGGTGATGCCGGTGACGGCCACGCCCATGCCCGGCGTGGCCGAGCTCTGCGCCAGCGAGGCGGTGGCGTAGACGTCGCCGAACTCGGCGCGCGAGCCCTTGGCCCCGGTGGTGTTGGCGTTGGCAATGTTGTTGCCGATCACCTCGAGGTTGCGGGAGGCGGCGTTCAGGCCGCTGATGCCTTGCTGGAAGCTCATGGGTTCGGCTCCTGGTGGGAAATGGGGTTCAGAGGTAGGACTTGACGTCGGACAGCGGGTGCAGGCCCGCGCTGCCCAGGTCCAGCTGCACGCTGCCGTCGCCCGCGGTCTCCACGCCCAGCACGTCCTGGGCCGTGAGCGTCTGCGCGGTGACGGGCTTGCCGCCCTGGCTGGCGGTGACGCGCAGGGTGTAGCTGCCGTCGGGCACGGTGCTGCCGTCGGCGGCCTTGCCGTCCCAGGCGAAGCTGCGCACGCCGGCGGGCGAGGCGCCCAGGGACAGGCTGCGCACGGCCTTGCCGTCGGCGCCCAGGATGTCCACGTTGACGGTGTCGGCCGAGCCGCCCAGCTGCACGCCGCCGGTGGCCTTGCCGCCGGCCAGCTGCAGGTTGCCGCCGGCGACCAGCACGCTGCGGCCGGCCAGGTCGGTGGAGCTCTGCGCCTGCAGGTTCTGGAACGCGCCCAGCAGCGACTGCACCGTGGCATTGAGCTGCTGGATGCCGCCCACGGTGTTGATCTGCGCGATCTGGCTGGTCATCTGCGCGTTGTCCATGGGGTTGAGCGGGTCCTGGTTCTTCATCTGCGCCACCAGCAGCTTCATGAAGCGGTCTTCCTGGTCGGCGGCGGAGGTGAGGTTGGAGACCTTGGACAGGGTGCCGGTGACGGGCGTGGCGGTGGTGCTGGCGACGGTGCTCATGGGGTGTTCCTTACTGGCCCATCTGCAGCGTCTTGGCGAGCAGCTGGCGGGCGGTGTTCATGACTTCGACGTTGTTCTGGTAGGAGCGCGAGGCCGAGATCATGTTGACCATCTCGTCCACCACGTTCACGTTGGAGTGGTTCACGTAGCCGTCGGCGTCGGCCAGCGGGTTGCCCGGCTCGTGCACCCGGCGCACCGGGGCGCTGGTCTCGGTCACGCCGCTCACGCGCACGCCGTTGACCTCGGCGTCGCCGTCCACCGGCACCGGCTCGAAGGTGACCTGGCGGGCCATGTAGGGCTTGCCGTCCGGGCCGGCGACCGCATCGGCGTTGGCCAGGTTGCTGGCCACCACGTTCAGGCGCTTGGCCTGCGCGGAGACCGCGCTGCCGGAGATGGAGAAGACGTTGAAGAGCGAGGACATCGCGCGCTCCCTTACTGGCCGGTGATGGCGGACAGCATGGTCCGCACATCGTTGTTGATGAAGCGCAGCGTGGCCTCGTAGCGCACGGCGTTGTCGGCGAAGCTGGCGCGCTCGCGGTCCAGGTCCACGGTGTTGCCGTCCAGCGCGGGCTGCTCGGCGTTGCGGTACAGCAGGTCCGGCTCGCTGGTGGCCGTGCCCTGGGGCTGGGCGCGCGCCTGCGACAGGGCCTGCGCGAAGTCGAAGTCGCGCGCCTTGTAGCCGGGGGTGTCGGCATTGGCGATGTTGCCCGCCAGCACCTTCTGGCGCTGGGCGAGCAGGTCCAGCGCGTGGGCGTGGCCTTCGAGTTTGGCGGTGAACAGGCTCATGGGGCGTTCCAGTTCCGGTTTGCGATGCAGTATGGAAGCCGGCCCGGAAAACTTAAGGGGCGATAAAGCGGCGCTTTGTCCCGCTTTTGCCTCCGCCCGGCGGCCGGGGGGCTGCCTACAGTGCATGCTGACACCTTGCGGCCCGTGCCGCCCTGGAGCCCCCCATGCGCCTGCCCTTCCCGACCTCCACCCTCCC
>NZ_JADDOJ010000053.1 GCF_015159745.1 Ramlibacter aquaticus | reverse complement strand
CAGGGTGGGTTCGGTCCGTTGGGTCTCAGACATCGTTGTTTTCTGCGGCTAAAAAGGGGGCTGCGGGGGAGCTTGGGGGTGGCATGGCCCTTTTCAAGGCATGGACAAGCTCCACCATGAAAAAAAGCCGAGCCGGGGGTCCGGAAGGGCGGGGGGCCGGCAACCCGCAGGCCGGGGGATTGTAGAGTCGCAGTCCACGCCCACCGGGAGACGGCATGACGCGACGACTCATCAGTTCCGGCTCGCCCTTCGAGCAGGACATCGGCTATTCACGCGCGGTGGTGCAGGGCGAGTGGGTGTTCGTCTCCGGCACCACCGGCTTCGACTACGCGACCATGGCGATCGCCGACGACGTGGCCGCCCAGGCGCGCCAGGCGCTGCACAACATCCAGGCCGCGCTGGCCGAGGCCGGCGCCAGCCTGGCCGACGTGGTGCGGGTGCGCTACCTGCTGCCGCGGGCGGAAGACTTCCCGGCGACCTGGCCGGTGCTGCAGGAATTCCTGGGCGGGGTGCGGCCGGCGGCGACCATGATGCAGGTCGGCCTGGCCGACCCGCGCATGAAGATCGAGATCGAGGTCACGGCGCTGCGGCAGCGCTGACGCGGCCGCGCGTCGCGGGGCTCAGTGGGCGTCCAGCAGCTCGACGTCGAACTTCAGCGTGGCGTTGGGCGGGATCACGCCGCCGGCGCCGCGCGAGCCGTAGCCCAGTTGCGGCGGGATGATCAGGGTGCGCTGGCCGCCGATCTTCATGCCGGCGACGCCCTCGTCCCAGCCGCGGATCACCATGCCGGCGCCCAGCGAGAACGCGAACGGGTCGTTGCGGTCGCGGCTGGAGTCGAACTTCGCGCCCTGCACGCCGTTGGTGTAGAGCCAGCCGGTGTAGTGCACGTGCACGTGCTGGCCGGGACGGGCCTCGGCGCCGTCGCCCACCACGGTGTCTTCATACTGCAGGCCGGAGGGGGTGGTGATCATGGTTGGTCCTTGCAAAACCCCGCAGTTTAAGCCGGGTCGGCAGGCGGGGCCGGGGGCGGTTCAGGCGGCCCGTGCGCGCAGGCTGCGCATCAGGGCCGCGACGCCGAAGGTCCAGGGCGGGATGCGGTCGCAGCGCTCGACCCGGTTCACCAGGGCGCCCAGGCGCGGCGTCGCGATGCGCACCACGTCGCCCAGCACGTGGGTGAAGCCCTGGCCGGGGCCGTGCCTGTCCTCGGTGGGCGCGAACATGGTGCCCAGGAAGAGCATGAAGCCGTCCGGGTACTGGTGGTGCGCGCCCTGGGCCTGCGCCACCAGGTCCAGCGGGTCGCGGCTGATCTTCGAGAGCGAGCTCGCGCCCTGAAGGCGGAAGCCGTCGGGGCCCTGCACCTGCAGCGCCAGGTCCAGCGTGCGCACGTCGTCCATGCCGAAGCCTTCGTCGAAGAGGCGGATGAAGGGGCCGATGGCGCAGCTGGCGTTGTTGTCCTTGGCCTTGCCCAGCAGCAGCGCGCTGCGGCCTTCGAAGTCGCGCAGGTTGACGTCGTTGCCCAGCGTGGCGCCGCGCACCCGGCCCCGGCTGTCCACGGCCAGCACGACCTCGGGCTCGGGGTTGTTCCATGCGCTGCCGGGATGCAGCCCGACCAGCGCGCCCGGCCCCACGGCGCTCATGGGCTGGGCCTTGGTGAAGATCTCGGCGTCCGGGCCTATGCCCACCTCCAGGTACTGGGACCAGGCGCCCTGGGCCAGCAGCACCTCCTTGAGCTGGGCCGCCTCGGGCGAGCCCGGCCGCACGGCCGAGAGGTTGTCGCCGATCACGCCCACCACCGCCTGCCGCACGGCCTCGGCGCGGGCCGCGTCGCCGCGGGCCTGCTCCTCGATCACGCGCTCCAGCATGGAGGCCACGAAGGTCACGCCGGCGGCCTTGACGGCCTGCAGGTCGCAGGGGGCGAGGACGTAGGGCTGCGCCGGGTCGCGCGCGTCGTGCGCGGCGTTGGCCAGCGCCTGCGCGGTGTCGGCCACGCGCGGCCCGGGCGCGGCCCGGAGGCGCCGGGGCAGGTCATCGAGCTCCAGCAGCTCGCTGCAGGTGGGGGCGTGCGCCGACAGGTCGAACACGCCATCGGGGCGCACCAGCACGGGCACCGGGCCGGTGCCCGGCAGTTCGAGCCGGCCGACCAGGCAGGCGGCGCCGGCGTCGGCGGGCAGCACGTCGCGGGGGGTGAGGGGCAGGGTCATGGCGTCGGGCCTTTGCGGCGCGTGGCGGTGGCCCAGCGCGCCGCGAAGGCGGGCAGGTCCGACAGGCGCTTGAGCAGTTCCAGCCCGGCCGGCGTGGCCAGGTAGCCCTCGCTGCCGTGCTGCACGAAGCCCGCCTCGCGCAATTCCTTGAGGCGGGTGTTGAGGGTGTTGGGCGTGATGCCGCCCACGCTGTCTTGCAGCAGCCGGAAGGTCTGCGGGTGCCCGTCGCGCAGGGCCCAGATCACGCGCAGGGCATAGCGGGACTCGAACAGCGCGAACAGCTGGCCGGTGGCGGCGATCTCCCTGGGGCTCATGCGGAACTGGCGGTGGGTGCGGTGGCGGGCCGCCAGTCTACGCCCGGCGTGCTACACAAACAATAGCAGGGAAAGCACGGATGGTATTGCTGCCGCTGGGCCGTGGCCCGGGGCGTTCAGCCGGGCTTGTAGACCTTCTTGAGCAGGCGGATCAGCGTCTTCAGCTCAGCCGGACTGAGGCGGTTGCCGACGTCGCCTTCCAGCGCGGCGGCGGTCTGCTCGGCCTCCTGCATCAGCTTGCGCCCGGCCGCGGTGAGGTGGATGCCCAGCGCCCGCCCGTCGTGCGGGTGCGGCTTGCGCTCGATCAGGCCGCGGCCCTCCAGGGCGTTGATCATGCCCACCAGGTTGGGCGGCAGGATCCCCAGCGCGGTGCACAGCTGGCGCGAGGTGATGCCGGGGTTGTGCGTGACCAGCGACATCACCGAGAAGTCGACCGGGCGCAGGCCATAGGGCGCCATGCGCTCCAGGAAGACCTCGATCACGGCTAGCGCCGCACGGCGGGCGTTGTAGCCGAGCAGGGTCTCCAGGAAGCTCGCGTCTATGGGCGCGGCCGTGGCCGGCTTGCGCGGCCTGGCGGCGTCCGGGTTGTGGGTTCTCAGCTGGGTCATGGGCGCGGCAGTCTAGCCGCCCTGGGGCTTGCGTGCAGCGCCCAGGTAGGTTTCCACCACGCGCGGGTCGTGCGCCAGCTCGCTGGCCGGGCCTTCGAGGCGGATCGCGCCGGTCTCCAGCACGTAGGCGTGGTCGGCCACCTCCAGCGCGGCGCGGGCGTTCTGTTCCACCAGCAGGATGCTGGCGCCGGCCTCCCGCAGCGTCTCGATGATGCGGAAGATCTCGCGCACCACCAGCGGCGCCAAGCCCAGGCTGGGCTCGTCCAGCATGATGAGGCGCGGCCTGGCCATCAGGGCGCGGCCCACGGCCAGCATCTGCCGCTCACCGCCCGAGAGCGTGCCGGCGAGCTGCGCGCGGCGCTCCTTCAGCCGCGGGAACAGGCCGTAGACCCGCTCCAGTTCGCCCTCGCGGCCTTCCAGGCGCAGCTTGCTGGCGCGCCAGCCGCCCAGCAGCAGGTTGTCCTCCACCGTCATGGTGCCGAACAGTTCGCGCCGCTCCGGCACCAGGGCGAGGCCCGCCATCACGCGCTCCTCCAGGCTGAGCTCGGCCAGGTCGCGGCCGTCGAAGCGGACCGTGCCCTTGCAGGGCAGCACGCCCATGATCGCGTTCAGCGTGGTCGACTTGCCGGCGCCGTTGGGGCCGATCACGGTCACCACCTGGCCGGCGTCCAGGCGCAGGTTCAGGCCGGTGAGCACCTCGGCGCGTCCGTAGCCCGCGTGCAGGTCTTGGATTTCGAGCAGGGCCATCAGTGTTCCGTCCCCAGGTAGGCCGCGCGCACGGCGGGGCTGGCCTGCACCTCGGCCGGCGTGCCCACCATCAGGCGGGTGCCGAACTCCATCACCACGATGCGGTCCGCCAGGCCCATCACGAAGTCCATGTCGTGCTCCACCAGCAGCAGGCTCATGCCTTCGGCCTTGAGCTGGCGCAGCACATCGGCCAGCGCCTGCTTCTCCTTGTGGCGCAGGCCGGCGGCCGGCTCGTCCAGCAACAGCAGGGAGGGGTCCGAGCACAGCGCGCGGGCGATCTCCATCAGGCGCTGCGGCCCCATGGCCAGGTTGCCCGCCATCTCGTGCATCGCGTCCTGCATGCCGATGCGCTGCAGCTGCCGCTCCGCCTCGGCGAAGAGCTGGCGCTCCTCGGCGCGGTCCAGCCGCAGCATGGCCCGCAGGCTGCCCGAGCGGCCGCGCAGGTGGCCGCCCAGCGCCACGTTCTCCAGCACGGTCATGTCGGGGATCATCTTCACGTGCTGGAAGGTGCGCGAGACGCCGCGCGCCGCGATCTCGCGCGAGGGCAGGCCGCCCACCGACTCGCCGCGCAGGCGCACGCCACCCGCGCTCAGGCCCAGCACGCCGGTGATGAGGTTGAAGGTGGTGGACTTGCCCGCGCCGTTGGGGCCGATCAGCGCCACCAGCTCGCCGGCCTGGATGTCGAAGCTGACGTCGTTCACCGCCACCAGGCCGCCGAACTGCTTGCGCACCGCCTGCACCTCCAGCAGGGGCTGGCCGGCGGCGGGCTTGCCGCGCGCCGGCAGGGCGGGGGCCTCGCCCCAGGTGCGTGCGCGCCGGCCGGCCGGCAGCCAGCGCTCCACGAAGCTCCACAGTCCGTCGGGCGCGTACTTGAGCGTGGCCACCAGCACCACGCCAAAGACGATGGTCTCGAAGCTGCCCGAGGTGCCCAGGAGTTGCGGCAGCAGCACCTGCAGCTGGTCGTCCACCAGCTTGACCACGGCCGCGCCCAGGAAGGCGCCCCACACGTTGGTCACGCCGCCCAGCACGGCCATGAAGAGGTATTCGATGCCCTTGCCCAGTGCGAAGGGCGTGGGGTTCACGGTGCGCTGGAAGAAGGCGAACAGCCAGCCCGAGACCGCCGCCAGCACCGCCGCGATGACGAAGATCACCAGCTTGTAGCGGAAGGTCGAGACGCCCATCGCCTCGGCCATGGTGCTGCCGGACTTGAGCGCGCGGATCGCGCGGCCGGGCCGGGAATCCAGCAGGTGCTGCACCCCCAGCGCCGCCACCAGGGCGAAGGCCCAGATCAGGGCGTACAGCCCGCGGCCGGTGCCGAAATCGATGCGGCCCAGGGTCAGCGTGGGCACGCCGATCAGGCCGTCGTACTTGCCCAGCCAGTCCATGTTGGCCATGGTGTAGTTCAGGGCCAGGCCCCAGGCGATGGTCGCCAGCGGCAGGTAGTGGCCGGACATGCGCAGCGTGATCGCGCCCAGCACCAGCGCGGCCAGCACCGCGATGGCGATGCCGGCGCCCAGCGCCAGCCACGGCGAGGCCGCCAGCTTCACCGTCATGAAGGCCGCCGAGTAGGCACCGATGCCGACGAACGCGGCCTGGCCGAAGGAGGTGAGGCCGGCGACGCCGGTCAGCAGGACCAGGCCCAGGGTGACCAGCGAATACAGGCCGATAGTGCAGCCCTGCGCGATCCAGAAATCGGGCACCGGCGCCAGCGGCAGCAGCAGCATGGCGGCGGCAAAGAGCGGGAAGGCGAAGCGGCGCATCAATGCTCCTCCCCGTGCGGGTCGCGCAGCGAGCGCCACAGCAGCACCGGCAGGATGGACGAGAACACGATCACTTCCTTGAAGGAGCTGGCCCAGAACGAGCCGAAGCTCTCCAGCAGGCCCACGCCCAGCGCGCCCACCAGGGCCAGCGGATAGCTGGAGAGGCCGGCGAACACGGCGGCCACGAAGCCCTTGAGGCCGATCAGGAAGCCGCTGTCGTAGAAGATGGTGGTGGTGGGACCGATCAGCAGGCCCGAGAGCGCGCCGATGAAGGCGGCCATGGTGAAGGCCAGCCGGCCGGCGCCGGCCGAGGAGATGCCCTGCAGCCGGGCGCCCAGACGGTTCACGGCGGTGGCGCGCAGTGCCTTGCCGGTGAGCGTGCGCTCGAAGACCAGCCACAGCAGCACGATGAGCGCGAGCGAGGCGGCGAAGATGATCAGCGTCTGGCCGTTCACCGTGACGGCGCCGGCCGAGAAGCGCACGTCCCAGAAGCTGGGGTTGCGGAAGCCCTCGGCGCCGAAGAAGAACAGGCCCAGGCCGACCAGCGCGAAGTGCACCCCGACCGAGACGATCAGCAGCACCAGCACCGAGGCGTCGGCCAGCGATTCGTAGGCCAGGCGGTAGATCAGGTGGCCGAAGGGCGTGACCAGGGCCAGCGTGAGCGCGGCCTGGGCCAGCAGCGGCCAGCCGCGCGGCGCGGCCCAGGCGGCCAGGGCCGAGGCGAGGACAGGCCAGGCGAGCGTGCGCAGCAGCTGCCGGCCGATGCGCGCGGGCCGGTGCCCCTGGCGCAGGCCATGGACCAGGTCCGCCAGCGCGACCACGCCGGCGAGCACCAGCAGGAACCACACGGTGCCGGGAATCCTGCCGGCCTGGAAGAGCGCCAGGGTGAGCGCGCCGAAGGCGACGAACTCCCCCTGGGGAATGAAGATGACGCGGGTGACCGCAAACAGCAGCACGGTGGCCAGTGCGAGCAGCGCGTAGATCGCGCCGTTGGTCAGCCCGTCGAGGGCAAGGATGCCAGCGATCGAAAGGTCCATGGGTTGGGCGTCCAGCGCCCGGCGCCGGGCAGGGCCCGGGCGCCGGACACTCAACCTTGCATCACTTCTCGACCACGAACTTGCCGTCGGACACCTTGACCATCACACCGGTCTCGTTGGTGTAGCCCCAGTGGTCGTCCTTGGTCCAGTTCATGACGCCGTGCGCGAACACGGTGCGGCCGTTGGCCTCCAGCGCGTCCTTCAGCGCGGCGCGGAACTCGGGGGTGCCGGGCTTGGCCTTCTTGAGCGCGACCGGCACGGCCTTGGCGAGCGCCACATGGGCGTCGTAGGCGTGGCCGGCGAACTGGTTCAGCGTGGCCTTCCCGTAGGCCTTGTCGTACTGGGTGTAGAAGTCGGTGGCCAGCTTCTTGGAGGGGTTGCTCTCGGGCAGCTGGTCGCCCAGCATGGCGGGGCCGGACACCACGTAGGTGCCTTCCACGTCCTTGCCGCCGATGCGCATCAGGTCGGGCGTGGCCGCGGCGTGCGTCTGGTAGATCTTGCCCTTGTAGCCGCGCTCCACGATGGCCTTCTCGGGCATGGCCGCGCCGGAGCCGGAGGCCACGACCAGCATGGCGTCGGGGTTGGCGGAGACGAGCTTGAGGGCCTGCGGCGTCACGCTGGTGTCGGTGCGGGCGAAGCGCTCGGTGGCGACGACCTTGATGCCGTTCTTTTCGCCCTCGGTGGTGAAGGCCTTGAGCCACTGCTCGCCGTAGGCGTCGGTGTAGCCCAGGAAGCCTACGGTCTTCACGCCCAGCTTCTTCATGTGGGCGACCATGGCGTGCGCCATCACGTCGTTGCTCTGGGGCAGGCGGAACAGCCACTGGTCCTGGCCCGCGGGCACGCCGACCGGCGAGCCGGCCAGCTGCACCGTCTTCGCCTCGGCGGCGACCGGCGCCATGGCGGCGGCCACCGGCGTCAGGCAGGAGCCGATGATCACGTCGACCTTGTCTTCCGTCACCAGGCGCTTGGTGTTGCTCACGCCCTTGCCCGGGTCGCTGGCGTCGTCCAGGATGATGACGTTCAGCTTCTCGCCGGCCAGGGTCTGCGGCCAGAGCTTGATCTCGTTCTGCATCGGGATGCCCAGGCCCGATCCGGGGCCGGTGAGCGAGAGCACCACGCCGACGTTGATGTCGGCGAGCGCCGCGGTGGAGGCGGCGAGGGCGGCCAGGGCGACCAGGGTCTTGCGGAAGTTCATGCGTGTCTCCTTGTGGGTGAGGGGTTCAGCGCGGCGCCATGCGCAGCGCGCCGTCGAGGCGGATCACCTCGCCGTTGAGATGGGTGTTGGTGACGATGTGGCAGGCCAGCTGGGCGAATTCCTCGGGCTTGCCCAGCCGCGGCGGGAAGGGGATGGAGGCGGCCAGCGACTGCTGCACCGGCTCGGGCAGCTGGCGCATCAGCGGGGTGGAGAACAGGCCGGGCGCGATGGTGCACACGCGGATGCCGTGCTGCGCCAGGTCGCGCGCCATGGGCAGGGTCATGCCCACCAGGCCGCCCTTGGACGCGCTGTAGGCCTGCTGGCCCACCTGGCCGTCGAAGGCGGCGACGGAGGCGGTGAACATCATCACGCCGCGCTCGCCGTCTTCCAGCGGCGCCAGCCTGGCGCATTCGGCGGCGAAGAGGCGGCTGGCGTTGTAGGTGCCCACCAGGTTGACGTTGATCACCTTCGCGAAGTCCTCCAGCGGCGCGGGCGTGCCGTCCTTCTGGACCACGCGCTTCGCGCTGCCGATGCCGGCGATGTTCATCAGGATGCGGGCCGGGCCGTGGGCCGCCGTGGCCTTCGCCATCGCCGCGGCGATGCTGTCGGTGTTCGTGATGTCGCAGGCGCAGGCGACGCCGCCGATCTCGGCCGCCACCTTCTCGGCCTGCGCGAGGTTGACGTCCAGCACCGCGACGCGGGCGCCCAGGCGGGCGAGTTCGCGGGCTGTGGCTTCGCCCAGGCCGGAGGCGCCGCCGGTGACGAGGGCTGCGTGTCCCTGGATGTTCATGCGCTGTCCTTGGGTTGGAGGGTGAACGGAAGCTGGCCGTCGTGCAGGGCCTGCACCATCGCGTCGCGGTGCTTGAGCACGGCGCGCTGGTTGATCGAGCCTTTGTCCGTGACCTCGCCCTTGTCGATGGAGGGCGGCTCGTGCATCAGGTGCAGGCGGGCGACCCGGTTGGCGCTGCCGGTGGCCTGCGCGGCGAGCTCGTCCACCACCGCCTGGAAATGGGCCTGCACGAGCGCGCTTTCCAGCACGGCCTTCAGCGGCGCGTCGTCCGCCAGCCCGGCGAGCTGGCGCACCTTGGGCGTGACGAAGAGAAGGGCGCCCACCTCGCGGCGGTTCAGGCCGGTGATCACCGCGTCCTGCACGTAGGGCGCGCCGGCGGCGATGATCTTCGCGCGCAGCGGCCCCACGCTCACGAAGGTGCCGGTGGCGAGCTTGAAGTCCTCGGCGATGCGGCCGTCGAAGCGCAGGCCCAGGTGGATGTTCTGCGGGTCGATGAACCGCACCGCGTCGCCCGTCTTGAAGAAGCCTTCCTCGTCGAAGTGCTCGGCGGTCTCGGCCGGTGCGCGCCAGTAGCCGGGCGTGATGTTGGGGCCCTTGTAGCGGATCTCCACCTTGCCCTCGGTGGGCACGAGCTTGAGTTCCATGCCGGCGGTGGGCAGGCCCAGGTGCCCGGACTTCACGTCGGGCCCGGTGACGAAGACGGCGAAGGGCGAGGACTCGGTCATGCCCAGCCCGGTGCCCATGACGATGCGCTCGCCCACCTCGGCCTCCTGCACCTCGTGCAGCAGGTCCCAGATCGGCTGCGCCAGGGCGGCGCCGGAGTAGAAGAACATGCGCACCCGGGACAGCAGGTTGCTGCGCAGCCGGTCGTCGGCCTTCATCGCATGCGCGATCGCCTCGAAGCCGGTTGGCACGTTGAAGTAGATCGTGGGCGCGACCTCGCGCAGGTTGCGCAGGGTCTCGTTCATGAGCGCCGGCGTGGGCTTGCCGTCGTCGATGTAGAGCGTGCCGCCGTTGTAGATCGTCAGGCCCACGTTGTGGTTGCCGCCGAAGGTGTGGTTCCAGGGCAGCCAGTCCACCAGCACCGGCGGCTCCTCGGCCAGCACCGGCATGGACTGGCGCATCTGCTGCTGGTTGGCGCACCACATGCCGTGCGTGTTGACCACGGCCTTGGGCAGCTTGGTCGAGCCCGAGGTGAACAGGAACTTGGTGATGGTGTCCGGGCCCGTGGCCTGCATCGCGGCATCCACGGCGGGCGTGGCCTCGGTCGCGAGCAGCGCGGCCCAGGGGGTCGTGGCACGGCCTTCCAGCGTGCCCTGGCCCAGCACCACTTCGATGTCCGCCGGCACCGCCGCGGCGATGGCGCGGCCGTAGCGCGCCGCGTCCAAGGCGAACACCAGGCCCGGCGTGACCGTCTCCAGCACGTGGCGCAGCTTGTCGTAGTCCTGGCTGATGGTGGAGTAGGCGGGCGAGACGGGTGTGTGCGGGATGCCCGCATACAGGCAGCCCAGCGCCAGCAGCGCATGCTCCAGGCTGTTTTCGGACAGGATGGCCACCGGCCGGTCGGTGGACAGCCCGCGGTCCAGCAGCGCCTGGCCGATGCGGCGCGCCGCCTGCAGCGCCTCGCCGTAGCTCACGCGCTGCCACTCGCCGGTGCGGCCGTCCGCAAGCTGTTCGCGGCGGGCCATGAAGGTGCGCCCCGGGTCCGTCTCGGCCCAGTGCAGCAGGCGGTCCGTCATGCGCGCGGCGTGGGGCTGCAGGTCCTGGTCGGCGCGCAGGTAGGCGACGCCGCCGGGGCCCTCGCGCAGCACCGCGCGGGTGACGCCGAAGGCGAGCGGGCGGTAGCGGGGCGTGCTGCCCATGTTCAGGCCTTCTTCACCTTCGCGGCGCGGCCTTCGAGGAAGTCGCGCACGCGGGTCTTGGCTTCCTGGTCGCTCTGGGCGATGGCGGAGATCAGCGCTTCGGTCAGGTAGCCCTGGTCTGCCGGCTGCTCGGCGATGCGCGGCAGCGCGTGCATCAGCGCGTAGTTGGTGAGCGGCGCGTTGGTGGCGACGCGCTCGGCCAGCGCGACAGCCTTGTCGAAGGACTGGCCATGCGGCACCAGGTACTGGGCGAAGCCCAGGCGTTCGCCGTCCTGCGCGTTGTAGACGCGGCCGGTGAACATCATGTCGGCCATGCGGGCCTCGCCGATCAGGCGTGGGATGCGCACCGAGCCGCCGCCGCCCACGAAGATGCCGCGCGAGCCCTCGGGCAGCGCGTAGAAGGTGGTGTCGTCCGCCACGCGGATGTGCGCGGCGGCCGCCAGTTCCAGGCCGCCGCCCACCACGGCGCCGTGCAGCGCCGCGACCACCGGGACACGCCCGAACTGCACCTCCTCCAGCGCGGCGTGCCACATGCGCGAGTGGTGCATGCCGGCGCTGGCGTCGCGCTCCTTGATCTCCGACAGGTCGAGGCCGGCGCAGAAGTGCTCGCCCTCGCCGGTGAGCACTGCCGCCCGGGTGCTGTCGGGCAGGTTCATGAAGGCATCGCGGATGGCGAGGATCAGCTCGTCGCTGATGGCGTTGCGCTTCGCCGGGCGCGTCAGGCGCACGATGGAGATCACGCCGCGGTGTTCGATGTGGAGGTCTTTGGAGCTCATGGAGGTGTTTGCCAAGTGGGTTGATTATTGTTATAACGAATAACCAATTCAACGGCGTCGGCCCCCGGACTTACCCTAGGTCGGCATTGCAAGGAGACAGGCATGGACCACAAGAACCTGGTGGCGATCGACATCCACACGCACGCGGAAGTCAGCTGCTGGAACCCCTTCGACAACTACGGCGAGGAGTACGACCGCGCGGCGGACAAGTACTTCCGCAGCAACCGCCGTCCCACCATCGCCGAGACCATCGCCTACTACCGCGAGCGCAAGATCGGGCTGGTGATGTTCACGGTGGATTCGGAGTCCAAGCTGGGCCGACGCCGCATACCGAACGAGGAGATCGCGCAAGCCGCGCGCGAGAACAGCGACATGATGATGGCCTTCGCCAGCATCGACCCGCACAAGGGCAAGATGGGCGCGCGCGAAGCCGAGCGCCTGATCAAGGATGAAGGCGTGCGGGGCTTCAAGTTCCACCCCACGGTGCAGGGCTACCACCCCTACGACAAGATGGCCTGGCCGATCTACGAGGTGATCAACGCGCACAAAATGCCGGCGATCTTCCACACCGGCCACAGCGGCATCGGCTCGGGCATGCGCTGCGGCGGGGGCCTGCGACTGGAGTACAGCAACCCCATGCACCTGGACGACGTGGCGATCGACTTCCCCGACATGCAGATCGTCATGGCGCACCCCAGCTTCCCCTGGCAGGACGAGGCGCTGTCGGTGGCCACGCACAAGCCCAACGTGTGGATCGACCTGTCGGGCTGGAGCCCCAAGTACTTTCCGAAGCAGCTGGTGCAGTACGCCAACACCCTGCTCAAGGACCGCGTGCTCTTCGGCAGCGACTACCCGCTCATCACCCCCGAGCGCTGGATGAAGGACTTCGAGGAGGCCGGCTTCAAGCCCGAGGTGATGCCCGGTATCCTGAAGGGCAACGCAGTGCGGCTGCTGGGCCTGGACGGCGCGCAGGCTGCATGAGCACGACGGCGTTCTTCAGCGGGCTCGCCGACATCGAGGCCCTGGAGGCCACCCCCTACGAGGACGCGATCCCGGCGCGCACGACCTACGGCCTGATCGCGCGGGCGGCGGCGAGGTTCGCAGACCGCCCAGCCTTCGTCTTCCTGCCCACGGGCGGCCTGGACACGGTCCCCGAGCGCATCAGCTACGCGCGCCTGCTGGCCCGCATCCACCAGGCAGCGAACCTGTTCCGCAGCCTGGGCGTGGGCCCCGGGGATGCGGTGGCCATCCTCGCCCCCAACGTCCCCGCCACCCACTACGCCCTCTGGGGCGCGCAACTCGCCGGCTGCGCCTGCCCGATCAACTTCATGCTGCAGCCCGACCATGTGGCCGCGCTGCTGCAGGCCTCGGGCGCCAGGGTGGTGGTCGCGCTCGGGCCGCATGAAGCGCTTGACGTGTGGAGCGCGGTGCAGCGCATCCCCGGCATCGAAGCGCTGCAGGTGCTGCAGATCGGCGGCAGCTTCGAGGCCGCCCTGGACGCGCAGCCCGAGGCGCTGCAGTTCGAGCCCGGCCTCACCCCGGACCGCGTGGCCGCGCTGTTCCACACGGGTGGCACCACCGGTGCCCCCAAGCTGGTGCGGCACACGCAGGGCAACGAGGCGCACACCGCCTGGTTCTCGCACCGCTTCTACGGCTTCGACGAGCACACGGTGGAGGTCAACGGCTTCCCGCTGTTCCACGTCGCGGGCGCGTTCGTCTATGGGCTCTCGCTGCTGGCGATCGGCGCCTGCCAGCTCATCCCCACGGTGAACGGGCTGCGCAACGCGCAGTTCATGCAGCACTACTGGCAGTGGTGCGAGCGCGAGCGGGTCACGGCCCTGGCGGCGGTGCCCACGGTGCTGGCCAGCCTGTGCAACCTGCCGGTCGACGCCGACATCTCGCGCATCCGCGTCGCCTACACCGGCGGCTCGCCACTGCCCACCGAGCTGGCGCAGCGTTTCGAGAAGGCCACCGGCATCGCGGTGCGCAACATCCTGGGCATGACGGAGTGCGCGGGGCTGGTGTCCGTCGAGCCCTTTGGGGGCCCGCGCGTGGCGGGCTCGGCCGGGCTGCGCCTGCCGTACTCGCAGGTGCGCGTGGTCCCCTGGCGTGACGGCCGGGCGCAGCTGGGCGAGGACTGCCCCGCGGGGCAGACCGGCGTCGCCGTGCTGCGCGGCCCGCACGTGAGCCCGGGCTACACCGACCCGGCGCGCGACGCCGGGATGTTCGAGGACGGCTGGCTCATCTCCGGCGACCTGGGCCACCTGGACGCGCAGGGCTACCTGCACATCACCGGCCGCGCCAAGGACGTGATCATCCGCGGCTCGCACAACATCGACCCGCAGCTGGTGGAGGAGGCCTTCCTCGCCCATCCGGCGGTGGGCATGTGCGCGGTGGTGGGCGAGCCCGACGCGCACGCGGGCGAGGTGGCCTGCGCCTTCGTCATGCTCAAGCCCGGCGTGCAGGCCGATGCCGACACCGTGCTCGCGCAGGTGGCGGGCCAGGTCTACGAGCGTCCGGCCGTGCCGCGGCGCGTGGTCTTCATCGACGCGCTGCCGCTCACGGCGGTGGGCAAGGTGTTCAAGCCCGCACTGCGCCTGCGCGCCATCGAGATCAAGCTGGGCGAGCTGCTCGCGGCCGTGGCCGGCGGCCCGGTGCAGGTGCAGGCGCTGGAGCAGGACGGCCGCGCCGTGGCCCGCGTCACGCTGCCCGCAGGCTGCGATGCGGCCGTGCACCAGCGCTGCCGCGACGCGCTGGGCGCCATCGCGGTGCCGCTGCAGTTCGTGGGCTGAGGGCCGGGCCGGCGGCTCACCAGCCGCCGGTCTGCAGCCAGGCGTCCACCTCGGGCAGGCGGTCCAGCCCCCAGAAGGGCTCGCCGTCGACCACGGTGGTCGGCGAGCCGAACACGCCCGAATCCAGCGAGGCCTGCACATCCTCGCGCAGCCAGGCCGCGGCCTGGTCGCCGGCGATGGCCGCTTCGGCGGCCGTCCGGTCCCAGTCGGCGGGCAGGGCGGCCGCCACCGCGGCGGGGGTGGACAGGTCCTGGCCCCGGCCCCAGTAGGCGTCGTAGAGGGCATGCACCAGCGGGGCCTGCCGCGCCGGGTCGTGGCGGCGGACCCAGGAGAGGGCGCGTGCCATCGGCAGCGGGCTGCCCACGGGCGCGTCGGGATCGCGGCCCAGGGCCAGGCCCAGCCTGCGCGCATGCCGCTTCACGTCCCGCCGCACGTAGTCGCCCTTGAGCGGCGTGTCCAGCAGGGGCTTGAGGCCCATCACCTTCATCACCGCCACCCCCAGCAGCATGGGATGCCACTCCACCGTGCGGCCGTGCCGGGCGGCGATGGCCTCGATGCGGGTGCTGGCGAACCAGCCGTAGGGCGAGATGAAGTCGAAATGAAAGTGCAGCGGTTCAGCCATGCGGCGAGCATAGCGGCGCCTGCGCCACCGGCCGCGCACTATCATGCGGCGATGACCCGTGATGACGCGATCGCCGCCGCCGCCCGCGAGTTCGACAGCGGTGAGTTCCAGGCCGTGCTGGCACGGCGGGTGGCACGGCCCACCGAGAGCCAGAACCCCGAGCGCGCGGCCGAGCTGGCGGCCTACCTCAGCGACGAGATCGCGCCGGCCTTCGCCGCCATGGGCTTTCGCTGCGAGCTGCTCACGCACCCGCAGGCGCTGGCCCCCTTCTTGTACGCGGAGCGTATCGAGGGCGAAGGGCTGCCCACCGTCTTCGGCTACGGCCACGGCGACGTGATCCGCGGGCTGGACGCCGAGTGGCGCGAGGGCCTTTCCCCCTGGCGGCTGAGCACGCAGGACGGCCGCTGGTGGGGCCGCGGCGTCGCCGACAACAAGGGCCAGCACACCGTCAACATGCGGGCCCTGGCGCAGGTGCTGGCGGCCCGCGGCCGGCTGGGCTTCAACTGCAAGTACCTGCTGGAGATGGGCGAGGAGACCGGCTCGCCCGGGCTGCGCGCGCTGTGCGAACGCGAGCGCGGGCGCTTCGGCGCCGACCTGCTCATCGCCTCCGACGGCCCGCGCCTGCGCGCCGAGCGGCCCACGCTGTTCCTGGGCGCGCGCGGCGCCCTCAACATCGACCTGAAGATCACCGCGCGCCCGGGCGCGCACCACTCCGGCAACTGGGGCGGCCTGATCTCCAACCCCGGGATCCGGCTGGCGCACGCCATCGCCAGCATCACCACGGACCGTGGCGCGATCCGCATTCCCGAGTGGCGACCGGCGGGGGTTCCCGAGGCCGTGCGGCGCGCGCTGGCCGATTGCGAAGTCGATGGCGGGCCGCAGGGCCCGGCCGTCGAGCCCGGCTGGGGCGAGCCCGGCCTCACGCCGGCCGAGCGCGTGTTCGGCTGGAACGCGTTCGAGGTGCTGGCCTTCAAGACCGGCAACCCGCAGAACCCCGTCAACGCGATCCCGGGCAGCGCCTGGGCGCGCTGCCAGCTGCGCTTCGTGGTGGGCATAGACCCCGACGACATCCTGCCCTCACTCAGGCGCCACCTGGACCGCGAAGGCTTCGCCGACGTTGCGCTGGAGGCAGACACGGCCGGCATGTTCCGCGCCACGCGCACCGACCCTGACGACGCCTGGGTGCGCTGGGCGGCCGCATCGCTGGAGCGCACCAGCAGCCAGCGGCCCGCAGTGCTGCCCAACCTGGGCGGATCCTTGCCCAACGACATCTTCACGGACGTGCTGGGCCTGCGCACGGTCTGGGTGCCCCACTCGTACCCGGGGTGTTCGCAGCACGCGCCCAACGAGCACCTGCCCGCCTCGCTGCTGCGTGAGGCCCTCCAGGTCATGACGGGCCTCTACTGGGACCTGGGCGCGGGCGACACGCCCCGCTGACAAGGCCTGCCAGCAGTCTGGCGAGACCCTCGCACCCGCGTGGATTGTCAGCGCGCCGCAACAGCGCGCACGTGGTCCGAACGGGCCTTGCGCAGCAGCGTGCGCACAAGCCTGGCGCATGCGCGCACGCCTTGCTTGCAGGCGCGCACCGCACAGGCTCATCGCCATCACGTCAATGATTTCACGCGTGTGCCATCGGGCATTCCCGGGTGAACTTCGCGCGCTTGTTTTTATCTACCGTTGACCTACAGTGTTCGCAGGAAATTGCTTACAGCGCATGGCCTCCACGCGGCTGGGCATTGGGGGTACAGTGGGAAAGACAGGGGCTCGCCATCGGCTCGCATCACTGCGTGAAGCGGCAGCCCGCAAGGAGTGTTCATGACCGATGTCGTCCGCAATTTTCTGTCGCGTTACGAGCAGACGCGCGAAGAGGAAATTTCGCTCGAGGACTATCTCGAGCTCTGCAAGCGGGACAAGATGGCCTACGCCACCGCCGCCGAGCGCATGCTCGCCGCGATCGGCGAACCCGAGATGATCGACACGCGGCACGATCCGCGTCTGTCGCGCATCTTCGGCAACAAGATGGTGCGCATCTATCCCGCGTTCAAGGATTTCTACGGGCTGGAAGACCCGATCGAACAGGTCGTCGCCTGCTTCCGCCATGCGGCCCAGGGCCTGGAGGAAAAGAAGCAGATCCTCTACCTGCTGGGCCCCGTGGGCGGCGGCAAGTCCTCCATCGCCGAGCGGCTCAAGCAGCTCATGGAGATGGTGCCGTTCTACGCCATCAAGGGCTCGCCGATCAACGAATCGCCCCTGGGGCTGTTCAACAACGACGAGGACGCGCCCATCCTGGAGCAGCAGTACGGCATCGCGCGGCGCTACACGCAGCGCATCATGTCGCCCTGGGCGGTGAAGCGGCTGGAGGAATTCGGCGGCGACATCCGCAAGTTCCGCGTGGTCAAGCGCTTCCCCTCCATCCTGAAGCAGTGCGCGGTCGCCAAGACCGAGCCGGGCGACGAGAACAACCAGGACATCTCCTCCCTGGTCGGCAAGATCGACATCCGCAAGCTCGAGACCTATGCCCAGGACGACCCGGACGCCTACAGCTATTCCGGCGGCCTGTGCCTGGCGAACCAGGGCCTGCTCGAGTTCGTGGAGATGTTCAAGGCCCCCATCAAGGTGCTGCACCCGCTGCTGACGGCCACGCAGGAGGGCAACTTCAAGGGCACCGAAGGCTTCGGCGCGATTCCCTTCGACGGCATCGTGATGGCCCACTCCAACGAGAGCGAGTGGAAGACCTTCCGCAACAACAAGAACAACGAAGCCTTCCTGGACCGCATCTACATCGTCAAGGTGCCGTACTGCCTGCGCGTCACCGAGGAAGTGAAGATCTACGACAAGCTGATCCGCAACTCCTCGCTGAAGGACGCGGTCTGCGCGCCGGGCACGCTGAAGATGATGGCCCAGTTCGCGGTGCTCACGCGCCTGAAGGAGCCGGAGAACTCCAGCATCTTCTCCAAGATGCTGATCTACGACGGCGAGAACCTCAAGGACACGGACCCCAAGGCCAAGAGCTACCAGGAGTACCGCGACTACGCCGGCGTGGACGAGGGCATGACGGGCATCTCGACCCGCTTCGCGTTCAAGATCCTGTCCAAGGTCTTCAACTTCGACAGCAACGAGGTGGCGGCCAACCCGGTGCACCTGATGTACGTGCTGGAGCAGCAGATCGAGCGCGAGCAGTTCCCGCCCGAGACCGAGCAGAAATACCTCTCCTACATCAAGGAGCACCTGTCGGCGCGCTACGCAGAGTTCATCGGCAAGGAGATCCAGACCGCCTACCTGGAGTCCTATTCCGAGTACGGCCAGAACATCTTCGACCGCTATGTCACCTACGCCGACTTCTGGATCCAGGACCAGGAGTTCCGCGATACCGACACCGGCGAGATCTTCGACCGCGCCGCGCTCAACGCCGAACTGGAGAAGATCGAGAAGCCCGCGGGCCTGTCCAACCCCAAGGACTTCCGCAACGAGATCGTCAACTTCGTGCTGCGTGCGCGGGCCAACAACGCCGGCAAGAACCCGGTGTGGACCAGCTACGAGAAGCTGCGCACGGTGATCGAGAAGAAGATGTTCTCCAACACCGAGGACCTGCTGCCGGTCATCAGCTTCAATGCCAAGGCCAGTGCCGACGAGCAGAAGAAGCACGAGGACTTCGTCAACCGCATGGTGGAGAAGGGGTACACGCACCGTCAGGTCCGCCTCCTGTGCGAGTGGTATCTCCGGGTCCGGAAGTCGTCGTGAGCCTTTTCGGCAAGCCTGATCGCGCAGCCCTCCACCAGGTCATCGACCGGCGGCTGTCGGGCAAGAACAAGTCGATCGGCAACCGCGAGCGCTTCCTGCGGCGCTACCGCGACCAGATCCGCGACGCGGTGCGCAAGGCCGTGGGCGACCGCAGCATCCGCGACGTGGAGCAGGGGACCGACATCACCCTGCCCAAGCGCGATGTGTCCGAGCCGTCGTTCCACCATGGCGCCGGCGGCAACCGCGAGATGGTGCACCCCGGCAACAAGGAGTACGTGCGCGGCGACCGCATCCAGCGGCCGCAGGGCGGCGGGGGCGGGGGCGGCGGCAGCGGCGCCTCGCAGGACGGCCAGGGCGAGGACGACTTCACCTTCCGCATCACGCGGGAGGAGTTCATGAACTACTTCTTCGACGACCTGGCGCTGCCGCGCCTGGTGCGCACGCAGCTGATCGCCGACGCGCCTGAATGGAAGACGCGCCGCGCCGGCTTCGTCTCCGAGGGCAACCCCACCAGCCTGCACGTGGTGCGCTCCATGCGCGTGGCGCTGGGGCGGCGCATCGCCATGGGCGGCGATGCCCGGGTCGAGCTGCGCCGGGCCGAGGAGCACCTGGCCCAGCTCATCGCCCAGGATGCACCCGGCCCGCAGATCGCGGCGGTGCAGGCCGAGATCGAGGCCCTGCGCGCGCGGCTCAAGCGCGTCCCCTTCCTGGACCCCTTCGACCTGCGCTTTCGCAACCGCGTGCGCGAGCCCATGCCGACCAGCAAGGCGGCCATGTTCTGCCTGATGGACGTCTCGGGCTCCATGGATGAGTCGCGCAAGGACCTGGCCAAGCGCTTCTTCATCCTGCTCTACCTGTTCCTCACGCGGCACTACCAGCAGACCGACGTGATCTTCATCCGCCACCACACGCAGGCGGCCGAGGTCAGCGAGGACGAGTTCTTCCATGCCACCGAGAGCGGCGGCACCGTGGTGTCCAGCGCCCTCACGCTGATGAACGAGATCATCCGTGAGCGCTACATGGGCCAGGAATGGAATATCTACGGCGCCCAGGCGTCCGACGGCGACAACTGGCAGCAGGATTCCTCCAAGTGCCGCGACATCCTGGACAACAAGCTGCTGCCGCTGTGCCGCTACTTCGCCTACGTGCAGGTCGCCGACGAGGACCAGAACCTCTGGGAGGAGTACACCCGCGTGCGTGACGCCAACCCGCATTTCGCCATGCAGAAGATCGTCACGCCCGCGCAGATCTACCCGGTCTTCCGGGACCTGTTCAAGAAAAGCACCGCGGGGGCTGCATGAGCACCGTCCTGGAATCCGTGGCCGCGAGGCGCCTGCCCAGCCCGTCCGACTGGACCTTCGAGCTGATCGAGGAATATTTCGCGGCGATCCGCGCCACGGCGCAGCGCTTCGGGCTGGACACCTACCCGGTGCAGCTGGAGCTGATCTCGGCCGAGCAGATGCTGGACGCCTACGCCTCGGTGGGCATGCCGGTGAACTACAGGCACTGGTCCTTCGGCAAGCAGTTCATCACCAGCGAGAAGAGCTACCGGCGCGGCCACATGGGCCTGGCGTACGAGATCGTGATCAATTCCGATCCCTGCATCGCCTACCTCATGGAGGAGAACACCATGCCCATGCAGGCGTTGGTGATGGCGCATGCCTGCTTCGGCCACAACTCCTTCTTCAAGGGCAACTACCTGTTCCGCATGTGGACGGACGCGAGCTCCATCGTCGACTACCTGGTCTACGCCAAGGCCTACATCGCCGAGTGCGAGGAGCGGCACGGGCTGGACGCGGTCGAGGAGATCCTGGATGCCTGCCACGCGCTGATGCACCATGGGGTGGACCGCTACCGCCGGCCGCAGAAGATTTCCATGGTCGAGGAGGAGACGCGCCGCAAGGACCGCGAAGCCTACCTGCAGCAACAGGTGAACGACCTGTGGCGCACGCTGCCGCGCACGGCGGGCAAGGCCTCGCGCAAGGAAATGCGGCGCTTCCCCGAGGAGCCGCAGGAGAACATCCTCTACTTCATCGAGAAGAACGCGCCCCTGCTGGAGCCCTGGCAGCGCGAGGTGGTGCGAATCGTGCGCAAGGTGGCGCAGTACTTCTACCCGCAGCGGCAGACGCAGGTCATGAACGAGGGCTGGGCGACCTTCTGGCACTACACCCTGCTCAACGACATGTACGACCAGGGCCTGCTGACCGAGGGCTACATGATGGAAATCCTCTCCTCGCACACCAACGTGGTGTTCCAGCCCCCGGTGACCGACCCGCGCTATTCGGGCATCAACCCCTACGCGCTGGGTTTCACCATGTTCAGCGACATCCGGCGCATCTGCGAGAACCCGACCGCGGAAGACCGGCAGTGGTTCCCCGACATCGCGGGCTCGGACTGGCACAAGACGCTGGACTACGCCATGCGCCACTTCAAGGACGAGAGCTTCATCGGCCAGTACCTCTCGCCCAAGGTCATGCGCGACTTCCGCCTCTTCTCCATCGTGGACGACAGCAGCCAGCGCGAGCTGGAGGTGGCCGCCATCCACGACGAGTCCGGCTACCGCCGCGTGCGCGAGGCGCTGTCCCGCCAGCACGACCTGAACTGGCGCGAGCCCAACATCCAGGTCTGGAACGTGAACCTGCGCGGTGACCGCTCGCTCACCTTGCGCCACACCCGCCACAACGACAGGCCCCTGGACAGCAGCGCGGAGGAGGTGGTCAAGCACGTGGCCCGCCTGTGGGGCTTCCGCGTGCGCCTGGAGAGCGTGGACAGCCACGACCGCGTGCTGCAGCACTGGGAAGTGACGCCGGCCGCGCACCCCTGAGCGCGGCCCCATGAAAAACGCCGCCCCTCGCCCCTCGGGCGGCGTTGTGGCGAGCCCGGGCCCGTGGGTCCCGTCGCCGCGCCAGGCTCAGTCCTGGCCCCAGACCTCGCGCGCGGTGTCGATGACCAGGCGCAGCTTGTTGCGCTGGTCTTCCACCGCGATGTTGTTGCCGTGCACCGTGCTGGAGAAGCCGCACTGCGGCGACAGGGCCAGCTGGTCCAGCGGCGCGTACTTGGCGGCTTCCTCGATGCGGCGCTTGAGCGCGTCCTTGCTTTCCAGCTGGCCGAACTTGGTGGTCACCAGGCCCAGCACCACGGTCTTGCCCTTGGGCAGGTAGCGCAGCGGGCGGAAATCGCCGGAGCGGTCGTCGTCGTACTCCATGAAGTAGGCGTCGATGTCCATCTCCTTGAGCAGGGCCTCGGCCACGGGCTCGTAGTTGCCGGCCGCCGCGTGCGTGCTCTTGAAGTTGCCGCGGCACAGGTGCATGGCCAACAGCATGCCCTGGGGCTTGTGCGCCACCACCTTGTTGATGAACTTGGCGTAGCGGTGCGGCAGCTCGTTGGGGTCGTCGCCGCGCTGGCGCGCCGCCTCGCGCATCTTCTCGTCGCACAGGTAGGCGAGGTTGGTGTCGTCCATCTGCACGTAGCGGCAGCCGGCCTCGTACAGCGAGCGCAGCTCGTCGCCGTAGGCCTTGGCCACGTCGTCGTAGAAGGCCGGGTCCAGCTCGGGGTAGGCCTCGCGGCTGATGCCGGCACGGCCGCCGCGGAAGTGCAGCATGGTGGGCGAGGGGATGGTCACCTTGGGCGTGCGGCCGGCGCTGACCTGCGACTTCAGGTACTCGAAGTCGGCGCGCTGGATGTCCTTGGCGTGGCGCACCTTGTCGATCACGCGGATCACCGGCGGCGCCAGCTCCTCGCTGCCGTCGGGCTTGCGGATGGTGACCGGGATGTCCGTCTTCACGCCGCCCAGCTGCTCCAGGAAGTCGATGTGGAAGTAGGTGCGGCGGAACTCGCCGTCGGTGATGCTCTTGAGGCCCACGTCCTCCTGGAACTTGACGATCTCGGCGATGGCCTGGTCTTCGACGCGGCGCAGTTCGGCGGGCGTGATCTCGCCGCGGGCCTTTTTGGCGCGCGCCTCCAGCAGGTACTGGGGGCGCAGGAAGCTGCCGACGTGGTCGTAACGGGCGGGGAGTTGCATGTTCTTGGGTCTCCTAGAGGTCGAGGACGAGGACCGGGGTTGTAGCACGGGAGCAGCAGGGCAGGAACTGGTCATGCCGCGCCTTCTCCTCATCGGTGAGGTAATGGTCGCGATGATCGCATTGTCCCTCCAGCACGCGGGTGAGGCAGGTGCCGCACACGCCCTGCTCGCAGGAGGTGAGGATCTCCACGCCTTGCGCCTGCAGGGCCTGCACCACGCTCTGGCCAGGGGCCACGCCGACGGTGCGCCCGCTGGAGGCGAGCCGCACCTCGAAGCTGCCGTCACTGGCGCTGTCCTGCGGCGCGGCGCCGAAGTACTCGAGGTGGATGTGGGCATCGTCCCAGCCGGCGGCGCGGGCCGTGCCCACCACGTGCTCGATGTAGCCGGCGGGGCCGCACACGTAGAGGTGGGTGCCGGGGTCGGGCTGCGCGAGCAGGGCGGCGGCGTCGAGCTTCTGCGCCGCGTCGCCGTCGTCATGGTGGAAGTGCACCCTGTGGGCGAAGCGGGAGGCGGCGATCTCGTCCCGGAAGGCGGTGCGCGCCGGCGAACGCGTGCTGTAGTGCAGCGCGAATTCGGCCCCGGTCGCTGCCAGGCGCTGCGCCATGCACAGCAGCGGGGTGACGCCGATGCCGCCTGCCATCAGCAGGCTGCGCTGCGCATGCACCAGCGGAAAATGGTTGCGCGGCTCGCTCACGGTGAGCAGGTCGCCCTCGTGCACCGCGTCGTGCATCGCGGCCGAGCCGCCGCGGGAGGCCGGGTCGCGCAGCACCGCGATCCGCCATCGCTGCGATTCGGCGGCGTCGTTGCACAGCGAATACTGGCGCACCAGGCCGCCGGGCAGCTGCACGTCGATGTGAGCGCCAGCGGAGAAGCCGGGCAGGGCGCCGCCCTCGGGGCGGGCCAGCTCGAAGCTGGCGATGCCCTCGGCCTCGGCCCGCTTGCGGACGACCTTCAGCTGCAGCATCTCAGGCCACCTGCACGGGATGCGCCACGCCGGCCGGCTGCTGCTGCTGTTCCTGCGCCACCAGGCGGTCCAGGATGCGGCGCGACTGCACGCCACCGGCGTCGATGTTGAGCATCAGCAGCCGGCGCGAGGGCCACTGCAGCAGGTTGCGCTGCTGCGCCTCCAGCACCGCGGTGTCCTCGGAGAACACCTTGGCCTGGCCCTCGCGGATCTGCGCCGTGAGGTTGGTGTCCTTCACGTTGAAGTTGCGCGCCATGCCCCAGAAGTACCACATGGAGGTTTCGGTCTCGGGCGTCAGGAAGTCCACCACGATGGAATAGACCTTGTCCTTGGGCTCGGCGTGGTAGCCGCCCTTGCCGGCGTGGGCCACGCCCACCTCGATCATGATGTGGCTGGGCGGCGTGAAGCGGCAGACCTGCCAGCGGTCCACCGGCACATCGTCGCGCAGGTGGTTGCCGCGCAGGTTGGCGCGCCAGAAGGGGGGCGCCATCACGTTTTCCATGAAGCGGCTGGTGACCACGGTGTCGCCCTCGGTGCGGGTCGTCACGGGCGTCTCGTCGATCTCCTTCTGGCCGATGCTGCCGGCATGCACGTAGGTCTCGTGCGTGAGGTCCATCAGGTTGTCGATCATGAGCCGGTAGTCGCAGGCGATGTGGTACAGCCCGCCGCCGTAGGCCCACTCCGGGTTGTTCGCCCAGTGCAGGTCCGGGATGGTGGCCGCGTCGGCCTGGCCGGCGTCGCCCGGCCAGACCCAGATGAAGCCGTGGCGCTCCACCACGGGGAAGCTGCGGATCTTCGGGAAGCCGCCCACGCGCTGCATGGGCATGGCGACGGTCTTGCCGTCGCAGCCCATCACCAGCCCGTGGTAGCCGCAGACCAGCTGGCCCTCGCAGACCTGGCCCAGCGAGAGCGGGGCGCCGCGGTGCGGACAGAAATCCTCCAGCGCGGCGACCTTGCCTTCCGCGCCGCGGTAGAAGACGATCTTCTCGCCGCAGACCGTGCGGCCCAGTGGCTTGGCGTCGATTTCGTCGGGGGTGCAGGCGACGTACCAGGTGTTCTTGAGGAACATGCAGACAGCTCCGGGGGCGAAAATTGGATACGCAGTGTATACAAATACTGCCCTTGAAGCTGCTTCAGGCGCCGAAACAGCCGATAAACCGACTCAGATGTATACAATGAATTCATGAGCTCCATAGATCCCGACACCGGCGGCTCCAGTGCCGTCAAGGCCCAGCTGCGGCTGCGCGAGATGCTCCTCGCCGGGGAACTGCCCGGGGGCGCGCGCATCGCCGAGCTCGCGCTGGTCGAGCGCCTGGGCGTGTCGCGAACGCCGATCCGCGCCGCCCTGATGCGCCTGGAGCAGGAGGGCCTGCTGGAGGCCCTGCCCGGGGGCGGCTATGCGGTACGTACCTTCTCGGAGCGCGACGCGGCCGACGCGATCGAACTGCGCGGCACCGTGGAGGGCCTGGCCGCCCGCCTGGCCGCCGAGCGCGGCGCGGCGCAGGTGGTGCTGGTCGAGGCGCGCCAGTGCCTGGCCCAGGTCGATGCGGTGCTGGCCGGTCCGGCCCTGGACGACGAGGCCTTCTCGCGCTACGTGGCGCTCAACCGCCGTTTCCACGCCCTGCTGTGGGAGATGGCGGGCAGCGCGGTGCTGCAGCGCGAGATCGAGCGCGTCGTCAGCCTGCCCTTCGCCTCGCCCTCGGGCTTCGTGGTGGTGCAGGCCAACTCGCCGCAGGCGCGCGACATGCTGGTCGTCGCCCAGGACCAGCACCGCCAGGTGCTGGCGGCCATCGAGGCCCGCGAAGGCGCCCGCGCCGAGGCCATCATGCGCGAGCACTCGCGCCTGGCGCAGCGCAACCTGCGCGAGGCCCTGCTGGGCCAGGACCACGCCCAGATGCCCGGTGTGCGCCTGATCCGCCAGAAAGTCTGACAATCTGCTGATAACGGCTCAGCCGTTATCGAGTTTCGTGATAACTGGTAGACCCGCGCCCGGCTTTGCCCCCGGCCGCGCGGCGCCGAGAATCCGCCCACCTTTCCGGCCCCGGGCGCGGCTGTCCTGCGCCGTGCCTTCCAAGGAGACTGCCATGCACAAGAGAACCCTGTTCCGCAGCGCGCTCGCCGCCGCCGCCCTGGCCGCCTGCGGCCTGTCCTTCGCCGACGACAACGTCTTCAAGATCGGCCTGATCCTGCCGATGACGGGCCAGCAGGCCACGACCGGCCGCCAGATCGAGGCCGCCGCCAAGCTGTGGATGGCGCAGAACGGCGACACCGTGGCCGGCAAGAAGGTGCAGCTGATCGTCAAGGACGACACCAGCCTGCCCGACGTCACCCGCCGCCTGGCGCAGGAACTGGTGGTCAACGAGAAGGTCAACGTGCTGGCCGGCATGGGCATCACGCCTTCGGCGCTGGCCGTCGCGCCCATCGCCACCCAGTCCAAGACCCCCCTGGTCGTGATGGCCGCCGCCACCTCCAGCATCACCGAGGCCTCGCCCTTCGTGGTGCGCAGCAGCTTCACGCTGCCGCAGGTGTCCGTCGCCCTGGCCGACTGGGCGCCCAAGAACGGCATCAAGACCGTGGTCACCCTGGTGTCCGACTACGGCCCCGGCATCGACGCCGAGAAGTACTTCAGCGAGCGCTTCCTGTTCAACGGCGGCAAGGTCGCCGACAAGCTGCGCGTGCCGCTGCGCAACCCCGACTTCGCGCCCTTCCTGCAGAAGGTGCGTGACCTCAAGCCCGACGCGATGTTCGTCTTCGTGCCCTCGGGCGCGGGCGCCGCGGTGATGAAGCAGTTCGCCGAGCGCGGCATGGACAAGGCCGGCATCCGCCTGATCGGCACCGGCGACGTGACCGACGACGACCAACTGGGCGACATGGGCGACGTGGCCCTGGGCGTGGTCACCTCGCACCACTACTCGGCGGCGCACCCCTCGCCGGTGAACAAGAAGTTCGTCGCCGACTTCGAGAAGGCCAACAAGGGCCTGCGCCCCAACTTCATGGCCGTGGGCGGCTATGACGGCATGCGCATCATCTACGACGCGCTGAAGAAGACCGGCGGCAAGGGCGGCGGCGAGGCCCTGCTGGGCGCCATGAAGGGCCAGATCTTCGAGAGCCCGCGCGGCCCGGTGTTCATCGACGCGCAGACGCGCGACATCGTGCAGAACGTGTACCTGCGCAAGGTCGAGAAGAAGGACGGCCAGCTCTACAACGTCGAGTTCGACGTGATCAAGGACGTCAAGGACCCCGGCAAGAGCCGCAAGTGATGCGCGGCGGGTGAGGGCGCAGGCCCCGCCCGCCGCGCATCACTTGCGGCTCTTGCCGGGGTCCTTGAC
>NZ_JADDOJ010000052.1 GCF_015159745.1 Ramlibacter aquaticus | reverse complement strand
CCTCGGGAGACTGGTGATGGCGAGCAGAAGGCACGGCTTCTTCCCGGCCCTGGCACGGCTGCTGCGCCATCGCTGGCACGAGGACGCCCAGCGCACCCTGGGCCGCGACATGCTCAGGCGCCTGACCGACAGGGTCTCGGCCAGCGAGCGGCTGCACAGCGGCGAGCTGCGCATCTGCATCGAGGGGGGCCTGCCGGCGAGCTACATCTGGCGCGGCGCGGGCGCGCGCGAGCGGGCCGTCAACCTGTTCGGCAAGCTGCGCGTGTGGGACACGGCCCAGAACAACGGCGTGCTGATCTACCTTCTGCTGGCCGAGCGCGCCATCGAGATCGTGGCCGACCGCGGCCTCTCGGCGCAGGTCGATGCCGCGCGCTGGGCCGCCATCCTGGACGGCATGCGCGGCGCCTTCCGCGCCGGCCGCTACGAGGACGGCCTCACCCAGGCGCTGGAGGATGTGTCCGCCTTGCTGGTGCAGCACTTCCCGCTCGCGCCCGGGCAGGTGCACCACAACGAATTGCCGAACGAGCCGCTGGTGCGCTGAGGCCCGGGCCCGTGCTCAGTCGGTGAGCAGCTCGGTGCGCACCGCGGCCGTGATGGCCGCGATGGCCGGGTGGGTGATGCGGCGCTCCACCGAGATGCCGTAGAACTCCTCCAGCAGGCCGTCGGCGATGCCCAGCTGCACCACGTCGTATTGCCGCTGGATCTCCGGCGCCAGGACGGCAGGCGCGGGGAACGCACCGCCGCCTTCGCGCCCGAAGGCCTTCATGAGCGCGCTGTCGTCGAACTCGGCCACCACGCGCACGGCCAGGCCCTGCCGGCGCAGCCAGGCCTCCAGGCGCGGCCGCAGGGCCGAATCCGGGCCCGGCATCAGCAGCGGCAGGGCCGCCAGCGCAGCGGGGAAGGCGCCGGGCGCGGGAAGCCGCCGGCCCGGCAGCAGCCGGCGCGACGCGAAGAAGGCGACGCGGCTGCGCCCCAGCAGGTGGGCATAGGCCTTCACGCCCAGGTTGCCCGGCAGCGGCACGTCGGAGACCACCAGCTCCAGGCGGCGCAGCGCCAGTTCCCCCAGCAGCTGCGTGAGCTTGCCTTCCGTGCATTGCAGCCGGGGCGGCGGCAGGGCACGCCAGGCCGGCTCGACCACGTGGAAGGCGATGGACTTGGGCACCGAATCGACGATGCCGATGCGCACCAGCGGTGCGGGCGCGGCGTCGCGGCCGCCGCGCAGCGCGTCCTGCATCTCGCCGCCCAGGGTGAAGATCTCGTCGGCGTACTGCATCACCAGGCGACCGGCCTCGGTGGGCTCCACGCCGCGTCCCGCCTTGCGCAGCAGGGGCGCGCCCAGCCGCTCTTCCAGCAAATGGATCTGCCCGCTCAGGGTCTGCGGCGTGAGGTGCAGCTGCTGCGCCGCCTTCAGCACGCCCCCGGCTCTCACCACCGTCCAGAAATACTGCAGATGCTTGTAGTTCATGCTTCGTATTTCTCGAAGGGTCGAAGCGATTTTTCGATTTTTCTTTTACGGAGGCAAGTCCTAAATTCTGCGCATCGCAACACGAAAGGACATGATGCGCAGCTACCCCACCGACAGCCCCCGCGCCGCCGCCCGCGTGGTGGCCCTGTCCCTGCTCGCCGACGGCCACCTCGGGGCGCGCGAGTTCGCGGCGGTGCGTGACAGCGCACTGGCCCGGCGGCTGGACCTGGACGCCGACGCCCTGCAATGCGTGCTGCACGAACTCGTCGAGGACCTGCTCACCTGCACCGGCGCCGCCTGGCACGACGGTGGGCCCGGGCCCGGCTTCGTGGACGCCGCGCTCGCGGAAGTGCGTGACACCGGCCTGCGCCGCGAGGTGCTGGACCTGTGCAGTGCCGTGGCCCAGGCCGACGGGCACGTCAGCGAAGGTGAGCGCGCGCTGCTGACCTCGGTGGCCCGCGGCTGGAAGCTCGCCCCTCTGGAACCCGCCTGAACCCGAAAGGAGACCCCATGGACATCGACATCCGTAGCCCGGGCGTGCGCATGCCGCGCGCCCAGCGCAACGCGCTGTTGCGCGACGTTCGCCACACCTTTGCGTCGTGCAGCCATCGCGTCGCCCACGTGCTGCTGCAGATCACGCTGGTGCAGGACGCGCGGCGCAGCGGCCTGCGCGACTGCGTGGTGGAGGTGCACCTGGCCGATGGCCACGTGGAACGCGTGCAGGAGCGCCGACGCCACGTCGGCGTGGTGCTGCGCCGAGCGCTGCAGCGGGCCTGGCAGGCGACGCTGCGCTGGGTGGGCCGACTGGTGCAGGGGCGCTCTGCGCTGCGCCTGCCGGCCCCGGGCTCGCGGGCCCTGCCGCCTGCCGCCGCAGCCGCCCGCCCTGCCGTGGCGCCTGCCGCCACGCGCACCGTCGACCCCTGAGCCGGCCGTCGCGGGCGACGTCGCGCACGCCGCCCGCCCGGCCCCTGTCCCCGCCCCGCATCGCCCATGACCGAACTGCTCGCCACTCCCTTCCTCGGCCAGGCCCTGTGGCTCTGGCTGTCCTTCGCAGCCCTGGTTGCCGCCCTCCTGGCGCTGGACCTGGGCGTGCTGCACCGCCAGGCCCGGGAGATCGGCGTGGCCGAGAGCCTGTGGCTGTCGGCCGGCTACATCGCGGTGGCCCTGGCCTTCGGGGCCGGCCTCGCGTGGCAGCTGGGCACGGCAGCCGGCATGGAGTTTCTGACGGGCTACCTGATCGAGAAGTCGCTCTCGATCGACAACGTGTTCGTCATCGCGCTCATCTTTTCCTTCTTTTCAGTTCCACGCATCCACCAGCATCGCGTGCTGTTCTGGGGCATCCTGGGCGTGGTCGCGCTGCGCGCCCTGATGATCGGGCTGGGCGCCGCGCTGGTGGCCCAGTTCTCGTGGATGCTCTACCTGTTCGGCGCCTTCCTGGTGGCCACCGGCCTGAAGATGCTGTGGCCGTCCCGGCAGCCGCCCGACCTGGCGCGCAACCCGCTGCTGCGCCTGTTGCGCCGGCTGATGCGGGTGACCCCCACGCTGCGGGGCCCTGCTTTCGTGGTGCGCGAGCCGCACCCCAGCACTGGACGGCCGGTGCTCTGGGCGACGCCCCTGCTGCTGGCGCTTCTCATGGTCGAGGCGGCCGACCTGGTGTTCGCGGTGGACTCGGTGCCGGCGATCTTCGCGATCACGCGTGACCCCTTCATCGTCTACACGAGCAACATCTTCGCCATCCTGGGGTTGCGGGCGCTCTACTTCGCGCTGGCCGCGGTGCTCCACCGCTTCGCCTACCTGAAGTACGCGCTGGCCCTGGTGCTGGTGTTCATCGGGGCGAAGATCTTCCTGGTGAACATCGTGGGCAAGATCCCGGCGGGCCTCAGCCTGGGCGTGACGGTGACCCTGATCGCGGGCGGCGTGGCGGTCTCGCTGTGGGCCAGCCGCAGGCGCGGTGCGGGCCTGCCGGGCGGCGCCGACGCCCAGCCCGCGCCTGTCGCAGCCCGTGCCCCGTGATGCCCGGGCGCCGGGCGTAAAAAAGCCCCGCCAAGGCGGGGCTGGGAGTGCGCGGTTTTTAGCGCTTCTTGTGACTTGCGTGCTCAGTGCTTCTGGCGGTACTTGCGCAGCGCCGCGATCTGGGCGGCCATGATCGCAAGTTCCGATTGCGCCTTGGCGATGTCCACGTCGCCCTTGGCGTTGCGCAGCGCCTCTTCGGCGGCCGCACGGGCGGCGTTGGCCTTTTCCTCGTCCAGGTCCTTGCCGCGGATCGCGGTGTCGGACAGCACGGTGACGCGGTTCGGCTGCACCTCGAGGATGCCGCCGGCCACGAACACGAACTCCTCGGAGCCGTCGGCCTTCTCGATGCGCACCGAGCCCGGCTTGATGCGGGTGATCAGCGGCGTGTGGCGCGGGTAGATGCCCAGTTCGCCGGACTCCCCGGGCAGGGCCACGAAGCGGGCCTCGCCAGAGAAGATCGACTCTTCGGCACTCACCACGTCGACGTGGATGGTGTGGGTGGTATCGACCATGGTCTTCCTTGTTCAGGCGGGGACAGGCCGCAGCCCGTCCCCAAGGTCGTGATCAGGCCGCCAGCTTCTTGGCCTTCTCGAAGGCCTCGTCGATGGTGCCGACCATGTAGAAGGCCTGCTCGGGCAGGTGGTCGCACTCGCCGGCCACGATCATCTTGAAGCCACGGATGGTTTCAGACAGGGGCACGTACTTGCCGGGCGAGCCGGTGAACACTTCCGCGACGTGGAAGGGCTGCGACAGGAAACGCTGGATCTTGCGGGCGCGGGACACGGCCAGCTTGTCTTCCGGCGACAGCTCGTCCATGCCCAGGATCGCGATGATGTCGCGCAGTTCCTTGTAGCGCTGCAGCGTGGACTGCACGGCGCGGGTGGTCTCGTAGTGGTCTTCGCCGACCACGTTCGGGTCCACCTGGCGGCTGGTGGAGTCCAGCGGGTCCACGGCGGGGTAGATGCCCAGCGAGGCGATGTCGCGCGACAGCACCACGGTGGCGTCCAGGTGGGCGAAGGTGGTGGCAGGCGACGGGTCGGTCAGGTCGTCCGCGGGCACGTACACGGCCTGGATCGAGGTGATCGAGCCGACCTTGGTGGAGGTGATGCGCTCCTGCAGGCGGCCCATTTCCTCGGCCAGCGTCGGCTGGTAGCCCACGGCGGAAGGCATGCGGCCCAGCAGCGCGGACACTTCGGTACCGGCCAGCGTGTAGCGGTAGATGTTGTCCACGAAGAACAGCACGTCACGGCCTTCGTCGCGGAAGGATTCCGCGATGGTCAGGCCGGTCAGGGCCACGCGCAGGCGGTTGCCCGGGGGCTCGTTCATCTGGCCGTACACCATGGCCACCTTGGACTCGGACAGGTTGTCGAGCTTCACGACGCCCGAGTCCGCCATCTCGTGATAGAAGTCGTTGCCTTCACGGGTGCGCTCACCCACGCCGGCGAACACCGACAGGCCGGAGTGGGCCTTGGCGATGTTGTTGATCAGCTCCATCATGTTCACGGTCTTGCCGACGCCGGCGCCGCCGAACAGGCCCACCTTGCCGCCCTTGGCGAACGGGCAGATCAGGTCGATCACCTTGATGCCGGTTTCCAGCAGCTCGGTGGAGGGCGACAGCTCGTCGTAGGCCGGGGCCTTGCGGTGGATGGACGCCGTGAGCGCCTGGTCGATCGGACCGCGCTCGTCGATGGGCGTGCCCAGCACGTCCATGATGCGGCCCAGGGTCGCCTTGCCGACGGGCACCGTGATCGGCGCGCCGGTGTTGTACACCATGGTGCCGCGGCGCAGGCCGTCGGAGGAACCGAGCGCAATCGTGCGGACCACGCCGTCGCCGAGCTGCTGCTGGACTTCCAGCGTCAGCATGGAGCCGTCCATCTTCAGCGCGTCATAAATGCGGGGCATCTGGTCGCGGGGGAACTCAACGTCCACCACGGCACCGATACATTGAACAATCTTGCCTTGTGCTTGAGCCATGTGTTGCTCCAGAAATTAAACAGCCGCGGCGCCGGAAACGATCTCGGAGAGTTCCTTCGTGATCGCTGCCTGGCGCGTCTTGTTGTAGACCAGCTTGAGCTCGTTGATCAGGTTGCCGGCGTTGTCCGTGGCCGCCTTCATGGCGACCATGCGGGCCGACTGCTCGGAGGCCATGTTCTCGGCCACCGCCTGGTACACGAGCGCCTCGACGTACCGCAGCAGCAGGTCGTCGATGACGGTCTTCGCGTCGGGTTCGTAGATGTAGTCCCAGCCGTGCTCGCCGGCGGCCGTGGTTTCGGCCTCCATCTTCGCGGCCGAAAGGGGCAACAGCTGCTCGACCACCGGCTCCTGCTTCATCGTGTTGATGAACTTGGTGTAGCAGAGGTAGACGGCGGAGAGCTTGCCCTCGGCGTACTGGTCCAGCAGCACCTTGACCGGCCCGATGAGGCGGTCGAGATGGGGCGTATCGCCCAGCTGGGTGACGTGCGAGACGACCTGCGCGCCGATGCGGTTCAGGAAGCCCAGGCCCTTGTTGCCGATGGCAACGGTCTGGGACTTGTAGCCCTGGTCCTGCAGTTCGCGCAGCCGGGACGTCACCGCCCGCAGCACGTTGGTGTTCAGGCCGCCGCACAGGCCCTTGTCGGTGGACACCACGATGAAGCCCACGGCCTTCACGTCGTTGGGACGCATGAAGGCATGGGTGTACTCGGGGTTGGCCTTGCCGAGGTTGGAGGCGATGTTGCGGACCTTCTCGCTGTAGGGCCGGGCCGCACGCATGCGGTCCTGCGCCTTGCGCATCTTCGAGGCGGCGACCATCTCCATGGCCTTGGTGATCTTCTTGGTGTTCTCCACCGATTTGATCTTGCCGCGAATCTCTTTGCCTGCAGCCATGCTGGTTCCTGCGGGGGGTTAAGCGAAGGTCTTCTTGAACGCTTCGATCGCAGCGGTCAGTTCGGCCTCGGCATCCTTGTCCATCGCCTTGTTCTGCTCCAGCTTGTCCATCAGGGCAGCGTGCTTGTCCTTCAGGTAGCCGTGCAGGCCGTGTTCGAAGGCCAGGACCTTCTTCACGTCCAGGTCGTCGAAGTAGCCCTTGTTCACCGCGAACAGCGAGGCGGCCATCGTGGCGATGGACAGCGGGCTGTACTGGGGCTGCTTGAGCAGCTCGGTCACGCGGGCGCCGCGGTCCAGCTGCTTGCGGGTGGCGGCGTCCAGGTCGGAGGCGAACTGCGCGAACGCGGCCAGCTCACGGTACTGCGCCAGGTCGGTACGGATACCGCCGGACAGGCCCTTGATCAGCTTGGTCTGCGCGGCACCGCCCACGCGGGACACGGAGATACCGGCGTTGATGGCGGGACGGACACCGGCGTTGAACAGGCTGGTTTCCAGGAAGATCTGGCCGTCGGTGATCGAGATCACGTTGGTCGGCACGAACGCGGACACGTCGCCGGCCTGCGTCTCGATGATCGGCAGGGCCGTCAGCGAACCGGTCTTGCCCTTGACTTCGCCGTTGGTGAACTTCTCGACGTAGTCGGCGTTCACGCGGGCGGCGCGCTCGAGCAGGCGGCTGTGGAGATAGAACACGTCGCCGGGGTAGGCTTCGCGGCCCGGAGGACGGCGCAGCAGCAGCGAGACCTGGCGGTAGGCGACGGCCTGCTTGGACAGGTCGTCATAGATGATGAGGGCGTCTTGGCCGCGATCGCGGAAGTACTCACCCATGGTGCAGCCGGCGTACGCGGAGACGTACTGCATGGCGGCGGACTCGGAAGCGGTCGCGGCCACGACGATGGTGTATTCCATCGCGCCGTTCTGCTCCAGGGCACGCACCAGGTTCTTCACGGTCGACGCCTTCTGGCCGATGGCCACGTAGACGCAGACCATGTTCTGGCCCTTCTGGTTGATGATCGTGTCGACGGCCACGGCGGACTTGCCGGTCTGGCGGTCGCCGATGATCAGCTCGCGCTGGCCACGGCCGATCGGCACCATGGAGTCGATGGCCTTCAGGCCGGTCTGCACCGGCTGGTCCACCGATTTACGCGCGATCACGCCGGGAGCGACCTTCTCGATCACGTCCGTCATCTTGGCGTTGATCGGGCCCTTGCCGTCGATGGGCTGGCCCAGGGCGTTCACCACGCGGCCGATCAGCTCGGGGCCGACGGGCACTTCCAGGATGCGGCCCGTGCACTTCACGGTGTCGCCTTCGGAGATGTGCTCGTACTCGCCCAGAATCACGGCGCCGACGGAGTCGCGCTCGAGGTTCAGCGCCAGGCCGAAGGTCGGCGTGCCGTCCGCGGTGGCGGGGAACTCCAGCATTTCGCCGGCCATCGCGTCGGACAGGCCGTGGATGCGGCAGATGCCGTCGGTCACCGAGATCACGGTGCCCTGGTTGCGGATGTCGGCGCTGGCGGCCAGGCCCTCGATCCGGCTCTTGATCAGTTCGGAGATTTCTGCGGGATTGAGTTGCATGACTCTTTCCTAAATGGTTGGCCGTACCGCCCTCAGGCGGTCAGCGCGACTTTCATTTGTTCAAGGCGGGCACGGACGGAGGTGTCGAGCACCTCGTCGCCAACGACCACACGCACGCCGCCGATCAGGGCGGCGTCTTCCTGGACGCTCAGGTTCAGCTTGCGGCCGAAACGCGTTTCCAGCTTGCGCGCGAGTGCGGCGAGCTGGTCGGCGGCGATCGGGAACGCACTGTAGACCACCGCGTCGGAGGCGCCGGCCTGCGCGTTCTTCAACGCGCGGAACTGGCTGGCCACCTCGGGCAGGGCCTGCACGCGGCCGTTTTCGATCACGGTGCGCAGGAAGTTGGCGCCGGCGGGCGACAGGTCGACCTTGGCCACCCCGGCGATCACGTCGAACACCTGCTGGCTCGTCACCTTCGGGTTGTCGGCGAACTGCAGCAGCTGCTCGTTGCCAGCCACCGCGGCCAACGCGTCGAGCCATTGGGACGTGCCGTTGAGGTCCGCCTGGGACGCCTTGTACAGCGCCTCGGCGTAGGGACGGGCAATCGTGGCGAGTTCAGCCATGGTCTTGCGGCTTTCCTTAGAGCTCGGTCTGGAGGCGGTTGAGCAGGTCGGCGTGCACGGAAGCGTTCACTTCCTTGCGCAGGATCTGTTCGGCGCCACGCACGGCCAGGGCGGCGACCTGCTCGCGCAGGACCTCGCGGGCCTTCACGGTCTGGTGCTCGGCTTCGGCACGGGCGGCGGCGATGATCTTGTTGCCCTCCTCGGTCGCGCGCGACTTGGCTTCCTCGACGATGGCCTGGGCACGGCGCTCGGCGTCGGCCAGCAGGGCAGCGGTCTCGTTGCGGGTCTTGGCCAGCTCCTGTTCGACGCGCTTGTCGGCGGCAGCCAGGTCGGCCTTGGCCTTGTCGGCGGCGGCGAGGCCGTCGGCGATCTTCTTCGCGCGCTCGTCCAGGGCCGTCGCGATGGGCGGCCAGACGAACTTCATCGTGAACCCGACCAGGATCAGGAACACGATCATCTGGATGATCAGGGTTGCGGTGATGCTCACTGTAGTGTCCTTCGCCCGGTGCGCATTCCGCGTCCGGGCATGGGTGAACCGCGGCGGATTACTTCGGCAGGTTGGCCAGCTGACCCAGGAACGGGTTGGCGGTGGCGAACCACAGGGCGATACCGGTACCGATAATGAAGGCGGCGTCGATCAGGCCGGCCAGCAGGAACATCTTGGTCTGCAGTTCGTTCATCAGTTCGGGCTGGCGAGCGGCCGACTCGAGGTACTTGCTGCCCATGATGCCGATGCCGATGCAGGCGCCGATGGCACCCAGACCGATGATCAGGCCGGCGGCCAGGGCGACAAAGCTGATAACTTCCATGATTGCTCCTAAGTGGACTTTGGTTGGTTAAGGGAGGAAGGGAGAGAAACGAAAACGGTCAGTGCGCGTCGTGGGCCTGGCCCAGGTAGACGAGCGCCAGCATCATGAACACGAAGGCTTGCAGCGTGATGATCAGGATGTGGAAGATGGCCCAGGCGGTGCCGGCGATGATGTGGCCGATGGCCAGGCCGATGCCGGTCGCGGAGACGGACCAGGCGCCGCCCATCAGGGCGATCAGCAGGAAGATCAGTTCGCCGGCGTACATGTTGCCGAACAGCCGCATGCCGTGCGAGACGGTCTTGGCGATGAACTCGATGATCTGCATCGCGAAGTTCAGGATGCCCAGGATCACGGCGAAGACCGGGTTCTTGCTGGTGCCGAAAGGCGCGGTGACGAGCTCGTGGGCCCAGCCGCCGATGCCCTTGATCTTGGCGTTGTAGTACAGGCAGACCAGCAGCACGCCGACGGACAGGCCCATGGTCATGGACAGGTCGGCGGTGGGCACCACGCGCATGAAGGCGTGCTCGGGGTCATGGCCCTGGGCCGCCGCGATCTTGCCCCAGATGAAGGGCAGCAGGTCGACCGGCAGCAGGTCCATCGCGTTCATCAGGAAGATCCAGACGAACACGGTGAGCGCGAGCGGGGAGATGAACTTGCGGCTCGTGGCGTTGTGCACGATGCCCTTGGCCTGCGATTCCACCATCTCGACCAGCACTTCGACGGCGGCCTGGAAGCGGCCGGGCACGCCGGAGGTGGCCTTGCGGGCAGCGTTCCACATGAAGAAGCAGGCGATCAGGCCCAGCAGCGCGGCGTAGAACACCGTGTCGATGTTCACGACGGAGAAGTCGACGACGTTCGCCGGCTTCTGGTTCTGCCAGAAGGTCAGGTGGTGCAGGATGTACTCGCCTGCGGTCGGCGCATGTTCGGCGACGTGTTCAGCAGCGTTCTCGGCAGCCATGTGCTCTGTTCAACCTTTAAGACTCGTTCTTGACACCGGCGGGCTTCGGCGAATACGCCAGGGCCAGCCAGTACACCTTCATCGCCAGGACCAGGCCCACCAGCATCGCCGGCCAGCTCAATCCCGCCACCAGCTTCGGCGCCAGCGCCATGAGCGCGATCGTCGAAGCAATCTTGACCATCTCCCACACCATGAAGCCGACTGCCGCGGTGCCCGCGTTCAGCGAAGAAAAACGTGATGTGAGCCCCCGTGCGAACAAGGCCGCAGGCAAGACCACAGCCAGCGCACCGTAACCGGTGGACCACCCAACGTTTTGCCTCCCGGTGAGCCCCCAGGCGGCCAACGCCGCCAGGAGCCCCACCACAGCCTGCCCCGCCACGACCCACCAGGGGGAAACCGGCGGGTGCAGTTCACGCAGATGGCGCGCCTGTTCGGCGGTCAGCGGCGTGATCGGGGGCTCGTCCTCCGTCGAACCAGGCAGTGGGGCTGTTGTTTTCATTTCGGTGCGCCCCAATGTGAACCCTGAATTCGCACAAAGCCTCTCATTATAAGTAGAAACCCCTCATCGGCCACCCGTATCCGACCGAGGCCCAAGGCTTTGATGGCGTACGGTGCGTTTTCGGGCCGTGCACCGTACCGGGGCGTCGCGCGCGAACGACAATAAGGGCATGAGCACGACCGCCCTCCCCGACCTGCCCTGTTATCTCAATGGCGAATTCAGCTCCGTACGCGATGCCAAGGTCAGCGTGCTGGATCGCGGCTTCATCTTTGGCGACGGCATCTATGAGGTCGTGCCGGTGTACGCGGGCCGCCCGTTCCGCCTCGCCGAGCACCTGGCGCGGCTGGGCCGCAGCCTGGGCGCGCTGCGCATCGCCAACCCCATGGCCGATGGCGAGTGGCGCGCCCTGGTGGACCGCCTGATCGCGGAGTCGGCCGCCCGCGCGGGCGGCACTGCCGGCGACCTGCTCATCTATATCCAGGTGACGCGCGGCGTGGCCGTGCGCGACCACCTCTTCCCCAAGGACGTGCAGCCCACCGTGTTCGCCATGGCCAGCCGCATGAACCCGGTGTCGCCCGCCGACCGCGCGCAGGGCGTGGCATGCATCACCGCGGAAGATTTCCGCTGGAAGATGGCGCACGTCAAGAGCATCAGCCTGGCCGGCTCGGTGCTGGCGCGGCAGATGGGCGCCGACGCGGGCGCGATGGAGACCCTCATGTTCCGCGACGGTTTCCTGAGCGAAGGCGCGGCGGTGAATGCCTGGGTCGTCAAGGATGGGAAGGTGGCCGGCTCGCCGCGCGACAACCTGGTGCTCGAGGGCATACGCTACGGCCTCATGGAAGAACTCTGCCGCGAGCAGGGCATCCCCTTCGCGTTGCGCCGCATTCCCCAGGCCGAGGTGCTGGCCGCGGACGAGGTGCTCATCTCCAGCGCCACCAAGGAAATCCTGGCCGTCACGCGCATCGACGGGCAACCGGTTGGAAACGGCCGGCCGGGCCCCATCTACGAGAAGCTGTACGCCGGCTACCAGCGGGCGAAGAGCGCCGCCTGACCTCCGGACCCCGCATGAGCACCCCGTCTTCCGAATCCCTGATCGAGTACCCCTCCCGCTTCCCCATCAAGGTGATGGGCGCCAAGGTGGAGGGCTTCGTGGAGGCCATCACGCGGGTGGCGATGCACTTCGACCCCGGCTTCGACCCGGCCAGCATCGAGCTGCGCGACAGCCGGGGCGGCAATTACCTGGGCATCACGATCACGATCACGGCGACCAGCCGCGAGCAGCTGGACGAGCTCTACCGGACCCTGACCACCCATCCCATGGTCAAGGTCGTGCTGTGAGCCTGGCGGCGCGGCCGCTGGGGCGGGTGGACTACCTGCCCACCTACGCGGCCATGCAGGCCTTCACCGCCACGCGCGACGCAACCACGCCGGACGAGCTCTGGCTCTGCGAGCACCCGCCGGTCTTCACCCAGGGCCTGGCCGGACGGGCCGAGCACGTGCTGGGCCCGGGCGAGATCCCGGTGGTGGCCAGCAACCGGGGCGGCCAGGTGACCTACCACGGGCCCGGGCAGGTGGTGGCCTACCCGCTGCTAGACCTGGGGCGGCGCGGCTACTTCGTGAAGGAGTACGTGCACCGCCTGGAAGAGGCGGTGATCCGCACCCTGGGCCACTTCGGCGTCACCGGCCACCGCGTGCGCGGCGCCCCGGGCGTCTACGTGCGCATCGCCGATCCGTCCAGCCATGCGGCACTGCCGCCCGGCGACCCGGCCCGGCCCGACTTCAGCGGCCTGGGCAAGATCGCGGCGCTGGGCATCAAGGTCAGCCGCAGCTGCACGTACCACGGGGTGGCCCTGAACGTGGCCATGGACCTGGAACCCTTCTCGCGTATCGATCCCTGCGGCTATCCGGGCCTGGCCACGGTCGATCTTTCTACAATCGGCATCTCCACCTCCTGGGACGAAGCCGCGGCGATCCTTGCCGCCAAGCTGGGCACCTGGCTAGCACCCTGACCACCATGAAATCCACCGAAGTCGTGCGCGAGGCGCAGTCCGTCGAGACCTACCGGGCTGGCGCCAAGCAGAAGGCCGCCGCCAAGCTCTCGCGCATCCCGGTGAAGGTCGAGGCGGGCGAGGTGCTGAAGAAGCCGGAGTGGATCCGCGTGAAAGCCGGCTCGCCCAGCACGCGCTTCTACGAGATCAAGAGCATCCTGCGCGAGGCCAGGCTCAACACGGTCTGCGAGGAAGCCTCCTGCCCGAACATCGGCGAGTGCTTCGGCAAGGGCACGGCGACCTTCATGATCATGGGCGACAAGTGCACCCGGCGCTGCCCCTTCTGCGACGTGGGCCACGGCCGTCCCGACCCGCTGGACGCCGACGAGCCGCTGAACCTGGCCACCACCATCGCCCGCCTCCAGCTCAAGTACGTGGTGATCACCTCGGTCGACCGGGACGACCTGCGCGACGGCGGCGCGGGCCACTTCGTGGAGTGCATCCGCAAGACGCGCGAGCTCTCGCCCGGCACCACCATCGAGGTCCTGGTGCCCGATTTCCGCGGCCGTGACGACCGCGCGCTGGAAATCCTCAAGGCCGCCCCGCCGGACGTGATGAACCACAACCTGGAGACCATCCCGCGCCTGTACCGCGAGGCGCGCCCGGGCTCCGACTACCAGTTCAGCCTGAACCTGCTGAAGAAGTTCAAGGCCCTGTTCCCGCAGGTGCCCACCAAGAGCGGCCTGATGGTGGGCCTGGGCGAGACCGACGAGGAGATCCTCGAGGTGATGCGCGACATGCGCGCCCACGACATCGAGATGCTGACCATCGGCCAGTACCTCGCGCCCTCCACCTCGCACCTGCCGGTGCGCCGCTACGTGCACCCGGACACCTTCAAGATGTTCGAGGCCAAGGCCTACGAAATGGGCTTCACCCACGCCGCCGTGGGCGCCATGGTGCGCTCGAGCTACCACGCCGACCAGCAGGCCCACGCCGCCGGCGTGCGCTGAACGCTGCGGGATGCCGGCCAACGCCTACGCGCTGGGCGCGATCGGCTTGTGGGCGACCCTGGCCACGCTGGGCGTCTGGCTGTCGCACGTCCCGCCGTTCCTGCTGACCGGCCTCGCCCTGCTGGTGGGCAGCGTGCCCGCCTGGCCGCTGGCGCGTCAGTGGCGGGTGCCCCCGTCCACGCTCGCGCTGGGCCTGTACGGCCTGTTCGGCTACCACTTCCTGCTCTTCATCGCGCTGCGCAGCGCCCCGGCGGTGGAGGCCAACCTGGTCAATTACCTCTGGCCCCTGGGCATCGTGGTGCTGGCCCCGCTGTTCCTGCCCGGCCTGCGGCTGCGTGCGGTGCACGTGCTGGCCGCACTGGCGGGCTTCGGCGGTGCGGCGCTCGCCATCCTGGGCGGCGGCGCCTCGGGCGGGGGCTGGTCCTGGGGCTACCTGGCGGCCGCGGCCTCGGCGTTCATGTGGTCCAGCTACTCCCTGATGACACGGCGCGTCGCGCCCTTCCCGACCGCCGCCATCGGCCTGTTCGGCCTGGTGTCGGGCCTGCTCGCCCTCGCCTGCCACGCCTGGCTGGAGCCGCCCGCCTCGCTGTCCGGGCGTGACCTGCTGCTGATCGCGGTGATGGGCCTGGGGCCCCTGGGCGCGGCCTTCTTCCTGTGGGACAAGGCGCTCAAGCTGGGCGACCCGCGCCAGGTGGGCGTGCTGTCGTACATCACGCCGCTGGCCTCCACCCTGCTGCTGCTGCTGGCGACCGGCCGGCCGCTGCGCTGGAACGTCGCCGCAGCGGCGGTGCTCATCATCGGCGCCGCCGTGGCCGGCACCCGGGCCCGCGGCGGCGAGGGGCCAGACGCTCAGGCCGTGAACACGGCCGACGGGTCTTCCGCCTCCACGACCTGACGCGCCCAGGCCGCGAGCCGGGTGGTGTCGGCGCGCAGCACCTCCTGCTTGACGGCCAGCACCTGCGCCGGGTGCATGGAAAAGCTGCGCAGCCCCAGGCCCAGCAGCAGGCGGGTGAAGGCCACGTCGCCCGCCATCTCGCCGCACACGCTCACATGCTTGCCCGCCGCCGTGCCCGCGGCGATGGTGTCGGCCACCAGGCGCAGCACGGCGGGATGCAGCGGGTCGTACAGGTGGGCCACGGACTCGTCGGCGCGGTCGATCGCCAGCGTGTACTGGATGAGGTCGTTGGTGCCTATCGAGAGGAAGTCGAAGTACTTGAGGAAGGTGGGCAGGATCAGCGCCGCGGCGGGGATCTCGATCATGGCGCCCACCTCCACGCGCCCGCTGGCGACGCCGCGGTTGTCCAGCTCGGCGCGCGCGAAGTCGATCAGCGACAGCGTCTGCCGGATCTCGCTCGCATGGGCCAGCATGGGCACCAGCAGGCGCACCTTGCCATGGGCCGCCGCGCGCAGAATGGCACGCAGCTGGGTCAGGAACATCTGCGGCTCGGCCAGGCTCCAGCGGATCGCGCGCAGGCCCAGGGCCGGGTTCAGGTGGGCGGCGTCGCGGCGCGAGTCGTCCAGCGGCTTGTCGGCGCCCACGTCGATGGTGCGTATGGTCACCGGCAGGCCCTGCATGCCCTCCACCGCCTTGCGGTAGGCGAGGTACTGCTCCTCCTCGCCGGGCAGCTGGCCGCGCCGGCCCATGAAGAGGAATTCGCTGCGGAACAGGCCGACACCCACCGAGCCGGCGAGCAGCGCGGCGGAAGCGTCCTCCGGCAGCTCGATGTTGGCCAGCAGCTCGATCTTCTGGCCGTCCAGCGTCAGGGCCGGCGTGTGGCGAAGGCGCGCCAGCCGGCCGCGCTCCAGCTCGCCCTGGCGCTGCTTGAAGCCGTACTCCGCGAGGATGATGGGCGAGGGGTCCACGATCATCACCCCGGCGTCGCCGTCGATGATGACCCAGTCGTCCTGGCGCACCAGCTGGCTGGCGCTGCGGGCGCCCACCACGGCCGGGATGTCCATGCTGCGCGCGACGATGGCGGTGTGCGAGTTGCGGCCGCCCACGTCGGTGACGAAGCCGGCGAACACGCTCTGCTTGAACTGCAGCATGTCGGCCGGCGAGAGGTCGTGCGCGACCAGCACCAGCGGCACGTCGGTGGCATCGTCCAGCAGCAGGTCCTGCTGGGTCTTCCGGCGCCCGCCGACGGGGGGCGCCACCGGGGAGGGCACGCCCTTGAGCTGGCGCAGCACGCGGTCGGCCACCTGCTCCAGGTCGGCCTTGCGGCCGCGCAGGTACTCGTCCTCCATCTCGTCGAACTGGCGGCCCAGCACCTCGAGCTGGGTGGTCAGGGCCCACTCCGCGTTGTAGAGCCGCTCGGTGATCCAGTGCTTGACGCCGCTGATCAGGTCCTCGTCCTGCAACAGCATCAGGTGCACGTCCAGCAGGGCCGACAGCTCGTGCGGCGCCTCCTTGGGGCCCATCGCGACGATGGTCTGCTGAAGGCGATGGATCTCCTCGGCGACGGCGTTGCGCGCGCTGCGCACACGCTGGATCTCGGATTCGACCTCCTCGGCGCCGATGAAGTAGTGCGCCACGTCCACCCGGCTGGACGCCACCAGCACGGCGCGCCCGATGGCGATGCCCCGGGCGACGGCCAGGCCGTGGATGGAGAAGGTCATTCGCCCTCGCCGAACTTGTCCGCGATCAGGGCCAGCAGGGCGTCCATGGCTTCCTGCTCGCGCTCGCCGCTGGTTTCCAGGGTGACCTCGCTGCCCATGCCGGCGGCCAGCATCATCACGCCCATGATGCTCTTGGCATTGACGCGGCGCTCGCCCTTGCTGATGTGCACTTCGCAGGGGAAGCTGCCGGCCAGCTTGGTGAGCTTGGCGGAGGCGCGGGCATGCAGCCCCAGCTTATTGCTGATGGTCGTGGTGGTCCTGCTCATGGAGCTTCCGGTTCTGGTTCTGGGGTGCGCTGACGGCCACCTGCATGACGCCCTGCGTGCCACCGATCACGGCGCGCGAGACCAGGGCCTCCAGCGGCTCGTTGCGGTAGCTCACGCTGCGCAGCAGCATGGGCAGGTTGACGCCGGTGATCAGGCGTGACTTGACGCCGTCCACCAACTTCTGGGCGACGTTGGCGGGCGTGGCGCCGAAGATGTCGGTGAGCACGAGGATGCCCGTCACGCCCGGCTGGCGCGCCAGCTGGTCGAGCGCGATGCGGGCCATGGCCAGGGTCTCCTCCGGCGGCAGGTTGGGCTGCACGTCGATCGCGGCCACGGCATTCCCGCAGTCGGGGAACACGTGCAGGGCGCATGCCCGCAGCGCATGGGACAGTGGCGCGTGGGCAATGAGGAGGATGGCGTTCATCGGGTGGGTCGATTATCCCTTCGCGCGCAGGAAAACCGCGTAGCACGCCACGCTGGCGACGAGGAATGTCGCGAGCGCGGCACGAAAGGCCGACAGCGGCGTCCAGCCCAGGGCCAGCAGCGCATCGATGATCAGGCCGATCCCCCACTGCACGCTGAACACGCCGGCGAAGACCACGAGGTTGAAGGCCGAGAGCGCCCGCCCCGCGAGGACCCGCGGGAAGGCCATGCCGACCGCGGGCTGCGCCAGCGACAGGAAGGTCGAGCTGACGCAATACGCGGCCCAGGAGGCCGCGCCGGCGGCGGGCCCGGCCAGCACGTTGGCCGCCAGCACCAGCAGGCTGATGGGCGTGCCCCAGGCGATCATGCGTTCCACGCTGATGCCGCGGCGCGCCAGCCAGGGGTTGAGCCAGCCCCAGCTCCAGAAGGTGAGCAGCATGGCGAAGTTGATCGCGAACAGCCCGCGCGCCGCGTGGATGGCATCCAGCCCACCCAGGCGCACCATCCAGGGCCCGGCCCACAGCGACTGGATGGCGATCATGCCGCCGTAGTTCACGAAGCCCAGGGGCGCCATGCGCCGGAAGTAGGGGTGCACCCAGACCCGCGCGTACGAGCGGTCGGGGTCGGTGGCCGCGGGCTCGGCATCGCCGGCCGCGCCCCAGCCGGGCAGCAGCCAGGCGATGGCCGCCGTGGCCAGGCCGATGCCTGCGGCCAGGCCCCAGAACACGGGCCGCCAGCCGATCAAGGGCAGCAGCCACTGCACCGGCACCGTGGACGCCAGCATGCCCAGCGAGCCGGTCATCAGCATCCACGAGTTGGCCCGCAGTTGCGCCGGCGGCGACAACCAGTAGCGGAACCCGGTCAGCGGCGCCATGAGGCAGGCGCTGACGCCGACCCCGCACAGCACCCGCGCCGCCAGCAGGGCGGTGAAACCGCCGGCGAAGGCGAAGGCCAGGCAGCCCGCGATGGCCACGCCCATGAAGCCCAGCATCACGCGGCGCGGGCCGTGCCGGTCCAGCCACTGGCCCAGCGGCAGCTGCGTCGCGGCGAAGCCGAAGAAGAAGCCCCCGGCCAGCAGGCCCAGCTCCTGGGCGGAGAGCGCGAATTCGCTCGTGAGCGTGGGCGCCAGCGTGGCGGTGATGGCCCGCAGCACCGCGGAGAAGAAGTACGCGAACGCGAAGGCGAGGAAGACGAGGACTGCGCGCTGCCGGCCCAGGCCGCTCATTCGAAGCCCAGGCCCGTGAAGAAGGTGTCGGCCGCCTCGGGCCGCATCGCCTTCGCGTAGACGACCGCCTGGAACACGCGCGTGCCCCGGGCGAAATACACGGCCTGCGACTCGATGGTGCTGCCGTCGGCGCGCCGTCCCTGCGCCCGCACCCGCTGCGAGGCCGGCAGGTCCAGCGCGCCACGCGGCACGAAATGCGACCGCTGCGCGGGCTGGGCCTGGATGTTGGCGAGCGTGGCGCGGTTCCAGTCTTGCAGGGCCTGCTCGCTGCGCCCGGCGTCGCCCAGGTCGGACTGCACCACCGCGAACATGAGGCCACCGGCTTCGCAGCCCTGGGCCAGCAGCACACGCGAGGCGCCGGCGAAATCGGCGCGGTGCTCCGCCCGGTCAGGCTTGCAGGGGAAGGTCATGCGCAAGCCGCTGGCTTCGTCGTGCAGTTCGCGCCAGTCCAGGGTGGGGGAACAGGCCGCAAGCGCGAACAGCAGCGCGGCGGAAAATCGGCGGGGCATCGTCCGATTATGTTCGGCCGCGTCACAATCGATGTCCATGAATTCCCTCTCAGGCATACGCGTCCTCGATCTCTCCCGCGTGCTCGCCGGCCCCTGGTGCACGCAGACCCTGGCCGACCTGGGCGCCGACGTCATCAAGGTCGAGCGCCCCGGCGGCGGCGACGACACGCGCAGCTGGGGCCCGCCCTTCCTGCAGGACCGCGAGGGCCACGACACGCACGAGGCCGCCTACTACCTGGGCGCCAACCGCAACAAGCGCTCCATCACCTGCGACATCGCGCAGCCCGCGGGCCAGGCCCTGCTGCGCGAACTCGCGCGGCACTGCCACGTGGTGGTGGAGAACTTCAAGGTCGGCGACCTGAAGCGCTATGGCCTGGACTACGAGGCGATGAAGGCGGTCAACCCGTCCATCGTCTACTGCTCCGTCACCGGCTTCGGCCAGACCGGGCCCTACCGCGACCGCGCCGGCTACGACTACGCCGTGCAGGGCATGGGCGGCCTGATGAGCATCACGGGCGAGCGCGACGACCTGGGCGGCGGCCCGCAGAAGGTGGGCGTGGCCGCGGCCGACCTGTTCACCGGCATGTATGCCACCGTCGCGATCCTGGCCGCGCTGCGCCATGCCGAACGCACGGGCGAAGGCCAGGCCATCGACATGGCCCTGCTGGACACGCAGGTGGCCATGCTCGCCAACCTGGGCGCGAACTACCTGGTGAGTGGCAAGGTGCCCGGCCGCTCCGGCAACGCCCACCAGAACATCGTCCCCTACCAGGTGTTCGAGACCGCGCCCGCCCCCGACGGCTCGCGCGATCACCTCATCCTTGCGGTGGGCAACGACGGCCAGTTCGCCCGGTTCTGCGAGGTCGCCGGCCGGCCGGAGCTCGCCGCCGACCCGCGCTTCACCCGCAACCAGGACCGCGTGCGCAACCGGGCGGTGCTGGTGCCCCTGCTGGAGGAGATCGTGCGCAGCCGCCCCAAGCAGGCCTGGCTGCCCGCCCTGGAGGCCGCCAAGGTGCCCTGCGGGGCGATCAACAACCTGGCCGAGGTCTTCGCCGACCCGCAGGTGCAGGAGCGCGGCATGGTCACGGCCTGGGACCACCCCCTCAACCCCGGCCTGCGCCTGGTGTCCAGCCCCATGAAGCTGGGCGCCACGCCGGTGCGCACCGACCTGCCGCCGCCGCTGCTCGGCCAGCACACGGATGAGGTGCTGCGCGAGCTGCTGCCCGACGCCGACGCACGGATCCGGGAACTGAGGAATCTCAAGGCGATCTGACCTCCAAATGCTTAGAATGGTGTGAACATGGCCAGCAAGACCTCACGCAACCTCCTGATCGCCGGCGTCACCGCCGCCGCGGTGGCCGTGGGCGCGTACTTTGCCCTGGGCGCCGGCCACGAGTCGGCGCCGCAGTCGACCTTCGTGCTGCTGGACGGCTCGCGCCAGACCACCCAGGACCTGAAGGGCCGCGTCACCCTGGTCAACTTCTGGGCGACCAGCTGTGTGACCTGCGTGGGCGAGATGCCCAAGATGATCGCCACCTACGACAAGTACCACGACAAGGGTTTCCAGACCCTGGCGGTGGCGATGAGCTACGACCCGCCCAGCTACGTCGTCAACTACACGCAGACCCGCAAGCTCCCCTTCAAGGTGGCGCTGGACAACACCGGCGCGGTCGCCAAGGCCTGGGGTGACGTGCAGCTCACGCCCACCACCTACCTGCTCAACAAGCACGGCGAGATCGTCAAGCGCTACGTCGGCGAGCCTGACTTCGCCGAGCTGCACCAGCTCATCGAGAAGCTGCTGGCCGAGGCCTGAGGCCCTGCGGCGGGGGCCGCGACCCCGGTGGCGTGCGCTGGCAGGCGCGCTACACTGGCACCCTCCTCTTTCGATCCGGCCCGCTTGGACTCCCTGCAGCGCGCGCGCGTCGCGCTTCAAACCCCCGACACCGATGAAGCCCTGCAGCAGGTGCGCCTGCTGATGCAGGAGTACGCCCAGGGCCTGGGCGTCGACCTGTGCTTCCAGGGCTTCGAGGCCGAACTGGCGGCGCTGCCCGGTGACTACGCGCCGCCGCGCGGTGCCCTGCTGCTGGCCACCGTGGACGGGGAGCCGGCGGGCTGTGTCGCCCTGCGCCCGCTGGACACGGTGGATGCGCCGAACGCCGCCGAGATGAAGCGCCTGTACGTGCGCGATCGCTTCCGGGGCCTGGGCCTGGGCCGCGCGCTGGCCGAGGCGATCCTGGACGCCGCCCGCGAGGCAGGCTACAGCTGCGTGCTGCTGGACACGTTGGACGAGATGGAGTCCGCGCGCGCCCTCTACGCGGAACTGGGCTTCCGCGAGGTGCCGCCCTATTACCACAACCCCATCCCGGGGGCGCACTACCTCCAGTGCGAGCTCTGAGGCGAGGCAGGCCCCTGCCCGTCCGCCATGCGAAAGGCCGCCCTGGGGCGGCCTTTCTTCATTGCAGGACGAGGGTCCTGCGGGTCAGCCGCGGGCCTGCGCCAGCAGGGTGTCGGCGTCGCTGACCTCGAACTTGCCGGGGCCTTCGATGTTGAGGGTGGCGACCTTGCCGTCCTTGACCAGCATGGAGTAGCGCGTGCTGCGCAGGCCCATGCCCCGGCCGGTGAGGTCCAGCGTCAGGCCGGTGGCCTTGGCGAAGTCGGCGCTGCCGTCGGCCAGCATGCGCACCTTGGTGCCGGTGTGCTGGTCACGCGCCCAGGCGCCCATCACGAAGGCATCGTTCACGCTCACGCACCAGATTTCGTCCACGCCGGCCTTCTTCAGCTCGTCGTACTTCTGGACATAGCCCGGCACGTGCTTGGCCGAGCAGGTGGGGGTGTAGGCCCCGGGCAGCCCGAACAGGGCAATCGTCTTGCCCGCGGCCGCTTCGTGCACCTTCACCGGGTTGGGCCCGATGGAACAGCCGTTGCCCTCGACTTCGGAATACTCCTGCAGCACCACGTCCGGCAGTGCGTCGCCAACCTTGATCATCCTGTCTCCTCGTAAAAATGAAAAACGGCCCACATTGTGGGCCGTTTCCGGGGAGCCTGCAGGACGCAGGGTCGATCGCGGGATCAGACCTCGGCGGCCTTCTCGACCAGGCGGGTCGCGACCCAGCTCTTGGTCTTGGAGATCGGGCGGCTTTCCTGGATCTCGATGATGTCACCGAGGTGGAATTCGCCCTTCTCGTCGTGCGCCTGGTACTTGCTGCTCTTGGCAACGATCTTGCCGTACAGCTCGTGCTTGACGCGGCGCTCGACCAGCACCGTCACGGTCTTGGTGCGCTTGTCGCTCACCACCTTGCCGATGAGGGTGCGCTTCAGGGAAGTCTTGGCTTCACTCATTGGGCTTGTCCTTCCTTGGAGGCGGCCGTCTTCTGCGCGAGGATGGTCTTCGCGCGGGCGATGTCGCGGCGCGTCAGGCGCAGCGTGGCGGTGTTGGTCAGTTGCTGGGTCGCCTTCTGCATGCGAAGACCGAAGTGGGCCTTCTGCAGTTCCTTGACCTCGTTCTCGAGGCCGGCGACGTCTTTCTGGCGCAGTTCAGAAGTTTTCATGGAGTCTCTCCTGATCAGGTGCCAATCTGGCGGGCAACGAACGTGGTGCGAAGCGGCAGCTTCGCGGCGGCCAGGCGGAAGGCCTCGCGGGCGAGTTCTTCGGGCACGCCGACGATCTCGAACACGACCTTGCCCGGCTGGATCTCGGCCACGTAGTACTCGGGGTTGCCCTTGCCGTTACCCATACGCACTTCAGCAGGCTTCTGGGAAATCGGCTTGTCGGGGAACACGCGGATCCAGATGCGGCCACCACGCTTGACGTGGCGGGAGATCGCGCGACGCGCGGCCTCGATCTGGCGGGCCGTCAGGCGACCACGGTCCGTGCACTTGAGGCCGAAGTCACCGAAGGCCACCGAGTTGCCACGGGTGGCGACGCCGGTGTTACGGCCCTTCTGCTCCTTGCGGTATTTCCGGCGAGCGGGTTGCAGCATGTTTACTCTCCTTTACCGTCGGCGGGGGTGCCAGCCGGCGCGGCTTTGCGGACGCGCTTAACGGTAGATTTCGGCGCATCGGCGCCTGGGGTTGCTTCAGCGGGCTTGTCGCTGCCGTCCACGGGGGCGGCATTGGTGGTGCCGGCACCGGGGCCGCCAGCGGCGGGACGGCGCGGGGCACCACGGCGATCGCCGCCGGGGCCGCCACGACGGTCACCGTCACGGCGCGGGCCGCGCGGACCGCGACGCTCTTCGCCCTCGGGGCGCGGCGTGCTGTCCAGCGACGGGGCGTCGTTGCGGCCCAGGGTGTCGCCCTTGTAGACCCAGACCTTGACGCCGATGACGCCGTAGGTGGTCTTGGCTTCGGAGAAGCCGTAGTCGATGTCCGCACGCAGGGTGTGGAGCGGCACGCGGCCTTCGCGGTACCACTCGGTGCGCGCGATCTCGATGCCGTTCAGGCGGCCGGCGGACATGATCTTGATGCCCTGGGCGCCCAGGCGCATCGCGTTCTGCATGGCGCGCTTCATCGCGCGGCGGAACATGATGCGCTTCTCGAGCTGCTGGGTGATCGAGTCGGCGATCAGCTGGGCATCGACTTCGGGCTTGCGCACTTCCTCGATGTTCACAGCGACCGGCACGCCCAGGCGGGTGGCGAGTTCCTTCTTGAGGTTCTCGATGTCCTCGCCCTTCTTGCCGATCACCACGCCCGGACGGGCGGAGTAGATCGTGATGCGGGCGTTCTTGGCGGGGCGCTCGATCAGCACGCGGGAGACCGCGGCGTTCTTCAGCTTGCTCTTGAGGTAGTCGCGGACCTTGATGTCCTCGGCCAGCATGCCGGCGAAGTCACGGTTGTTCGCGTACCAGCGGCTGGCCCAGTTGCGGCTGACCGAAAGACGGAAGCCGGTAGGATGGATTTTCTGTCCCATTTTTCCTGGTGCCTTTTAGTTGCCGACGGTCACGTACACGTGGCACGTGGGCTTGCTGATGCGGTTGCCACGGCCCTTGGCGCGGGCCGTGAAACGCTTGAGCGTGGCGCCCTGTTCGACGTAGATCGTCTTGACACGAAGTTCGTCGATGTCGGCGCCGTCGTTGTGCTCGGCGTTCGCGATCGCGGACTCCAGCACCTTCTTGACGATGAGCGCGGCCTTCTTGGGCGTGAACTGCAGGATGTTGAGGGCCTGGTCCACCTTCTTGCCGCGGATGAGGTCAGCAACCAGACGGCCCTTGTCGACCGACAGGCGGACGCCGCGGAGCACTGCACGAGTTTCCATGGTCTGGTCCTTATTTCTTCTGGACTTTCTTGTCCGCGGGGTGACCCTTGAAGGTGCGCGTCAGGGCGAATTCGCCCAGTTTGTGGCCCACCATCTGGTCGGTGATGTACACGGGCACGTGCTGCTTGCCGTTGTGGACGGCGATCGTCAGCCCGATGAACTCGGGCAGGATCATGGAGCGACGCGACCAGGTCTTGATCGGCTTCTTGTCCTTGGTCGTCACGGCCTTGTCGGCCTTGGCCACCAGGTGCTGGTCGACGAAGGGACCTTTTTTGAGGGAGCGAGTCATGTCTGTGGTCCCTTCTTATTTCTTGCGGCGCGACACGATCATGACCTGCGTGCGCTTGTTGTTGCGGGTGCGGTAACCCTTGGTCAGGTTGCCCCACGGGTCGACAGGGTGACGGCCTTCGCCGGTCTTGCCCTCGCCACCGCCGTGCGGGTGGTCCACCGGGTTCATCACCACGCCGCGAACGGTCGGGCGGATACCCATCCAGCGCTTCACACCGGCCTTGCCGAGCTGGCGCAGGCTGTGTTCTTCGTTGGCAACCTCGCCGATGGTGGCGCGGCACTCGATGTGGATCTTGCGCACTTCGCCGGAACGCATGCGAACCTGGGCGTAGGTGCCTTCACGGGCCAGCAGCGTGGCGGAGGCGCCAGCCGAACGCGCGATCTGCGCGCCCTTGCCGGGCTTGAGCTCGATGCAGTGGATCGTGGAGCCGACCGGGATGTTGCGCACCGGCAGCGTGTTGCCAGCCCGGATCGGGGCTTCGGCACCGGACAGCAGCGTCTGGCCGACTTCAATGCCGCGGGGGGCAATGATGTAGCGGCGCTCGCCGTCGGCGTAGCACACCAGGGCGATGTGGGCCGTGCGGTTGGGGTCGTACTCGACGCGCTCGACCTTGGCCGGGATGCCGTCCTTGTTGCGCACGAAGTCCACCACGCGGTAGTGGTGCTTGTGGCCGCCGCCCTTGTGGCGGGTGGTCACGTGGCCGTTGTTGTTGCGGCCGGACTTCTGGTGCTGGGGTTCCAGCAGGGGCGCGTAGGCCTCACCCTTGTACAGGTGGTCACGCGAGATCTTCACCATGCCACGCTGGCCGGGTGAAGTGGGTTTCATCTTGATGACAGCCATGATTACGCGGCCTCCCCGGACAGGTTCAGCTCCTGGCCCGGCTTGAGCCGGACGTAGGCCTTGCGGACGTTGTCGCGGCGACCGATGGAACGGCCGAAGCGCTTCGTCTTGCCCTTGGTATTGACGACGGACACACCCAGGACTTCGACCTTGAACATCAGTTCAACGGCGGCCTTGATCTCAGGCTTGGTGGCGTTCTGCAGCACCTTGAAGGTGACTGCGTTGGTCTTGTCGGCGACGTGCGTGGCCTTCTCGGACACGATCGGGGCGATCAGGACCTGCATCAGGCGGCCTTCTTCGAAGGTGCGCTCGGCGGGAGTGGGGTTCACGCGGCTCATGCGAACATCTCCTTGAGCTGGTCGATGGCGGCCTTGGTGACCAGCACCTTCTTGTAGTGCACCAGCGACAGCGGGTCGGCGTAGCGAGGCTCGACGACGAGCACGTTGGCCAGGTTGCGCGAGGCGAGATACAGGTTCTCATCCACCTCGTCGGCGATCACGAGCACCGATTCCAGGTTCATGGCCTTGAAACGGGCGGCCAGCTGCTTGGTCTTCGGCGAGTCGACCTTGATCGAATCGACGACGGCCAGGCGGCCCTCACGGGCGAGCTGGGAGAAGATGGACGCCATGCCGGCGCGGTACATCTTCTTGTTGAGCTTCTGGGTGAAGTTCTCTTCCGGGCTGTTCGGGAAGATGCGGCCGCCCCCACGCCACAGCGGGGAGGAGGTCATGCCGGCGCGAGCGCGGCCGGTGCCCTTCTGCTTGAACGGCTTCTTGGTCGAGTGCTTGACCGTGGCGCGGTCCTTCTGGGCGCGCGTGCCCTGGCGGGCGTTGGCCTGGAAGGCGACGACGACCTGGTGCACCAGGTCTTCGTTGTATTCACGGCCGAACACGGTCTCGGGCGCGTCGATCTTGGACGCGGCCTGGCCTTGTTCGTTCAGGAGTTCGAGTTGCATTACTGGGCTCCCTTCTTGGCGGGGACCTTGACGGCCGGGCGCACGGTCACGAAACCGTTCTTCGAGCCGGGAACCGCGCCCTTGATCAGCAGCAGCTGGCGGGCTTCGTCGATGCGGAAGATGTCCAGGTTCTGGGTGGTGACGGTGTCGTCGCCCATGTGGCCGGTCATGCGCTTGCCGGGGAACACGCGGCCGGGATCCTGCGCCATGCCGATCGAGCCGGGCACGTTGTGCGAACGGCTGTTGCCGTGCGACGCGCGCTGGGACGACATGTTGTGGCGCTTGATGGTGCCGGCGTAGCCCTTGCCGATGGACGTGCCCTGCACGTCCACCTTCTGGCCCACGGCGAAGACGTCGGTCGCGGGCACGGTGGCGCCGGCGGCGTACTTCGCGGCGGCGTCGGCCGTCACGCGGAATTCCTTGATGATTTCACCGGGCTCCACGCCTGCTTTCGCAAGGTGGCCAGCCATCGGCTTGGAGATACGGGAGGCGCGGCGCTTGCCGAACGTGACCTGCAGGGACACGTAGCCGTCGTTCTCCTGGGTCTTGACCTGGGTCACGCGGTTGCCGGACACGTCCACCACCGTCACAGGCACGGCATCGCCGTCGTCCGTGAAGAGGCGCATCATGCCAACCTTGCGGCCCAGCAACCCCATAGAGGTGCTCAGACTCATGTTTTTGACTCCGTTGCCTTCGCCGCGAGCGCTGCAATTGGCTCTCGCGTTTTCGTGGCCGTGAGGCACGACGAAGGAGGGTTGATAAATTCGCTGCCGCCGCTCCCGCTGCTTTCACACCGGGTTTGCCAATGGCAACGCCAGGCCCATTTCGGGCCAAGGGTGAGATTTTAGCCCAGATGCGCCCGGCTTGCCAAGCCCCGGGCTGCCGCAAGCCGGACGGCCCCGAAAAAAAGGCCGCCCGGAGGCGGCCTTTGGGGCAACTGCAGAGCCGCGAGGCTTACTGCAGCTTGATCTCGACGTCCACGCCAGCCGGCAGGTCCAGCTTCATCAGCGCGTCCACGGTCTTGTCGGTCGGGTCCACGATGTCCATCAGGCGCTGGTGCGTGCGGATCTCGAACTGGTCGCGGCTCGACTTGTTGACGTGCGGCGAGCGCAGGATGTCGAAGCGCTTCATGCGGGTCGGCAGGGGCACCGGGCCCTTGACGATCGCGCCGGTGCGCTTGGCGGTGTCGACGATCTCGGCAGCGGACTGGTCGATCAGCTTGTAATCAAACGCCTTGAGGCGGATGCGGATTTTCTGCTGGGCCATGCCTTACTCCATGATCTTCGCGACGACGCCGGCACCCACGGTGCGGCCACCTTCGCGGATGGCGAAGCGCAGGCCTTCTTCCATGGCGATGGGGGCGATCAGCTTCACGGTGATGGTGACGTTGTCACCG
>NZ_JADDOJ010000051.1 GCF_015159745.1 Ramlibacter aquaticus | reverse complement strand
CAACAACATGGGTGTTCAGGCTCCCTCTCGCCCCGCCGGGCGAGAGGGAGCCTGAACACCCATGTTGTTGCCTGCCTCCGGCAACGGGGAAACAGGGTGCCGTCGCCACTGCCCGGGTCCGCCACGGCGCATGCCTGCGGTTGGGGCACCCGCCTGGATGGCCCCGCCGAGCCGGCGGCCGCTGCACGGCCGCGCACGAGACGGGGACCCGCCCCGGAGGGGCCAAACCCAATGTCAACTTGAAACGGCAGTCTGCAAAGACAACCAATCCCCAAGCACCTGGTTGAACCGCGCAGGCTGGTTCAACATCACCCAGTGACCGGTGTCCAGCCCCTGCACCGCGCACCCGGGTTGAGCCGCCACCCGCTCCGCCCAGGCCGGCGAGTGGAACATGAAGGGCTTGCGCTTGCCGTAGATGAACAGCAGCGGGCAGGCCGGCCGGAAGGCCTGCGAATGCCGGGCGTAGGACCGGCGGCCGCCGAACCAGAGCATGAAGTACGGGTAGTTCATCTGCGCGCCCATGGGCGCCGGGTCGGAGGGGCAGCGCAGCGCGCGCGCCATCCAGCGGGTCATGCCGTCGCCCACGCGCCCGCCGATCGCCCAGGCCGCGGCCAGCCAGACCTGGTAGGCCATGACCTTGAGCTTGTCACCCGCCGTGAGCGACTTCTGCAGCGAGGCCGGGTCGCCGATGTCCACGCCCACGATGCGCGCCACCCGCTGCGGATGGCGCATCGCGTACTGGTAGCCGAACACGCAGCCCCAGTCGTGCAGCAGCAGGGTGAGCGGCCGCCCCGGGCTCACCGCATCCGCCACCTGCGCGATGGTGTCCACGAGTTCGTCCAGGGTCCGGGCCGCACGCGGCGTGCCGGGCTCGAAGCCGGGCAGCGAGAAGCGGGCGCAGCGAAAGCGGCCCTGCAACGCGGCCACCTGCCCGTCCCACAGGCGCCAGGTGTCGGGCCAGCCGTGCAGCATGAGCACCACGTCCCCGCCCTCCCCCTCCAGGTGCACCTGCACGCCGGCGACCGACAGCGTCGTGGCGGCGCTCACGCGGCCAGCCCGAGCAGCAGGGCCGTGAGTTCGCCGGGCGCACTGACCATGGGGTCGTGCCCGGTCTGCAGCGTGTGCAGGGTCCAGCCGGGCTGCGTGCGCACCCGGCGCCGCGATTCGGCGATCGTCGCCAGCGGCGGCTTCACGCAGTCGATGAAGGTGCGGGGAAAGCTCGCCCAGCGCGCGGCGTCGAACTGAAGCGGGTCGTCGTAGACGCCACCGGGGTGCGGGCGCTGGCGCCGCTGCACCCAGGCCGCGTCCTCGCCCGCGAGGCCGAAGACGGCCGGGTCGGGCGGCGGCAGCGCGCCCTGCTGGGCGATGGCCGCCCGGCGGCTGGCACGCGTGGCCTCGTCGTGGCTGGAGGACCAGCACTCGCCGTCCAGCGGCACCATCGCGTCCAGGTACACCAGCTGGCCGATGCGCTCGCCGCACAGCTCGGCGGCGCCCGTGATCGCCATGCCGCCATAGCTGTGGCCCACGAGGATGCAGTCCGCCAGCTCCTCGGCCTCGATCGCCGCCACCACGTCCTGCACGTGGGTGTGCAGGCGGATCGCGGGCGAGAGCAGGTGCGCCTTCTCGCCGGTGCCGGTGAGCGAGACGGCGAAGGCCCGGTGGCCGGCGCGCCAGAGCGCGGGCAGCACGCGGTTCCAGCACCAGGCGCCATGCCAGGCGCCATGGACAAGGACGTAATCAGCCACGGTGTCTCCAGGTCAGGAAGTGAGCCGCAAAAAACAAAAGGGAGGCGAAAGCCTCCCTTTGTAGCCCAGTCGCAGCCGGCCGCCAACCGTACGAACGGCGGGCCGGCGCGGCCCGGCCTTACTTCAGCGCCTTGAAGCGCACGCGGTGCGGCTTGGCGCCCTCCTCGCCCAGGCGCTTCTTCTTGTCGGCCTCGTACTCCTGGTAGTTGCCGTCGAAGAAGGTCCACTGCGAGTCGCCCTCGGCAGCCAGGATGTGGGTGGCGATGCGGTCCAGGAACCAGCGGTCGTGGCTGATGACCATCACGCTGCCGGCGAATTCCAGCAGCGCGTCTTCCAGGGCGCGCAGGGTTTCCACGTCCAGGTCGTTGGAGGGCTCGTCCAGCAGCAGCACGTTGGCGCCCTGCATCAGGGTCTTGGCCAGGTGCAGGCGGCCGCGCTCACCGCCCGACAGGGTGCCGACCTTCTTCTGCTGGTCGCCGCCGTTGAAGTTGAAGCGCCCGCAGTAGGCGCGGCTGGCCATCTGGAACTTGCCCACGGTGATCAGGTCCAGCCCGCCGGAGATGTCCTCCCACACGGTCTTCTCGTTGTCCAGGTCGTCGCGCGTCTGGTCCACGAAGGCCATCTTCACGGTCTTGCCGATCTTCACCGTGCCGGCGTCCGGCTTCTCCTTGCCGGCGATCATCTTGAACAGCGTGGACTTGCCGGCGCCGTTCGGGCCGATGATGCCGACGATGGCGCCCGCGGGCACCTTGAAGCTCAGGTTGTCGATCAGCACGCGGTCGCCGAAGGACTTGGTGACGCCCTCGAACTCGATCACCTCGGTGCCCAGGCGCTCGGCCACGGGGATGAAGATCTCCTGCGTCTCGTTGCGCTTCTGGTATTCGTAGTCGGACAGCTCCTCGAAGCGCGCCAGGCGGGCCTTGCTCTTGGCCTGCCGGCCCTTGGGGTTCTGGCGCGCCCACTCCAGCTCCTTCTTCATGGCCTTCATGCGCGCGTCTTCGGTCTTCTGTTCCTGCTCCAGGCGCGCTTCCTTGCCTTCCAGCCAGGTGCTGTAGTTGCCCTTCCAGGGGATGCCGTGGCCGCGGTCCAGCTCCAGGATCCACTCGGCGGCGTTGTCCAGGAAGTAGCGGTCGTGGGTGATGGCCACCACGGTGCCGCCGAAGCGGGCCAGGAACTGCTCCAGCCACTCGACCGATTCGGCGTCCAGGTGGTTGGTGGGCTCGTCCAGCAGCAGCATCTCGGGCTTGGACAGCAGCAGCCGGCACAGCGCCACGCGGCGCTTCTCGCCACCGGAGAGGTTCTTGATCACCGCATCCCACTCGGGCAGGCGCAGCGCATCGGCCGCGATGTCGATCTGGTGCTCGTCACCACCGCCCGAGGTGGAGATGATGGCTTCCAGCTTGGCCTGCTCGGCCGCCAGTGCGTCGAAGTCGGCGTCCGGCTCGGCGTAGGCCGCATACACCTCCTCCAGCCGCTTCTTGGCCTCGGTGACCTCGCCCATGCCGCCCTCGACGGCCTGGCGCACGGTCTCTTCCGGGTCCAGCTGCGGCTCCTGCGGCAGGTAGCCGATGCGCAGGCCCGGCATGGGCATGGCCTCGCCCTCGATCTCCTTGTCGATGCCGGCCATGATCTTGAGCAGCGTGGACTTGCCCGAGCCGTTCAGGCCCAGCACGCCGATCTTGGCGCCCGGGAAGAACGACAGCGAGATGTCCTTCAGGATCTGCCGCTTCGGCGGCACGATCTTGCCGACGCGGTTCATGGTGAAGACGTACTGGGCCATGGGCTGGAAGTCCTGATGAGTTCTGTTCGGGGAAACCCCCGATTATCCCTGCTGGCGGCCCCGCCGTGCCAGGCCCTGGCGAAGCCATCTCCTACGCGCCAGGGCCATGCCGGCCGACAGCCCGGGGCCGGCGGCCGGCCTAAGGTGCCCGGCCAAAGCAAGGAGCACACAGCATGAATGCAGACAAGCCAGCCAGCCTCCAGGGGCTCAGCGTCGCGATCCTCGCGCTCGACGGTTTCGAACAGGTGGAAATGACCGGGCCGCGCCAGGCGCTGGACGCCGCAGGCGCGCGGACCTGCCTCGTCTCGGTGAACCCGGGCGAGGTGCAGGGCTTCAACCACGACAAGCCCGCCGACCGCTTCAAGGTCGACCTCACCCTGGACCGGGCCCGGCCGCAGGATTTCGATGCCGTGCTGCTGCCCGGCGGCGTACAGAACGGCGACCGGATGCGCACCATCCTGCCCGCCCGCGAGTTCGTGCGGTCGCTGCAGGCCGAAGGCAAGCCGATCGCGGTGATCTGCCACGGCGGCTGGCTGCTGGTGTCGGCCGGGCTGGTGCGCGGCCGCCGCATGACGAGTTGGCCCTCGCTGCAGGACGACATCCGCAACGCCGGCGGCGAGTGGGTGGACGAGCCCGTGGTGCGCGACGGCAACTGGGTCTCCAGCCGCAAGCCGGCCGACATCCCGGCCTTCAACGCGGCGATGTGCGAGCTCTTCGCGCAGCGCGTGCCGGCCGGCCAAGCGGGCTGAACGGGCCGCCCGCCCCGCCTCAGGCCGCGGGCGCGCCGCCCAGGCTGTTCTTCAGGGCGGCCTGCGCCACCTGGTCCAGCGCCTCGTCCACCACGTTGCGCTCGGCCACCACCTTGATGTGGCCCTCGGCCAGCAGGCGCTCCATGGTGCGCTTGGACATGCTGTGCGCGGTGCCGGCCTGCGAGGTGAACATGAACAGGGTGCCGTGCGGGCTGGCCCAGGTGAGCTGCGCGCGCAGCCACTGGTCCTTGACCTTGAGCTCGACCCAGGTGCCGGTGCGCATCTCGCCCGAACGCACGGGCGCCTGAGCCTCGTCCTCGCGCAGCGTCGCCTCGGGGCTGGCGACGTGGCTGGGTTCGAGCACGCTCTCGTCGATGAAGCCCGAGTCCTCGGCCTCGCGGCGGTCCAGCCAGAGCGCGTCCGCCGCGTCCATCATGCTGTCGGTGAAGACCGAGCTCTCGGCCTCGACCACGTCGGCCTCGGCCTGGCTGACGGCGTCGCGGCCCTCGTGCACCGCCGCGCGGTGGATCACGATCAGGTTGTTGAAGAAGCGCGCGGTCAGCTCGGGCGGGTAGCCGATGTGGTCCAGGCCCTCGCGCAGCTTGGCCAGCAGGCCGGGGATCATCTGCACCAAGCGGCGCGCGCGGCCGCGCGTGGCGGTGCTGCGCTGCACGCTCCAGACCAGGTCGTCGACCAGGGCGCGGTAGCCGAAGGGGTCGTCCGAGCCGTCGGCGCAACTGAGCTGCGACTGCGCCACCACCTGCGCCCACGAGGTGCGCAGGAAGTCGCCCACGAACTCCGGCACCTCCAGGCCCTGCACCCGGGCCGCGAAATCGGCGGCCAGCTTCTGGGCCAGCAGGTTGCGCTGCTCCGCGTGCAGCAGGGCACGGGCGGCCTCCTCGCGGCGGTTGAGCAGCACCTGGTCGTGCTCGGTCCACTGCGCCTGCAGGCCTTCGAGCAGCAGCTCGAAGCTGTAGGCCTCGACCGGCTGGCCGCCCAGCGCCTGCACCGCCTGGGTGACCGTGGCCAGGAAGCGCGGCCAGCCCGGGTCCGAGGCGTCGGCGAAGCCCAGGCTGCGCTGGGTGATGCGGTCCAGGAACTGCCGCGCCGGATGGCTGCGGTCGGAGAAGAACCGCGAGTCCTGGGCCGAGAGCGCCTGCACCGCGGCCTCGACCGAGCGCAACTGCTGCTTGAGCTCGGGCAGCAGGCGGGTGTCGCGGTCCAGGTTCTCGAACATGAGCCGCACCACCTCCTCGCCCAGCTGCGCCCCCAGGCGCGGCAGGGCGGCGTCCACGGCCTTGTCGCGCTCGGCCAGCAGGTCGCGCGGCGGCGCGTCGGGCGCGTCGGCCACGGGCACGCGACGTTTCTCCAGCTTCTGCAGCAACTGGTCGACGCCACCCTTCATCTCGTCCAGCAGGTTGAGCGAGGCCGGCATGGTGTGCAGGAAGTCGGGCCGCGCGGCAGCGGGGTCGAAGTCGCCGTGCAGCAGCTTGCGCAGCCGGTCCAGCGTCAGCAGCTTGCGCGCCACGGAATCGACCACGGCCACGCCTTGCGCGCCGCTGCCCTTGCGCAGGCGGCCGCCCACGGGCACCGCGGGCTCCACCCCGCAGGAGCGCAGCCAGTCGCCCAGTTCCTTGTAGAGCCGCCGCAGCTGCACCCCCATGAGGCCGGCGGCCGGGGCGATCAGCACCTCGCGCACGGCGGCCTCGGGCACACGCCGGGCCAGCACGTGCTGCAGGGCGCGCACGTACACGTCGGGGCGCAGCGGGTTGAGCCCGGGCTGGATGGTGCGCCACCCCAGCAGGGTGCTGACCAGGGCGTCCAGCGGCGGCAGCACGTCGTCCACGGCGATGTGCACCTCCTGCAGCGCGCGCGCGACCTCGATGCTTTCATCGAGCTGGTCGTCCTCGAAGAGCCGCAGGTCCTCGTAGCGAACCTCGGTGTGGGTCTGTTCCTTGCCGCCGCCTTCGTACACCAGGCGCGAGAGCTCGCGCTGGAATTCGTCCTTGAGGGCGGGCGCCTGGCTGGACAGCGCCTGGATCGCCTGCCGGGTACCGGGCTCGCCGAAGCCGGGGATGCGCTTGGCACTGCCCGGTGCGGCGGCCAGCACCAGGCCGGACAGCACTTCCGACAACAGCAGGTCGGTCTGCTTCAGCATCGCCTCGATGCACTCGTTCAGCGTGGGCTGGACAGCGCTCGGGTCGTCGGACACACCGATGCGTAACTTCAGCAGTTTTGCCATGGGTACCACGAATGTTTTCTTCGATTATGGGTGTGGCTTCCACGCCCGCGCCAGCGATTTCGGCTGACCTGCGGGCCCCTGCGTTCGATCCATGCGACAATCGGCCATCCTGCGGCAAACCAGTTGGCTGCAGGTCCCGGCACCCTGCCGGTCGGCCCGGGCGGCATCCTGCCGCATCCGTCCGCCTCTTCCAACCCGAATCTGCCCTTGACTGGCTCGGTGCACCCGCACCGTTGCGGCCGATCCCCAGCGCCACGGATGGCGCCTCATCGAATGACATTTGACGAACTGAATCTGGCTCCGGCCATCCTCAAGGCCGTGCGCGAGCAGGGTTACGAAACCCCCACGCCCATCCAGGCCCAGGCGATCCCCGCCGTGCTCGAGGGCAAGGACCTGCTGGGCGGTGCCCAGACCGGCACCGGCAAGACCGCAGCCTTCACCCTGCCCATGCTGCACAAGCTCAGCTCCGGCGTGAGCAAGGTCAACAAATTCGGCAAGGACGGCATCGCCGCCCTGGTGCTCACGCCCACGCGCGAGCTGGCCGCCCAGGTGGAGGAATCCATCCGTGCCTACGGCAAGTACCTGCCGCTGACCTCCACCGTCATCTTCGGCGGCGTGGGCATGAACCCGCAGATCGACCGCATCAAGCGCGGCGTCGACATCCTGGTGGCCACGCCCGGCCGCCTGCTGGACCTGCAGGGCCAGGGCCACCTGGACCTGTCCACGGTGGAGATGCTGGTGCTGGACGAAGCCGACCGCATGCTGGACATGGGCTTCATCCACGACGTGAAGAAGATCCTTGCGCTCATGCCCAAGGACAAGCAGAGCCTGCTGTTCTCGGCCACCTTCAGCGACGAGATCCGCGAGCTGGCCAACGGCCTGCTGCGCGACCCCATGCACATCCAGGTCACGCCGCGCAACACCACGGTGCAGCGCATCACCCAGGTCGTGCACCCGGTGGGCCGCGGGCAGAAGAAGCAGCTGCTCGCCCACATCATCAAGGAACACGACTGGAGCCAGGTGCTGGTGTTCACCCGCACCAAGTTCGGCGCCAACAACGTGGCCGAGTTCCTGAACAAGAACGGCGTCACGGCCATGGCGCTGCACGGCAACAAGAGCCAGGGCGCGCGCACGCAGGCGCTGGCCGGCTTCAAGAGCGGCGAGATCCGCGCCCTGGTGGCCACCGACATCGCCGCCCGCGGCATCGACATCGACGACCTGCCGCACGTGGTGAACTTCGAGATCCCCAACGTGCCCGAGGACTACGTGCACCGCATCGGCCGCACCGGCCGGGCCGGCGCCGACGGCACTGCCGTCTCCTTCGTCTGCCTGGACGAGGAGGGCTTCATGCAGGAGATCGAGCGCTTCACCCGCCAGCAGATCCCGGTGCAGCCGGTGGAGGGCTTCGGCCCCGAGCCCGGCGAGCGCGCCGAGCCCATCGCCATGGGCCGCCAGACCCTGTGGGGCGGCGCCGGCAAGCCGCCCAGCCGCGACGTCATGGCCGCCGCGGCCAAGGCCGCGCGCCAGGAGATGATGCAGCGCATCCGCGACAACAAGGGCAGCCAGGGCGAGCGCCGCAAGGACGGCGCGGCCCAGCCCGCCGGCCGCAGCGGCGGTGGCAACGGCCAGCGCAGCGCGAGCGGCAACGGCAACGGTGGTGGCCAGCGCAATGGCAACGGCAACGGCGGCCGCCGCCCGCAGCAGCCCGGCGCGCCGCGCCAGGCCCAGCCGCAGCCCGTGCAGGGCCAGCGCCGCGAGCGTGAGGAGCGCGCCCCGCGCGAGGACGGTGACGACGACCGCATGCCGCGCAACCTGGATCCGCTGCGCACCAACCTGCCCAGCCGCCGCGACATGACGGGCGTCAAGCGCGTCAGCACCGGTGGCCAGCCCGACCCCACGCGCACCAGCGTGGACTCCATGGGCGGCGGCCAGCGCCGCCAGGGCGGCGGTGGTGGCGGTGGCGGTGGCGGTGGCCGCCGCTCCGGCCAGGGCGCCCGCTTCGGCGGACGCTGAGTCCACGCGCCAGCGCGGCGGGTGCCATACTCGCCGCACATGAGCGCTCCTTCCTCGACCCCGCAGCCCGGGCGCCGCGCCCTGATCGCCGGCGCGACCGGGCTGGTCGGCCAGTGCCTGCTGCAGGGCCTGGTCGCCGATCCCTCGGTCGCCCGCGTGGTCGCGATCGGCCGCAGGCCGCCGGCCCTGAGCCACCCCAAGCTCGAGTTCATCCCGGTGGATTTCGCCCGCCTGCCGCCCCTGCCGCCGGTGGACGAGGCCTACCTGGCCCTGGGCACCACTATCAAGGCGGCCGGCAGCCAGGCCGCTTTCCGCGCGTTGGACCGCGATGCCAACCTGGCCGTGGCCCAGGCCGCGCAGGCGGCGGGCGCCACACGCCTGGGCCTGGTGAGCGCCATGGGGGCCGACCCCCGCGCCTCGATCTTCTACAGCCGCACCAAGGGTGAACTGGAGCAGGCCCTGCAGGCCATGGGCTGGCACCGTCTCGTCATTGCGCGCCCCTCCATGCTGGCCGGCGACCGCGAGGCCCTGGGCCAGCCGGTGCGCGGCGGCGAGCAGCTCGCCGCGCGCGTCACGCGCTGGCTGCGCCCGCTCATCCCCGCCAACTACCGGGCCATCCCGGCCCGGCTGGTGGCGGCCGCGCTGCTCGCCGCCGTGCCCGGCTCGCAGGGCCTGCGCATCCTCCTCTCGGGGGAAATGCAGGGCTAGTGCGCGTGCCCGGGCGGGTAACATGGCCGCCAAGGAGACAAAGCGCATGAGCGACACACCCCGGAAGAAGAAACCGGAAGAACTTCGCAGCCAGCAATGGTTCGGCCGGCAGGACCGAGACGGCTTCGCCTACCGCAGCTGGGTCAAGGGCAAGGGCGTCCCGCACGACCAGTTCGACGGCCGTCCGGTCATCGGCATCTGCAACACCTTCAGCGAACTCACCCCCTGCAACTCGCACTTCCGCACCCTGGCCGAGCAGGTCAAGATCGGCGTGTACGAGGCCGGCGGCTTCCCGCTGGAGTTCCCGGTGATGTCGCTGGGCGAGACGCTGCTGCGTCCCACCGCCATGCTCTACCGCAACCTCGCGTCCATGGACGTGGAGGAATCGATCCGCGGCAACCCGGTCGATGGCGTGGTGCTGCTCATGGGCTGCGACAAGACCACGCCCTCGCTGGTGATGGGCGCGGCCAGCGTGGACCTGCCCACCATCGGCGTCTCCGGCGGACCCATGCTCAACGGCAAGTGGCGCGGCCAGGAGCTGGGCTCGGGCACCGGCGTGTGGAGCATGAGCGAGCAGGTGCGCGCTGGCACCCTCAAGCTGCAGGACTTCTTCGAGGCCGAGAGCTGCATGCACCGCAGCCACGGCCACTGCATGACCATGGGCACCGCGTCCACCATGGCCAGCATGGTCGAGGCCCTGGGCCTGGGCCTGCCCGGCAACGCCGCCTACCCGGCGGTGGACGGCCGCCGCAACGTGATCGCGCGCAACGCCGGCCGGCGTATCGTCGAGATGGTCCACCAGGACCAGAAGCTCTCCTCCATCCTCACCCGTGAAGCCTTCGAGAACGCGATCCGCACCCTGGCGGCCATTGGCGGCTCGACCAACGCCGTGATCCACCTGGTGGCGATGGCGCGGCGCATCGGCGTCGAGCTCAGCATCGAAGACTTCGACCGCCTGGGCAGCGAGATGCCCTGCCTGCTGAACCTGCAGCCCTCGGGCAAGCACCTGATGGAGGACTTCTGCTACGCCGGCGGCCTGCCCGCGCTGATGAAGGAGATCTCGCAGTACCTGCACCTGGACGCGGTGACGGCCAACGGCCGCACCGTGGGCGAGAACATCGCCGACGCGCAGAACTGGAACACCGAGGTCATCCAGCCGCTGGCCCAGCCCTTCAAGGAAAAGGCCGGCATCGCCGTGCTGCGCGGCAACCTGGCGCCGCGCGGCGCCGTCATCAAGCCCAGCGCCGCGACGCCCGCGCTCATGGTGCACACCGGCCGCGCCGTGGTGTTCGAGGACATCGAGGACTTCCACGCCCGCATCGACGACGAGAACCTGGACGTGGACGAGACCTGCGTGCTGGTGCTCAAGAACTGCGGCCCCAAGGGCTACCCCGGCATGGCCGAGGTGGGCAACATGCCGCTGCCGCCCAAGGTGCTGCGCAAGGGCATCACCGACATGGTCCGCATCAGCGACGCGCGCATGAGCGGCACCGCCTACGGCACCGTGGTGCTGCACACCGCGCCCGAGGCCGCCGCCGGCGGGCCGCTGGCGGTGGTGCGCAACGGCGACATGGTGGAACTGAACGTGCCCGAGCGCCGCATCCAGCTGCTGGTGAGCGACGCGGAACTGGCCGAGCGCCTCAAGGCCTGGACGCCCCCCGAGCCGCCGCTGAAGTCCGGCTACTGGAAGCTCTACGTGGACCACGTGCTGCAGGCCGACGAGGGCGTGGACCTGGACTTCCTGGTCGGCAAGCGCGGCGCCTTCGTGCCGCGCGACAACCACTAGGGCGGGCCATGCCGCGTCCGCTGGTCGGCGTGGACTGGGGCACCAGCAGCCTGCGCGTGGCGCGCATCGCCGTGGACGGGCAGGCCCTGGAGGCGCGCGAGCTCCCGCGCGGCATCCTCACCGTGCCGGCCGGCGGCTTTGCGGCCGTGCTGCAGGCGGCCTGCGCCGGCTGGCTGGACGCGCCCGCCCCGCTGGTGCTGATGTGCGGCATGGTGGGCAGCCGGCAAGGCTGGCTGGAGGTGCCCTACGCCCGCTGCCCGGCCGGCTTCGAGGCCCTGGTGGCGGGGCTCGCCTGGCCCGAGCCCGGGCGCATGGCCATCGTGCCCGGGCTGCGCTGCGAGAACGCGGGCGTGCCCGACGTGATGCGCGGCGAGGAGACCAAGGCGTTCGGCGTGCTGCGCGTGCTGGGCCTGGACCAGGCCCGTGTGCTGATGCCGGGCACGCACGCCAAGCTCGCCACCCTGGCGGACGGCCGGCTGCAGGGCTTTGCCACCTGCATGACCGGCGAAGCCTACGCGCTGCTGCGCCAGCATTCCATCCTGGCCCGCACCCTGCCCGCGCAGGACGGGCCGCTGCACGAGCCCGCCTTCCTGCGCGGCCTGGACATCGCGCACGCCGGCCGCGGCCTGCTGCACGCGGCCTTCAGCGCGCGCACGCTCGCGCTCTTCGGGCAGCTGGACGAGGCCCAGGGCCCCAGCTTCCTGTCCGGCCTGCTGATCGGCGAGGAGCTGCGCGAGCGCGCCCTGCAGCCCGCGGGGCCGCCGCTGGTGCTGGTGGGAGCCGACGCCCTCACCCGCCGCTATGCGCTGGCCCTGGCCCACCTGGGGCTGCCGGCGCAGACCGCCGGCCAGGAAGCCACCTGGTGCGGCCTGCGCGCCATCGCCGATGCCTGGGAGGCCGCACGACCATGAACACCCTTTCGCCCGTGGATCGCTTCCACGCCGCCCTGCAGGCCCTGCCCCTGGTGGCCATCCTGCGCGGCCTGCGGCCCGAGGAGGCCGTCGCCGTTGGCCGGGCCCTGCACGACCAGGGCTGGCAGCTCATCGAGGTGCCGCTGAATTCGCCGCGGCCGCTCGAGAGCATCGCCGCCCTCGCCCGGGCCCTGCCCCAGGCCCTGGTGGGCGCGGGCACGGTGCTCAGCCCCGCCGACGTGGATGCGGTGCACGCCGCGGGGGGCGGCCTCGTGGTCTCGCCCAACTTCAACGAGGCCGTGGTGCGGCGCGCCGTGGCGCTGGGCATGGCCTGCCTGCCCGGCATCTTCACCGCCAGCGAGGCCTTCGCGGCGCTCGCGGCCGGCGCCCACGGCCTGAAGCTCTTCCCCGCCGAGATGGCCTCGCCGGCCGGCCTGAAAGCCCTGCGGGCCGTGATCCCGGCGGCGGTGCCCATGCTGCCCGTGGGCGGCATACGGCCCGAAGGCATGCAGGCCTGGCGCGAGGCCGGGGCCAGCGGTTTCGGCATCGGCGGCGCGCTCTACCAGCCGGGCCAGGAGGCCGCCGCCGTCGGCCGCCGGGCGGCCGGCTTCGCCGGGGCATGGAACGGTACGATCCGCGCATGACCACGAACGAGAACATCCGTTTCGGCCTGGAAGGCCGTGTCTGCCTGGTGACCGGCGCGGCCCAGGGCATCGGCGAGGCCTGCGCGCGGCGCTTCGCGCGCGAGGGCGCGACCGTGGTGCTGCTGGACGTCGCCGACGAGCGGGGCCTGGCCCTGGCCGCCGAGCTGGGCGGCCGCTACCTGCATTGCGACGTGGGCGACAAGGCGCAGGTCGATGCCAGCGTGGCGGCGGTGCTCGCGGCCCACGGGCGCATCGACGTGCTGGTGAACAACGCCGGCGTCTTCAAGGCCGCCGAGTTCCTGGACGTGACCGAGGCCGACTTCGATGCGGTGCTGCGCGTCAACCTCAAGGGCGCCTTCCTCATGGGGCAGGCGGTGGCGCGGGCCATGGCCGCGGCCGGGCGCGGCGCCATCGTCAACATGAGCTCCGTGAACGGCACGCTGGCGATCCCCACCATCTCCAGCTACAACGTGAGCAAGGGCGGCATCAACCAGCTCACGCGCGTGATGGCGCTCTCGCTGGCCGACAAGGGCGTGCGCGTGAACGCGGTCGCGCCCGGCACCATCGCCACCGAGCTCGCGGCGCAGGCGGTGCTCACCAGCGAAGATGCCCGGCGGCGCATCATGAGCCGCACGCCCATGAAGCGCCTGGGCGAACCGGGGGAAGTGGCCGACGCGGTGGCCTGGCTGGCCAGCGACGCAGCCAGCTACGTCACCGGCGAGATCGTCGTGGTGGACGGCGGCCGGATGACGCTGAACTACACCGTCCCGGCCTGAGCCGGGACGCGCTCACTGCGCCGAGGGCACCGGCACGCCGACGAAGGCGGCCAGGTCGGCGGTGGGCAGGGCGCCCTCGTGCGAGACCACGCTGCCCTGGGCGTTCTTGGTGATGATGGTCGGGATCGACTGGAAGCCGAAGCGCGTCATCAGCGCGGTGTTCTTCTTGACGGCGGCCTCCTGCGCGTCCACGCCCGAGGCGGCCGTGATGCCGCCCTTCCGGTCCGTCAGCAGGGCCTCGTGCTCGTCCATGGTGGCGATGGGGTCCTTGGCGGCGATGATGGTGGCGCCCTGGTGCAGGCTGGCGTCGTTGATGAAGCGCACCGGCATCCAGATGAACTTGACCGCCTTGATCGGCTTGGCCGCGTACCAGAGCGCGCTGCAGTGCGGGCACTGGGGGTCGAAGAAGACGTACACGGTCTTCACGCTCATGGGCGAGCCCACGGTGAAGCCCGTGCCTTCAGCCTGGATCGCCTCGATGCTCACGGCCTCGGCAGGCTTGCTGGCGTCGGCACCGCCCGTGGAGGAAGAGGCATCGTCCTTGTTGCCGCAGCCCGCGAGCAGGGCCAGGCTGGCCAGGGCGGCGACGGCGAATTTCAGGGCTTTCATGGCAATGTGTAGCAACAGTGGCGAAAGGCGAACGATACCAAACCGGGCGCCCTGCAGCCGGCGCCCCCGCGGTGTCCCTCCTTGAGCAGGCTCAAGCACGCGCGCACCCACCCGCGCCAAGATGAAGGCTGGACACGACAAGCGGAGAACGCCAAGCATGAGCACATTCCACGCCCTCGTCTGGATCGACCACCACGAAGCCCAGGTCCTGATGTTCGACAAGGACCATGTAGAAGCCAGCCGCGTGCGCTCACGCTCGCACCACAAGCACCAGGGCAAGGACGCGGTCCACGCCCGGTTCTTCCCCGACGTGGCAGCGGCCGTCTCGGGCGCGCACGAGGTGCTGCTGACCGGGCCCGGCAGCGCCCGCGAGGAATTCGGCAAGTGGCTGGAAGGCCACCCCGACAAGGTGCCCGTGGTGGGCAGCGTGGCCTCGGACCACCCGAGCGAGGGCCAGCTGGTGGCGCTGGCACGCCAGTACTTCCTCAAGTACGACCGGATGGCGGCCGACCCGTCCAGGCCCTGAGCCCGGCGGGTGGCACGGCGAGCGGACACGCAGCGCCGTGACGCCGACGGCGCCTGCCCCGCCTAAGGCGCGAGCAGGCCCCGCTCCAGCAACGCGCCGGCCGCCAGGCAGCGGCTGTCGCTGCCGGGCGGCGCGATCACCTGCAGGCCCATGGGCCGGCCGTTCACGCCCGTCGCGCCCGGCACGTTCAACGTGGGTGCGCCCAGCAGGGTCCAGGCCCGGTTCCAGGTCGAGGCGCCGGTGGTGGCGAAGCCCTCGGGCGCTTCGTCGGGCGCGCTGGGCGTGAGCAGCACGTCCACACCCGGCAGCCAGTCGCGGCAGCCGGCACGCGCGCGCCGGGCCACGGCCTGCGCGCTCGCATAGGCTTCGTCGCTCACCTTGCCCGCCTCCTGGAGGTAGTCGCGCAGGATGTCGGACAGTCGCGGCAGGCTGGTCTCGACCTCCCGCGTGAGCGCGCGTGCCGCTTCCCAGCCCTGCACGGCGTCATGCGCGAGGTAGCTCTCCCCGGCCCAGTCCGGCAGGTCGACCTCCACCACGCGGGCGCCAACCGCCTGCAGGGCCTCGCGCGCACGGGCCATGGCCATCGCGCCGCTGGCCGAGGGTTCGCCCCAGGGGTAGGCCCGCGGCAGCCCGAAGGTCCAGCCTTCGGCAGGCCGTGGCGTGGGCGCCATCACCCGGCCGCCGCTGACGGCCTGCGCGAAGGCCGCCACCTCGTCCACGCTGCGGGCGAACAGGCCCACGGTGTCCAGCGACCACGAGAAGCACTTCATGCCCGCGGTGGGCAGCAGGCCGAAGCTGGGCTTGAAGCCCACCACGCCGCAGTACGAGGCCGGCCGCACGATGGAGCCGCCGGTCTGGGAACCGATGGCCAGCGGCACCAGCCCGGCGGCCACCGCCGCCGCCGAGCCCGAGGACGATCCCCCCGGCGTGCAGCCGGGCGCCGCCGGGTTCAGCGTCGGCGACGGCTGCAGGAAGGCGAACTCGGTGGTGGTGGCCTTGCCGACCACCAGGCCGCCGGCGTGGCGGATGATGCCCACCATCGCGGCCTCGGTGGACGGCTGGTGGCCCGAGTAGATCGCCGAGCCGTAGGCCGTCGGGAAATCGGTGGTGTCGAAGATGTCCTTCACCGCCACCAGCTGCCCGGCCAGCGGGCCGCGCAGCGTGCCGGCCAGGGCCAGCGCGCTGTCGTCGTCGCGCACGGCGGCGAAGGCCTTGAGCTGCACATTGGCGGCGCGCAGACGCGCCAGCGCGTCACGCAGGGAATCGGTGGCTTGGGCGTTCATCGAAGCCGGACTTTAATCCAGCCGGCCCCGACCTACGATGACGCGGGGTCGCCTTCGTACCAGCCACCGCCCAGCGCACGGTAGAGCTGCACCTGGTTCTGCAACTGCGCCAGGCGCACCTGGATGAGCTGCTGCTGGGCCGCGAACAGCGAGCGCTGCGCGTCCAGCAGGTCCAGGTAGCTGGAGACGCCGTTGTCGTAGCGCAGCTGCGACAGGCGCATGCGCACGGTCTCGGCCTCGACCACCTTCTGCTGCGCCGCCAGCTGCTCGCCGTAGGTGGCGCGGCCGGCCAGCGCGTCGGCGACCTCGCGGAAGGCCGACTGGATCGCCTTCTCGTACTGCGCGATGGCGATGTCGCGGCCGGCCGTCGCCGCGGCCACGTTGGCGCGGTTGCGGCCGGCGTCGAACACGGTCTCCACCAGCGAAGGCGCCGCGGTCCAGCCCCAGGTGCCCCCCTTGAACAGGTTGTCCAGGGCGGTGCTCGCGCTGCCCACGCTGGCGGTGAGCGCGATGCGCGGGAAGTACGCGGCCCGCGCGGCGCCGATGTTGGCGTTGGCCGCGATCAGCTGCTGTTCGGCCTGGCGCACGTCGGGGCGCCGGGCGAGCAGATCCGAGGGCGCACCGGCGGGCAGGTCGGGCAGCGTGACGCCGGCCGTGCCCCGGCCGGCGGCGACGTTCTCCGGCACCGGCTGGCCCAGCAGCAGGCCGAGGGCGTCCAGGTCGGTCGCGCGCTGGCGCGAGAGCTGGGCCAGCGTCGCCCGGGCCGATTCGGCCAGCGACTCGGCCTGGCGCGCGTCCAGCTCGGAGGCGGCGCCGTTCTCGAAGCGCAGCCGCGTCAGGCGCAGCGACTCTTCGCGGGTGCGCAGCGTGTCGCGGGTGAGCGCGAGCTGTTCCTCGTCGGCCAGCAGCAGCAGCCAGGTGCTGGCGACGCTGGCCACCAGGCTGGCCTGCGCCGCGTTGCGGCCTTCGGTGGTGGCCAGGTATTGCGCGACGGCAGCATCGCCCAGGTTGCGCAGCCGGCCCCAGAGGTCGATCTCCCAGGCCGAGACAGTGAAGCCGGCGGTGTACAGGCTGGGCGTGGCGGTCTTGGGCGCCCGGTTGCCGGTCACGGCCGCCGAGACGGTGGGGAACAGGTCGGCGCGGCGGATGTCGGCCTGGGCGCGCGCCTGCTCCACGTTGAGCACGGCCACGCGCAGGTCGCGGTTGTTCGCCAGCGCGGTGGCCACCAGCTGGCGCAGCGTGGGGTCCTGGAAGAAGTCCTGCCAGCGGATGTCGGCGGCCGGCTGCCCTTGCGCGGCGCCCGCGTACGGGTAGGCCGGCGCCACAGGCGCCGCGGGGCGCTGGTAGGTGGGTGCGAAGGAGCAGCCCGCCGCCAGCAGGGTGGCGGCCACAAGGCCCAGGGCGGTGGCGGGGCGGCCGGCGGCCCGGCGGATGCGGCGGCTCATTGCGCACCTCCGGCGGGCGCGTCGCCCTCGTCGCTCTGGTGGGCGTAGAGCTTTCTCTGGCGCTCGCTGCCCTTGAAGAAGCGTCGCACGACGACGAAGAAGACCGGCACGAAGACCACCAGCAGGCTGGTGGCGGTGAGCATGCCGCCCATCACGCCGGTGCCGATCGCGCGCTGGCTGGCGGAGCCGGCCCCGCTGGCGATGACCAGGGGCAGCACGCCCAGGATGAAGGCCATGGAAGTCATGATGATGGGACGGAAGCGCAGGTGGCAGGCCTCGAGCGCGGCCTCGACGAGGCTGCGGCCCTGGGCATGCAGATCCTTGGCGTATTCGATGATCAGCACCGCGTTCTTCGCCGACAGGCCGATGATGGTCACCAGGCCGACCTTGAAGTACACGTCGTTGGGGAAGCTGCGCAGCGTCGCGCCCAGCAGCGCGCCCACGATGCCCAGCGGCACGACCAGGATCACCGACAGCGGGATCGACCAGCTCTCGTACAGCGCAGCCAGGCACAGGAACACGGCCAGCAGCGAGAAGCCCAGCAGGATGGACGCGGTGGAGCCCGAGAGCTTCTCCTCGCGCGACTGGCCGGTCCATTCGTAGGCGAAGCCGGGCGGCAGCTGCTGGGCCAGGCGCTCCATCTCGTCCATGGCCTCGCCGGTGGAACGCCCGGGGGCTGCGTCGCCCGCGATGCGCATCGCGGGGTAGCCGTTGTAGCGCACGGTCTGCATCGCGCCCGTGATCCAGTGCGTGCTGGCGAAGGCCGACAGCGGCACCGGCGTGCCCTTGGTGTTGATGACGTTCAGGCGCAGGATGTCGTCCGGCTGCATGCGCGCCGGCGCGTCCGACTGCACCACCACGCGCTGCAGGCGGCCGCGGTTGGGAAAGTCGTTGACGTAGGCGGAGCCGAGCGCGGTGGACAGCACGGTGTTGATGGCGTCGAAGCCCACGCCCAGCGCCTGGGCCTTGTCGCGGTCGATGTCGACCTGCAGCTGGGGCGCGTCCTCCAGGCCGTCCGGCCGCACGCCGGCCAGCAGCTTGCTCTGCGAGGCCATGCCCAGCAGCTGGTTGCGGGCGGCGAGCAGGGCCGCGTGCCCGTTGCCGCCGCGGTCTTCCAGCCGGAAGCTGAAGCCGGTGGCCGAGCCCAGCTCGGGGATCGGCGGCGGGCTGACGGCGAAGATGAAGGCGTCGCGGATGCGGGACAGCGCGCCGAAGGACCGTCCCGCGATGCCGCCGGCGGAGTGCTCGGCGCCCTTGCGCTCGTCCCAGGGCTTGAGCGTGATGAAGCCCAGGCCCGCGTTCTGGCCCTGGCCGGAGAACGAGAAGCCCAGCACGCTGACCATGCTCTGCACCTCGGGCTGCTTGAGGATGTAGCCCTCCACCTGCTGCATCACGCTGGTGGTGCGGGCCACGGTGGCGCCCGGGGGCAGCTGCACGTTGACGATGAGGTAGCCCTGGTCCTCGCTGGGCAGGAAGGAGGTGGGCAGGCGCCAGAACAGGAAGCCCACCGCCACCAGCACCGCGCCGTACACCACGAAGGCACGGCCGGTGCGCGCCAGCACCTTGCCGACGAAGCCTTCGTAGCCCTTGGCACTGCGCGCGAAGGCGTTGTTGAAGCGGCCGAAGAAGCCGCCCCGCTCCAGGTGGTGGCCGGCCTCGACCGGCTTGAGCAGCGTCGCGCACAGGGCCGGCGTGAGCGAGAGCGCCATGAAGGCCGAGAACGCGATGGAGGACACCATCACCGCCGAGAACTGCTTGTAGATGTTGCCCACGGCACCGGCGAAGAAGGCCAGCGGCACGAACACCGACACCAGCACCACCGTGACGCCGACGATGGCGCCCTGGATCTGGCTCATGGCCTTGACGGTCGCCTTGCGCGGCGGCAGCCCCTCGGTGGACATGATGCGCTCCACGTTCTCGACCACCACGATCGCGTCGTCCACCACGATGCCGATCACCAGCACCATGCCGAACATGGTCAGCACGTTGATCGAGAAGCCCAGCGCGAACAGCACGCCGAAGGTGCCCAGCAGGGACACGGGCACCACGATCGCGGGGATCAGGGTGTAGCGCACGTTCTGCAGGAAGAGGTACATCACCAGGAACACCAGCACCATGGCTTCCAGCAGGGTCTCGACCACCTGCTTGATGGAGATGTCCACGAAGCGGGAGCTGTCGTAGGGGATGGACCACTTCACGCCGGGCGGGAAGTACTTGGACAGCTCCTCCATGCGGGCGCGGATGGCCTTGGCGGTGCCCAGCGCGTTGCCGGTGGGCGAGAGCTGCACGCCGATGCCGGTGGAGGGCTTGCCGTTCAGCCGCGCGGAGACGCTGTAGTTCTGCGCGCCCAGCTCGATGCGGGCCACGTCCTTCAGCCGCACGGAGGAGCCGTCGGTGTTGGCGCGCAGCACCAGGTTGCCGAACTGCTCGGGCGAGCTGAGCTGGCCGTTGACGATGACGGTGGCGGACACGCCCTGGCCCGCCACGATGGGCAGGTCGCCGATGGAGCCGGCCGAGACCTGGGCGTTCTGCGCCCGGATCGCGTTGTTGACGTCGGCCGCCGACAGGTTGTAGCTCACCAGCTTGGCCGGGTCGATCCAGATGCGCATCGCGCGCTCGGTGCCGAAGAGCTGGGCCTGGCCCACGCCCGGCACGCGCTGCAGCTCGGGCAGCACCACGCGCGAGGCGTAGTCGCCCAGCGCCACGGGGTCCAACGCGCCGTTGTCGGAGGACAGGATGGTGAAGAGCAGGAAGTTCGAGCGCGCCTTGTCCACGCGCACGCCCTGCTGCGTCACCGCGGCGGGCAGGCGGGGTGCGGCGCGCGAGAGCCGGTTCTGCACGTCCACCTGGGCCAGGTCGGGGTTGGTGCCCGACTCGAAGGTGAGCGTGATGTTGCCCGAGCCGTTGGCCTGGGCCACCGATTCCATGTAGATGAGGCCGGGCGAGCCGTTCATCTCCTGCTCGATGATGGACAGCACCGTGTCCTCGAGCGTCTGCGCGGAGGCGCCGGGGTACACCGCCGACACCACGATGGAGGGCGGCGCGACCGTGGGGTACTGCGCGACGGGCAGCTTGGTGATGGACACCGCGCCCAGCACCAGCACGAACAGCGCGATCACCCAGGCGAAGACCGGGCGGTCAATGAAGAACTTGGCCATGCGCCGACCTCAGTTCTTCTGCGACGCTGCGGAGGCGGCGGGGGCGGCGGGGGCCGCACCCGAAGCCGAGGCCGCACCCGAGGCCGCGCCGGCCGCCGGGCTCGCGCCTGGCGGGGACCAGGGCACCGGCTTCACCGGCGCGCCCGGGCGCATCTTCTGGAAGCCATCCACCACCACCTGCTCGCCGGGCTGCAGGCCCTCGGTGATGATCCACTGGCCGTTCTGCTGGTTGCCGACCTTGACCGGGCGCGGCGTGGCCTTGCCGTCCTTGTCGACCACCATCACCGTGTCGCCGGTGGCGGAGCGGGTCACCGCCTGCTGCGGCAGCGTGATGGCGTTGTCCAGCCGCGCCTGCTCGAGCTGCACGCGCACGTACATGCCGGGCAGCAGCAGGGCGTTGGGGTTGGGCACCTCGGCGCGCAGCGTGACCTGGCCGGTGGTGGGGTCCACCGACAGGTCGGAGAACAGCAGCTTGCCGGGCATGGGGTAGGCGGAGCCGTCCTCCAGCACCACCTTCACCTGCACGCCGTCGGCGCCGGCGCGCTTGAGCTTGCCCTGGGCGAAGGCGCGGCGCAGGGCCAGCACCTCGGTGGAGGACTGGGTGAAGTTGACGAACATGGGGTTGATCTGCTGCACCAGGGCCAGCGGCGTGGCTTCGCCCTGCCCCACCAGCGCGCCCTCGGTCACCAGCGCGCGGCCGATGCGGCCGGAGATGGGCGAGGTGACGCTGGCGTAGCCCAGGTTGATCTGCGCGGTCTGCACCGCGGCCTTGGCGGCGGCCACGTCGGCGGCGGCCTGCTGCTCGGCGGCGACGGCGTTGGCGTAGTCCTGCTTGCTGATCGCGTTGGCTTCGACCAGGGGCTTGTAGCGCTGGGCCAGTGCGCTGGCCTGGCCGTAGTTGGCCTGCGCCCGCGCGAGCTGCGCCTGGGCGCTGGACGCGGCCGCCGCGTAGGGCGCCGGGTCGATGCGGAACAGCGGCTGGCCGGCCTTGACGTCGCTGCCTTCCTTGAAGAGGCGCTGCAGCACGATGCCGGCGGCGCGCGCACGCACCTGCGCGGTGCGCGAGGCTTCCAGCCGGCCCGGCAGCTCGGTGACCAGGCCCACCTCGGCCGGCCGGACGGTCACGACGCCCACTTCGGGCGGTGGCATGCCGCCGCCGGGCGCACCCTGGGCCTGGCTGGACGGTCCGCAGGCGGACAGCAGCAGGGACGAGGCCGAGAGGGTGACAGCGAGGGCCAGGAACGGGAACGGGCGTGCGAAGCGCGAAAGGGCCATGGGTGGGTTTCTTCTTGTGGAGAGGACCGCGACCAGGGAGATGCGGTGCCGTGCGGTCGGCGCGGCCCGGGCAGTATAGGGAAAACCTGTCAAGGGCGCGTGAAGCGCATCCGTCGCCCCGGCTGGCCGCGCGGGCCCCGGCCCTCTCAGGCCGAAAGGCGCTTTTCCATGCGCAGGGCGTCGATACGCCCTTCGTAGTAACCGCTGACGCGGGCGGTCACCTGCCAGCCCAGTTCGGCGTAGAACGCGAGTGCGACCGCGTTGTCGGCACGGGCCTCGGCGCGGATGAGCTCCGACCCGGCGATGCGCGCGCAATCCTCCTGCCACTCCACCAGGTGACGGCCCAGCCCGCGCTCGCGCAGATGCGGCATGACGGCCAGCAGCAGCAGATGGGCCGAGGCGTCGTCGAAGTGCATGATGGAAAAGCCGAGCACGGCGCCGAACTCGTTGGCGACGGCGACGTTGGTGGCCGGGTCGCGCATGGAGCGCATGACGCGGGCGGGCGTCCAGCGCCAGGCGAGCCCCGTCTCTATGCAGTCGCGCGAGAGCGCGGCGATGGCCCCGGCCTCGGTGGGCCGTGCGAGCCGGATGCAGGGCAGCACTTGCACGCACCCAGCATAGCAAGCCCGCGCCGTCCTGCCTATCATCCAGGGCATGCGACTCCTACACACCATGCTGCGCGTCGGCGACCTGCAACGCTCCATCGATTTCTACACCCGGGTGCTGGGCATGCGCCTGCTGCGCACCACCGAGCGGCCCGATCAGAAATATTCGCTGGCCTTCGTCGGCTACGGCAGCAACCCGGACCATGCGGAGCTGGAGCTGACCTACAACCACGGCGTGGACCGCTACGAACTCGGCACGGCCTACGGCCACATCGCCCTGGGCGTGGCCGACGTCTACGGTGCCTGCGACAGGATCCGCGCCGCCGGCGGCGCCATCACCCGCGAGCCAGGCCCGGTCAAGGGGGGCTCGACCGTGATCGCCTTTGTCACGGACCCGGACGGCTACAAGATCGAGCTGATCGAGCGCAAGGAAGGTTGAGGCGCTCTGGAGTGACGGCCTGCCCGCGCCCCTGAGATCGATGCCTCCGCGGCGCTTTGGTGCTTCGTTAGCTCAGAAAGTCGCGGCCGCCCGCGGACAAGCGACAGCTGCCCGCGCAAGAAGGGACATTGGCCCTGGCTCCTGCGGGGTTGGCGCGTCGGGTTTCATGCCTGCGTGACCTCAGGCCCACCTGGCCCCGGCTGCCCTGTGCCGCGCCGACTGTGGCGGTCGGCACTTCGTGTCCGACTGCCCCTGCGATGCTCGGTCCAGGCCCTGCGGCGTAACTCGCTACGCGCCCGCCTGCGGCGACCGCTTCGCTCAGACAGACGCCGCAAGTCAGAGGACGAAGGGCCTGGCCCTGCGCTTCTCGGGCGCCCCACACGGCGCGACACAGGGCAGCCGGGGCCGGGTGGGCCCAACACATGTGGGCGCGCAGCCGTTGAGCGCCAGCGCTTTTCTCAATGGTCCAGATGTCGGCGTTCAACCGCCGGCGCGCCCAGATGGTCTTCTCGCCCCGCTGGCCGGCCTGTGGCGGGGGCGATTTGTGACGCGGCTGGAATTTGCGGCCTGGGGTCGGGAGCGCGGTCCGCAGGTCCGCGCGTCGTCTCATGCTCACGGCGCCTGTTTGAGCGAAGCGGTGGCGCAGCCAGCGCGTAGCGAGTTGCGCCGTGCCGGCCCCAGGCCGCAAATTCCAGCGGAGTCCGCGCAGCGGACCGCGGCAGTATGAGCCCCCGTCACAGGCCGGCCAGCGGGGCGAGCGCGAGGTCGAAGAGCGAAGCCCGACAACAGCCAACCAGCGGGGCGAGCGCGAGGTCGACGAGTGCAGCGCGCCTCGCAAGCCCACAAAACCTGGAGCCAAGCGCAAGGTCAAAACCGCGAAGAGCGGCGCGCGTCTCAACCAGCAGAGTCAGAGCGGGCGCCGAAGTCCAAGGCCGAAGAGCGCCCCCAGCGAAGAGCCAGGCCCCGCCTCAACCCTGCAGGTACCGCTGCAGGTAGCGCCCCGTGTGGCTGGCCGCGTTCGCGGCGATGTCTTCCGGCGTGCCGGCGCCGACCACCGTGCCACCGCCCGAGCCGCCTTCCGGGCCCATGTCGATCACCCAGTCGGCGGTCTTGATCACGTCCAGGTTGTGCTCGATGACGACGATGGTGTTGCCGGCGTCGCGCAGCTGGTGCAGCACCTTCAGCAGCATCGCGATGTCGGCGAAGTGCAGGCCGGTGGTCGGCTCGTCCAGGATGTAGAGCGTGCGGCCGGTGTCGCGCTTGGACAGCTCCAGCGCCAGCTTCACGCGCTGCGCCTCGCCGCCCGACAGCGTGGTCGCGGCCTGGCCCAGCTTGATGTAGGACAGGCCCACGTCCAGCAGGGTCTGCAGCTTGCGCGCGATCGTGGGCACGGGGGCGAGGAAGGCGTGCGCGTCCTCCACCGTCATGTCCAGGATCTGCGCGATGTTGCGGCCCTTCCACTGCACCTCCAGCGTCTCGCGGTTGTAGCGCGCGCCGTGGCACACGTCGCAGGGCACGTACACGTCGGGCAGGAAGTGCATCTCCACCTTCACCACGCCGTCGCCCTCGCAGGCCTCGCAGCGGCCACCCGCCACGTTGAACGAGAAGCGCCCCGGGCCGTAGCCGCGCTCCTTCGCGGTCGAGGTCTCGGCCATCAGCTCGCGGATGGGCGTGAACAAGCCGGTGTAGGTGGCCGGGTTGCTGCGCGGCGTGCGGCCTATGGGCGACTGGTCGACGTTGATCACCTTGTCGAAGTACTCGATGCCCTCGATCGCGCGGTGCGGCGCGGGCTCCTCGTGGGCGCGGTACAGGGTGCGCGCCACGGCCGCGTACAGCGTGTCGTTCACCAGGGTGGACTTGCCCGAACCCGACACGCCGGTCACGCAGGTGAACAGCCCGACCGGGAAATCCACGCTCACGTCCTTCAGGTTGTGGCCGGTCGCGCCGATCACGCGCAGGGCCTGCAGCGCGCCCATGGTGCGGCGGTGCTCGGCCTCGCGCGCGGCGCGGCGCTGGGCGGCCGGGCTGGGCGGGAAGCGCGAGGGCTTCACCGGCTCCGGCGCGGGCTCGCCCGCCACCGGCAGCCAGGGCATGCGCCGCGCAGGCACCTCGATGCGCTGGGCCCCCGAGAGGTACTGGCCGGTCAGCGAGCCGGGCGTCTGGGCGACCTGCTCGAAGCTGCCCTGCGCCATCACGCGGCCGCCGTGGATGCCGGCGCCCGGCCCCATGTCGATCACGTGGTCGGCGGCGCGGATCATGTCCTCGTCGTGCTCGACCACGATCACGCTGTTGCCGATGTCGCGCAGGTGGCGCAGCGTGGCGATGAGGCGGTCGTTGTCGCGCTGGTGCAGGCCGATGCTGGGCTCGTCCAGGACGTACATCACGCCGGTCAGGCCCGAGCCGATCTGCGAGGCCAGACGGATGCGCTGCGCCTCGCCGCCCGACAGCGTCTCGGCGCTGCGGTCCAGGCTGAGGTAGCCCAGGCCCACGTCGTTCAGGAACTTCAGCCGCAGGCCGATCTCTCGCACCACCTTGTCGGCGATCTCGGCCTTGGCGCCCGCCAGGTGCAGGCCCTGGAAGTAGGCCAGGCTCTCGCGCAGGGTGGCGTGGCTCACCTCGTAGATGCCGCGCGCCTGCGGCCCCTCGCCCAGCTTCACGTGGCGCGCCTCGGTGCGCAGGCGCGTGCCCTCGCACTCGGGACAGGGCTGCAGGTTGCGGTAGCGCGCCAGCTCCTCGCGCACCGCGGCCGAATCGGTCTCGCGGAAGCGGCGCGCCATGTTCGGGATCACGCCCTCGAAGGGGTGCTTCTTGCTCAGCTTGCGCGTGCCGGAGTCCGCGCTGTAGGAGAACTTGATCTCCTCCTCGCCGCTGCCGTGCAGGATGGCCGACTGCACCGTGGCGTCCAGGTCTTCCCAGGGCGCGTCCACGTCGGCCTTGTAGTGCCGGGCCACCGCCTCCAACATGCCGAAGTAGTAGGGGTTGCGCCGGTCCCAGCCCTTGATCGCGCCACTGGCCAGCGAGAGCGAGGGGAAGCCCACCACCCGCTCCGGGTCGAAGAACTCCATGTGGCCCAGGCCGTCGCAGGCCGGGCAGGCGCCCACCGGCGAGTTGAAGGAGAACAGCCGGGGCTCCAGCTCCTCGATGGACCAGTTGCAGATGGGGCAGGCGAAGCGGGCGTTGAACAGGTGCTCGCGGCCGCCGTCCATCTCCATCGCCACGGCGCGGCCTTCGGCCAGCCGCAGCGCGGCCTCGAAGCTCTCGGCCAGGCGCTGCTGCGCGTCGGGGCGCACGCGCAGCCGGTCGATCACCACGTCGATGTCGTGCTTCTCGGTCTTCTTGAGCGCGGGCAGGGCGTCGGCCTCGACCAGCACGCCGTCGATGCGGAAGCGCACGTAGCCGCGCGCCTGCATCTCGGCGAAGAGCTCGACGAATTCGCCCTTGCGGTCGCGCGCCACGGGCGCCAGCACCATCAGCCGCGTGTCGGGCGGCAGCGCCAGCACCGCGTCCACCATCTGCGAGACCGTCTGCGACTTCAGCGGCACCCCGTGGGTGGGGCAGTGGGGCGTGCCGGCGCGCGCGAACAGCAGGCGCAGGTAGTCGTGGATCTCGGTCACCGTGCCCACGGTGGAGCGCGGGTTGTGCGAGGTGGCCTTCTGCTCGATGGAGATCGCGGGCGACAGGCCCTCGATCACGTCCACGTCCGGCTTGTCCATGAGCTGCAGGAACTGCCGCGCATAGGCCGACAGGCTCTCCACATAGCGCCGCTGCCCCTCGGCGTACAGGGTGTCGAAGGCGAGCGAGGACTTGCCCGAGCCCGACAGCCCGGTGATCACCACCAGCTGGTGGCGCGGGATGTCCAGGTCGATGTTCTTGAGGTTGTGCGTGCGCGCGCCGCGGATGCTGATCCGTGGTGCGAGGGCCGCGCCCAGGTAGCGGCCTTCGCTGGCGGGGCTTGCCTGATCGAGGTGGTGGCCTTCGGTGGGGGAGTTCAAGGTTCAGCCGCGCCGGGAAAACCTGACATGATAGTCTGGGACGGCGTCCGGGGGCGAGCCCGCGGCCGGCGGAATCCGGGAGAATGCCGGCTTCGGCGGCCGGTCCGCGCCGCCCCTCCCCAGTCCCAACAGACATCCCCGAAGTGAGCAGTTCCTTACCGTCCAACGACGCCGGTGACAGCCGCATGACGCCACTGGAGCGGCGTGCCAGCCTGTCGCTGGCCACCATCTTCGCCGTCCGCATGCTGGGCCTGTTCCTGGTCCTGCCCGTGTTCGCCCTGGAAGCCGCCCATTACCCCGGCGGCGACGACCCGGCCCGCATCGGGCTGGCCATGGGCATCTACGGGCTGACCCAGGCCGTGCTGCAGATCCCCTTCGGCCTGGCCTCGGACCGCTTCGGCCGCAAGCGCGTGATCGCGCTGGGCCTGCTGCTGTTCGCCGCCGGCAGCTTCACGGCGGCGCTGGCCACCAGCCTGCACGGCCTCATCCTGGGCCGGGCGCTGCAGGGCTCGGGCGCGGTGTCGGCCGCCGTCACGGCCCTGCTGGCCGACCAGACGCGCGACGAGATGCGCACCAAGGCCATGGCGCTGGTGGGCGGCAGCATCGGCCTGATGTTCGCCGTCTCCCTGCTGGCCTCGCCGGCGCTGGCCGGCCTGATCGGCCTGCCGGGGCTGTTCACCCTCACCGGCGTGCTGGCGCTGAGCGGCATCGCCGTGGTCTTCTTCTGGACGCCGCCCGAGCCTGCCGAGCACAAGGACGCGGGCCGCACCCGCATCGCCGCCGTGCTGGCCGACCCGCAGTTGCTGCGCCTGGACGCCGGCATCTTCATCCTGCACGCGGTCCAGCTCGCGATGTGGGTCAGCATCCCCACCCTGCTGGTGGAAGCCGGCCTGCCCAAGGCGCTGCACTGGCACGTGTACCTGCCGGCGGTGCTCGCCTCCTTCCTGGTGATGGGCGGCACGCTGTTCCCCATGGAGCGGCGCGGCTACCTGCGCGCCGCCTTCCTGGGCGCGATCGCGCTGGTGGTGCTGGTCGAGGCGGGCCTGTGGTGGGACAGCCGGCAGCCCTCGCTGGTGCCGCTGTCCATGCTGCTGTTCGCCTTCTTCTGCGGCTTCAACGTGCTGGAGGCGAGCCAGCCCAGCCTGGCCTCGCGCCTGGCGCCGCCGCAGGCGCGCGGCGCGGCCATGGGCGTCTACAACACCTTGCAGTCGCTGGGATTTTTCACCGGGGGCGTGGTCGGCGGCTGGCTGGCCAAGCACGTTGGACCCGAGGGCGTCTTCGTCACCTGTGGCGTGATGATGCTGTTGTGGCTCGCGGTGGCCTGGCCGATGCGGGCGCCGGCGCCGCGCCGCTCGCCCGTGCGCGAGGCTTTGGCCGACGAGGCGCAGGTCACATAATCCACCCCATTCACGGAGATTCCCATGGCATCGGTCAACAAAGTCATCCTCGTCGGCAACTGCGGCCGCGACCCTGAAATCCGCTACCTGCCCTCGGGCCAGGCCGTCGCCAACGTCAGCGTCGCCACCTCGACGCGCCGCAAGGACAAGACCTCCGGCGAGATGGTCGAGGACACCCAGTGGCACCGCGTCACCTTCTACGACCGCCTGGCCGAGATCGCCGGCGAGTACGTCAAGAAGGGCCGGCCCATCTATGTCGAGGGCCGCCTGAAGTACGGCAAGTACACCGGCCAGGACGGCGTCGAGAAGAACACCGTCGACATCATCGCCACCGAACTGCAGCTGCT
>NZ_JADDOJ010000050.1 GCF_015159745.1 Ramlibacter aquaticus | reverse complement strand
ACAGGGCATGGGTGGGTACTGCGTTGAAACGGGGATCGGACGATCAGCCTGGGGGCCTGGGCCCTGTCAGGGGGCCGATGCGTCACGGGGAAGGGCGGCGCGACGCCAGCTGGCGCTGAAGCGCGCGTGGGACTTGTCCATGTGCTGCTGCATCGCGGCGCGCGCGGCCGGCGCGTCGTGCGTGCGGATCGCGGCCAGCACGGCCTCGTGTTCGGCGATGGCCGAGCGCCAGGAGGGCACGGTCTCGAAGTAGTCGCCCAGGCGCTCGAACAGCGGGCCGTGGCGTGCGTCCCAGAAGGTCTGCACCGTCTCCAGCAGCACCACGTTGCCTGTCGCCTCCGCCACCGCGAGGTGGAAGGCGCGGTCGCCCGCCAGCGGCGCGACGCCGCGCGCCGTGTCCTCGGCCATGGCGTCGATGGCGGCGCGTATGGCCTGCATGTCCTTGCGCTTGGCGTTCTGCGCCGCGAGCGAGGCGATCTCGCCCTCGATCGCCCGGCGCGCCCGGATCAGCTCCAGCGGGCCCCATTCGGACGCCGGCACCTGGCGCCCGGGGCGGCTGCGCTCGCTGCGGTCCAGCACGTAGACGCCCGAGCCGGTGCGCACCTCGACCCAGCCTTCCACCTCCAGCGCGATCAGGGCCTCGCGCACCGAGGGCCGGCTCACGCCCAGCTGGCGGGCCAGGTCGCGCTCGGCCGGCAGGCGCGTGCCGGGCCCGAACTCGCCGCCGGTGATGAGCGCGCGCACCTGCTCGGCGATCTGCCGGTAGAGGCGTTGCGGTTCCACGGTCTGCAGCGGCATCGGATCAGGGTTGTCGAGGATTGGCCAAGTGGTCAGGCCAATTAATATCGAACGCCCGCCCCAGCGGCGCATCCGGCAAAACCCCCATGAGACTGCAAGGCAAGACCCTCCTCGTCACGGCGGCCGGGCAGGGCATAGGCCGGGCCAGCGTGCTCGCCCTGGCCGCGGAAGGCGCCCAGGTGTGGGCCACCGACATCAATGCCGAGCTGCTGGCGGCCTACGAGGGCGTGCCCAACGTGCAGGCCTGGCGCCTGGACGTGCTCGACAAGAGCGCCATCCAGGCCCTGGTGCAGGCCATGCCGCGCGTTGACGTGCTCTTCAATTGCGCCGGCTTCGTGCACGCCGGCACCGTGTTGCAGGCCACGGACGAGGAGTGGGCCTTCGCGCTCGACCTCAACGTGCGCTCGCAGTTCTGGGCCATCCAGGCCGTGCTGCCGCGCATGCTGGCGCAGGGCGGTGGCAGCATCATCAACATGGCCAGCGTGTGCAGCAGCATCAAGGGCCTGCCCAACCGCTTCATCTACGGCACCACCAAGGCGGCGGTCATCGGGCTGACCAAGAGCGTGGCGGCGGACTACGTGGCCGACGGCATCCGCTGCAATGCGGTCTGCCCGGGCACCGTGGACACGCCCTCGCTCCAGCAGCGCATCAACGCCAACGCCGACCCCGAGGCCGCGCGTCGCGCCTTCATCGCCCGCCAGCCCATGGGCCGGCTGGCCCAGGCCGCCGAGATCGCACCGGTGGTGGTTTTCCTGGCCAGCGACGAATCCCGCTTCGTCACCGGCCAGGCCTATGCAGTGGACGGAGGCATCACGGTATGAACCAACTCGACTTCAAGGGCCGCCATGCGGTCGTCACCGGGGGCGCCACCGGCCTGGGCTTCGCCATCGCGCAGCGCCTGCTCGCCTCCGGCGGCAGCGTCACGCTGTGGGACCGCGACGAGGCCGCGGCCCAGGCGGCCGCGCGCCAGCTGGGCGCCGGTGCGTCCGCGGTCGGCGTGGACGTCGCCAGCCACCCGGCCGTGCAGGCGGCCGTGCAGGCCACGCTGGCGATCTCCCCGCGGGTGGATGCGCTGGTGAACAGCGCCGGCATCACCGGCCCCAACACCCAGGTCTGGGACTACCCGGTGGACGCCTGGCGCCAGGTAATGGACGTGAACCTGACGGGCCTGTTCCTGTGCTGCCGCGAGCTGGTGCCGGTGATGCGCCAGGCCGACTACGGGCGCATCGTGAACATCGCCTCGGTCGCCGGCAAGGACGGCAACCCCAACGCCAGCGCCTACAGCGCGAGCAAGGCGGCGGTGATCGCGCTCACCAAGTCGCTGGGCAAGGAGCTGGCCGGCAGCGGCGTGCGGGTGAACTGCGTGACTCCGGCGGCGGTGAAGACCGCGATCTTCGACCAGATGACGCCCCAGCACATACAGTTCATGCTGTCGAAGATCCCCATGGGGCGCTTCGGCACGCCCGAGGAGGTGGCGGCCCTGGTCGGCTGGCTGTGCACGGAGGATTGCTCGTTCTCCACCGGCGCGGTGTTCGACCTGTCCGGCGGCCGCTCCACCTACTGAACCTTCACCACTCAAAGAAAGACGACGGCATGAAACTCGTGCGCTACGGCAACCCCGGCAAGGAAAAGCCCGGCCTCATCGATTCGGACGGCAAGCTGCGTGACCTGTCCGGCGTGGTGCCCGACATCGGCCCCGCGCAGCTCGGCCAGGTGATGCTCACCCGCCTGCGCAAGACCAACCCGGCCAAGCTGCCGCTGGTGCGCGGCACGCCGCGTTTCGGCTGCCCGGTCGCCCATGTGGGCAAGTTCATAGCCATCGGCCTGAACTACGCCGACCACGCGGCCGAATCCGGCATGCCCATCCCCAAGGAGCCCATCGTCTTCACCAAGGCCACCAGCTGCATCCAGGGCCCGAACGACCCGGTGATGCTGCCCAAGGGCTCCAAGAAGAGCGACTGGGAGGTCGAGCTGGGCGTGGTCATCGGCGAACGCGCCCGCTACGTCTCGCAGAAGGATGCGCTGGCCTACGTCGCGGGCTACTGCGTCGTGAACGACGTGAGCGAACGCGAGTACCAGCTCGAGCGCGGCTCGCAGTGGGACAAGGGCAAGGGCTGCGACACCTTCGGCCCGATCGGCCCCTGGCTGGTGACGCCGGACGAGTTCGAGAACGTGCACCGCCTGGACATGTGGCTGGACCTGAACGGCCAGCGCATGCAGACCGGCAACACCAAGACCATGATCTTCAACGTGCCCAAGCTGGTGAGCTACGTGAGCCAGTTCATGACGCTGCTGCCCGGCGACGTGATCACCACCGGCACGCCGCCCGGGGTGGGCATGGGCATGAAGCCGCCCGTCTTCCTCAAGAAGGGTGACGTGATGACCCTGGGCATCCAGGGCCTGGGCGAGCAGCGCCAGGTGGTGGTGCCCTTCAAGGCCTGAAGCGCCGGGGCCGGCCCGCGCCGTGGCCGGCCTGCGGCCCAGGGCGGGACGCGCCCGGCCTCAGGAGCGCGTGCCGTAGCGGCAGGACTGGGGCAGAAGCGCGACCGGCAGCGGGTGGGAGCCGGCGTCTGCCGGCCCGCATTCCCAGCTGCCGATCTGCCGCCCGCCGTCCTGCTGGCCGTCCAGCGGCCGGCCCGCCACGAAGGGCCGCAGCCACAGCTGGTTGGCGTTCGCGCGCGCCGCGCCGCCCACCGTGCCCTCGTTCACCGTCACCACGACCACGCCGTCGGGCGTGACGGCGAAGCTGCGCACGTAGCGGCTGGCCGCGGACGTGCAGGCCGTGCCGAACGCGCCGCTGACGTCGGGCTGCAGGGCGCTGCCCACGCTCTCGGTCACTTCCGTCTGGCAGGCCGCGACCCCCTGCAGGACTTCCGCCATGCGGGCCCGCGCGGCGTAGTCCTGGTAGGCCGGCAGGGCGGCCGCCGCCAGCACACCGATGAGCGCGACGACGACCAACAGCTCGGGCAAGGTGAATCCGTGGTTTCGCTTCATGGTGAAAAGAATGAAATAAGTGAATAAAGTGTTAGAAGTGATTATTGGGCGATGTACCTTCTGCGGTCCAGTTTTTAAGTAGTATTTACACCACAAACGTTTAAAACGTTTTTAAAGGGTGCTAGGGGATCGCGCTGCGGGCTGCGCTGTACCAGGCGCAGGCAGCGCGCAAGCACGGGGCGGGCGGAATGAACCGTGTCCCCATCCGGGCCGGGGGCGCCGTTGCCGACGCACGAGCGTCGGCATGCGCACCGCGGCGGCGCCTCAACCCGCGGGGGTGGTGGGTGGCGTGTCCTGCAGGAAGGGGTCCAGCCCCTCGCGCTCCCAGCCTTCGCCCAGGGTCTCGCTGGGGTGCTGGGTGCGCTCCGTGCCGTTGCCGCAGACCATGTCCTGGGCCGCGCAGTAGCGGTCGCAGCCCCAGCAGGTGCGTTCAGGGTGGGCCGGTGCGATGGGGAAACGGCGGGTGGCCATGGGTCCCATGGTCGGGACCCGCGACCGTCAGGGTTTTGCGCTGGCGCAAGAAGCGCGCTGAGGGCGGCCCCCGCATTCGGCCACCGCGCCGCCGCGGCGACCCCGCGCGCTGGCTCAGACGCCCAGGAAGCCCGCCAGCGCGTCGCTGGCCTGCAATTCGGGCGCGGCCCCGGACAGCACGACCTGGCCCTTCTGCAGCACCACGGCGCGGTCGCTGTGGGCCAGCACCTTGCGGAAGTCGCGGTCCACGATCAGGGTCGCGATGCCGTCGGCGCGAATGGTGGCGATCACCTTCCAGATCTCGGCCACCACCAGCGGCGCCAGGCCCTCGGTGGCCTCGTCCAGGATCACCAACTCGGGCTGCGTCATGAGCGCGCGGCCGATGGCCAGCATCTGCTGCTCGCCGCCGGAGAGCTGGCCGCCCAGGTGGCGCACCCGCTCGGCCAGCCGCGGAAACGTTTCCATCACGCGCTCGTAGCTCCAGCCCCCGCGCACGGCCGCCGCCGCGGGCCGCGACGCCATCACCAGGTTCTCCTTGACGGAGAGGTTGGGGAACACGCCACGGCCCTCGGGCACGTAGGCCACGCCGCGACGCGCCACCTCGTGCGGCTGGGCGCGGCTCATGTCGCGGCCGAACAGCAGGATGTGGCCGTCGCGCTGCGCCACATGGCCCAGCAGCGTGCGGATCAGCGTGCTCTTGCCCATGCCGTTGCGGCCCAGCAGGCCCACGGTCTCACCGCGGCCGATCTGCAGGCTCACGCCGTGCAACACGTGGCTGCTGCCGTACCAGGCGTGGATGTCCCGCGCATCCAGGATCAGGTCGTTCGCCATCTCAGTGGCCTCCCAGGTAGGCGGCCTGCACCTCGGGGTTGGCGCGCACCTCGGCCGGGGTGCCCGAGGCCATGACCCGCCCGTTCACCATCACGGTGATGCGGTCGGCGATACGGAATACCGCGTCCATGTCGTGCTCCACCAGCAGGATGGCGTGGTCGCTGCGCAGCTCCGCCAGCAGGGCCAGCATGCGCTCGGTTTCCTCGGCGCCCATGCCGGCCAGCGGCTCGTCCAGCAGCAGCACCTGCGGTGCGGTCGCCAGGCACATCGCGATTTCCAGCTGGCGCTTCTGGCCGTGCGACAGAAGGCCGGCGGGCCGGTCCGCCACCTCGGCCAGGCCGGTCCGCCGGGCGACCTCGATCGCGGCGGGCCCGCTGTCGGGGCAGGCCGCGGCGTCCTCCCACAGGCGCCAGGGCCGGGGATGCCGCGCCTGCGCCGCGAGGCGGCAGTTCTCCAGCACCGTGAAGCTGGGGTAGATGGTGTTGCGCTGGTAGCTGCGGCCCAGGCCGGCGCGGGCGCGGCGCGGCTGCGTCCAGCCGGTCACGTCCTGGCCCAGCAACTCCACGCGGCCGGCCGAGGGCGGGATCTCGCCCGACAGGATGTTGATCAGCGTGGACTTGCCGGCGCCGTTGGTGCCTATCACCGCGTGCACCGTGCCGCGCACCAGTTCCACCGACACCTCGCTCACCGCCACCAGGCCGCCCCAGCGGCGGGTGATGCCTTCGCCGCGCAGCAGCACCTGCGTGCCGGCTGCAGGCGGGTTGTTTGTCGTGCTCATGCCCCGGCCCCCGTGCGTGCGGCCGCGGCGCCGGCGCGGCGCGAGGCGCGCCCCAGCAGGCGGTCGCGCACCTGGCCCGGCACGCCCACCAGCCCGCGCGGCAGCAGGGCCACGCTGGCGATGATGGTCAGGCCCAGGCCCAGCAGCCAGTGCTTGGCGAAAGCGCCGAAGATGGCCTCGCTGCGGTAGAGCTCCTGCAGCAGCGCGAAGGCGAAGGCACCGACCAGCGCGCCGCGCAGGTGGCCGATGCCGCCCAGGATGATCATCACCAGCACCGCGCCGGAGAGGTGCCAGCTCATGAGCTCGGGGTTGACCACGCCGTCCTTCACGCCGAAGAGAAAGCCGGCCAGCCCGGCGATCGCGCCCGAGAGGGTGAAGGCCGCGAGCTTGTAGGGGTAGGTGGAGTAGCCGGTGGCGCGCATGCGCTGCTCGTTGACGCGGATGCCGGCCAGCGCGCGGCCGAAGCGCGAGCGCGAGACCAGCGCCAGGAAGACGAAGACCGCCGCCAGCATCGCCAGCGTGAAGCCGTAGAGCACGAGCGGCTTGTCCAGGTCCAGCGGGCCCAGCACCGGCTTGGCCGTGAGGTAGATGCCGTCGGTGCCGCCGCCCAGCGGCGTGTCGTGGGCGACGTAGTAGGCCATCTGCGCGAAGGCCAGCGTCACCATGATGAAGTACACCCCGCGCGTGCGCAGGCTGAGCGCGCCCACGGCCAGCGCGTACAGCCCGGCGGCCAGCACGGCGCCCGGCAGCAGCAGGAGCAGCGAGCCCGGCTCGCCGCTGGCGGGCGAGAGCAGCACCGCTGCGTAGCCGCCGATGCCGAAGAAGGCGGCGTGGCCGAAGCACACCAGCCCGGTGCCGCCGACCAGCAGTTCCAGGCTGAGCGCGAAGATGGCGTAGACCATGATCTTGGTGACCAGGTCGACGCCGAAGCTGCCGGCGGCCAGCGGGTACAGCGCCAGCCCGGCGAAGCAGGCCAGCGTGAACAGGCCCTTGGGGGAAAGAAGCTCGCGCATCGCTCAGCCGGCCTTGAACAGGCCCTCCGGTTTCCAGATCAGGATGAGGGCCATGAGCACGTACACCAGCACCCCGGCGGCCGAGGGCAGCAGCACCTTGCCGAAGGTGTCCACGAAGCCGATCAGCAGGGCCGCCAGCAGCGCGCCGCGGATCGAGCCGATGCCGCCGATCACCACCACCACGAAGCAGATGATCAGCACCTGGTTGCCCATGCCCGGGTACACGCTGCTGACGGGCGCGGCCACCATGCCGGCCAGCGCCGCGATGGCGACCCCCGCGGCGAACACCACGCGGTAGAGGAACTGGATGTCGATGCCCAGGCTCTGCACCATCTCGCGGTTGCTGCTGCCGGCGCGGATCATCATGCCCAGGCGCGTGCGGGTGAACACCAGGTACATGCCCAGCGCCAGCGCCACGCACACGCCCGAGATGAAGAGCCGGTAGACCGGGTAGGTCATCATGTCCCCCAGTGGCAGCGCGCCAGCCAGGATGGCGGGCGGGTTGACCCCGTGCACGTCGTCCCCCACCAGCAGGCTGCGCACTTCCTCGAACACCAGGATCAGGCCGTAGGTCATGAGCACCTGCTGCAGGTGCTCGCGCTGGTAGAGGTAGCTGTAGAAGGCCCACTCGAGCACGTAGCCCAGCGCCACCGCCAGCACGGTGCCCGCCACCAGCACCGAGAAGAACCCGCCGCCGAAGGTCGCGGCGATCGGCTGCGTCAGCGCGAAGGCCATGTAGGCCCCCACCATGTAGAAGCTGCCGTGCGCCAGGTTGATCACGCCCATGATCCCGAAGATCAGCGTCAACCCGCTCGCCACCAGGAACAGCAGCAGCCCGTACTGCAGCGAGTTCAGGCACTGGATGAGGAAAGTGGCGAAGTCCACGGTAATACCGGAAGTAAAGGAAGAGGCGGCAACAGAGCTTAAGCGACCCAGGCCCAGCGCCCGGACGCCGAGCTCCTCACGCGGCCGCGCGGCCGGCGCAGCCGACCGCGCAGGCCCTTTGGGAGCCCACCGCGGAACCGGCTTCGCCGGGCCGCCGGTGGCGCCCCCCCTTGGGGGGAGGCGCCGCAGGCGCATCGGGGGGTCACAACCTGCATCCGCGCGCGGGATCGGCCAACGCCTTCACCGCCACCCCGATGAACTTGTTCTCCTTCTGCCCCACCTGCCGCAGGTAGATGTCCTGCACCGGGTTGTGGGCCTTGGAGAGGGTGAACGCGCCCCGCGGGCTGTCGATCTTCGCCTTCTCCAGCGCGGCCGCGAATTCGGCCTTCTTCGCCAGGTCGCCCTTCACCGCGTTCAGGCCGATGGCCAGCATCTGCGCCGCGTCGTAGCCCTGCACCGCGTACACGTCGGGCTGCAGCTTGTAGGTCTTGGCGTAGGCGAGGCGGAAGCTCTTGTCGCGCGGGATGTCCAGGCTGTCGGCGTAGTGCAGGGTGGTGAGCATGCCGTCCGCGTCCGCACCCTGCGCTTCCAGCGTGCCGTCGGTGATGAAGCCGGCGCCGTACAGCGGGATGCGGCCCTTGAGGCCGGCCGCCGCATAGTCCTTGACGAACTTCACCGCGCCGCCGCCGGCGAAGAAGGTGTAGACCGCGTCCGGCTTGGCGGCGGCGATCTCGGTCAGCAGGGCCTGGAATTCCACGTTGGGGAAGGGCAGCGACAGTTCCTTGGTGACCTTGCCGCCGTGCTTCTCGAAGGCCTCCTTGAAGCCACGCACGCTTTCGTCGCCGGCCGCGTACTTCCAGGTGATGGTGATGACGTTCTTGTGGCCCTTCTTGGCCATCACCTCGCCCATGGCGTAACCCGGCTGCCAGTTCGAGAAACTGGAGCGGAAGATGTTCTGCGCGCACATGGGCCCGGTCACCGCGTCGGCGCCGGCGTTGGGCACGATCAGCAGCGTGCCGCTGTCTTTCGCGACCTTGGCCATGGCCATGGCCACGCCCGAATGCACCGTGCCCACCAGCACGTCCACGCCGTCGCGCTTGACCAGCTTGTTGGCGTTGTCGGTGGCCTTGGCCGGGTCGCTCTCGTCGTCGACCTTGAAGAACTCCACCTCGCGGCCGCCGAGCTTGCCGCCCTGTTCGGCGACGTAGAGGCGGAAGCCGTTCTCGATGGCGGTGCCCAGCGAGGCGAAGGTGCCGGTGTAGGGCAGCATGAGGCCGACCTTGACCTTGCCGGTGCCCTGGGCCTGGGCGAGGGAGGCGAGCGCGGCCAGGGCGAGGGCGGCGGCGATGCGGGTGGGTTTCATGGAACGGTGTCTCCGGTGGGCTTGTTGTCGTTGTGGTGAAGGGACGCGCCTCAGCGCGCGGCCGACTGCTTTTCCAGCTCGCGCAGCTTGAAGCGCTGGATCTTGCCGGTGGCGGTCTTGGGCAGGTCGCTGACGAACTCGATGAAGCGCGGGTACTTGTAGGGCGCGAGCCGGTCCTTCACAAAGGCCTTCAGTTCGGCCTCGTCGGTGTGGGCGCCGGCCTTGAGCACCACGAAGGCCTTGGTCTTGGTCAGGCCCTCGGCGTCCTCGGTGCCTATCACCGCGGCCTCCAGCACCGCCGGGTGCTGCACCAGCGTGGCCTCGACCTCGAAGGGGCTGACGTAGATGCCGCTGACCTTGAGCATGTCGTCGCTGCGGCCGCCGTAGGTGTAGGTGCCGTCGGCGTTGCGCACGTACTTGTCGCCGCTCTTGGTCCAGCCGCCGTGGAAGGTCTCGCGCGTCTTCTCGCGGTTGCCCCAGTACATCATCGCCGCGCTGGGGCCCTGGATGTACAGGTCGCCGGGCTCGCCGTCGGGCACGGGCTGGCCGTCGTCGCCGCGCAGCTGCACCTCGTAGCCGGGCACCGGCCAGCCCGTGGTGCCGTAGCGCACCTGGCCGGGCCGGTTGGACAGGAAGATGTGCAGCATCTCGGTGGAGCCGATGCCATCGACGATGTCGGTGCCGAAATGCGCCTTGAAGCGCTCGCCGATCTCGGCCGGCAGGGCCTCGCCGGCGGAGGACACCAGCCGCAGCGCCACCGCGCTGCGCGCGGGCAGGGCGGGTGAGGCCAGCATGCCGGCGAAACCGGTGGGCGCGCCGTAGAAGACCGTGGGCTTCACGCCGCCGACGCTGCCCGTCAGGCGCTGGAAGGTGGCGTCCGGCGTGGGGCGCTCGGCCATGAGCAGGGTGGTGGCGCCCACGCTCATGGGGAAGGTGAGCGCGTTGCCCAGGCCGTAGGCGAAGAAGAGCTTGGCGGCCGAGAAGCACACGTCGCCCTCGCCCAGCTGCAGGATGGCCTTGCCGTACAGCTCGGCCGTCCAGTAGGGGTTGGCGTGCGAGTGCACCGTGCCCTTGGGCCGGCCGGTGGAGCCCGAGGAGTAGAGCCAGAAGCCGGGGTCGTCACGGCTGGTGCGCGCCGGCTTGGCCAGCGGGGTGGCCGCCGCCAGGAAAGTCTCGAACTCCACCTCGGCGGGGTGCAGCGGCGCCACCGGGCGCGAGACGATCACCTTGCTCACCTCGTGGTCGCTGCGCACCATGGCGGCCGTCACCGCGGGCAGCAGCGCGCCCGAGACCAGCACCGCCTGGGCCCGCGAGTGCTCCAGCATGTAGGCGTAGTCGTCGGCGGTGAGCAGCGTGTTCACCGCCACCGGCACCAGCCCGGCGTACATCGCGCCCAGGAAGGCCACCGGCCAGTCGTTGCAGTCCTGCATCAGCAGCAGCACGCGTTCCTCGCGGCGGATGCCCAGGCCGCGCAGCGCGGCCGCGGCGCGGCGCACCCGCTCGTCCAGCTCGCCGTAGCGCAGGGTGCCGAGGTCGTCGATGAAGGCGGCCTTGCCGGGGCGCTGGGCGTTCTGCGCCAGCAGGTGGCCCGCGAAGTTGAAGGTTTCGGCGGGAGGCGGGACCTGGGTGTGGGGCATGGCGGACCTCAGTTCAAGCGGTTCAGGACGGACGTCGCGGCCTGGACGGCGGCGCGGCGGTGGTAGAAGTTCAGGGCCCGGGCGCCGCCCAGTTCCTCGCCGCCGCCGGCCCGGCCGGGGCCGCCGTGCAGCGATTGCGGCATCACGTTGCCGTGGCCGGTGTGCAGCGCCGCGACCTCGGGCGAGATGACGTGCACGCGGCCGTGGCTGTCGGCCAGCTCCAGCGCGGCAGCGCCCAGGGCGGCGGCGTCGCTGCCGTACAGCGACGCCACCAGCGAGCCCTGGCCGCGGCGCACCAGCGCCATCGCATGCGCCGCATCACGGTAGGGGATGAGCGTGGCGACGGGGCCGAAGACCTCCACGTCGTGCACCACCGGGTTGCCGTCCGCGTCGCGCGTGCCCAAGAGCGTGGGTCCCACGCAGCAGGCCACGGCCGGGTCGGCGTCCACCAGCGGCTGCTGGCGACCGTCGTGCAGCACCTCGGCGTGGCGGGCGAGCAGGGCGATGCCGTCCTTGACCGACGCCAGTTGCGCACGGCTGACCAGCGAGCCCATGCGCACGGATTCGTTGCGCGGGTTGCCCACCGCGGTCTTGCCCAGGCGCGCCGCAATGGCTTCGGCGGCCTGGGTGTACAGCGCCTCGGGCACGAAGACACGGCGGATCGCGGTGCACTTCTGGCCCGACTTCACCGTCATCTCGCGGGCCACTTCCTTGACCAGCAGATCGAAGGCCTCGGCGCCCTCGCCGGGCAGCAGCACGGCGCTGTTGATGCTGTCGGCCTCGATGTTCACGCGCACCGAGCGCTGCGCCACGGCTTGGTGCGAGCGGATCACGGCGGCGGTGTCGGCCGAGCCGGTGAAGGAGACCACGTCGAAGGGCTGCAGCGCATCCATCAGGCCCGTCGAGGAGCCGCAGACGACGGACAGCGCGCCCGGCGGCAGCACGCCGGCGGCGAGCACGTCGGCGACCATGCACTGGGTCAGCCACGCGGTGGCCGTGGCGGGCTTGACGATCACCGGCACGCCCGACAGCAGGGCCGGCCCGGCTTTCTCCCACAGGCCCCAGGAGGGGAAGTTGAAGGCGTTGATGAAGAGCGCCACGCCCCGCGTGGGCACCTGCAGGTGCTGCGACTGGAAGGCCGGGTCCTTGCCCAGGCGGGCGGCATCCCCGTCCAGCAGGTGGCGGCGATCGCCCAGGGCCTCGCCCATCTTCGCGTAGGTCGAGAGGGTGTAGATGCCGCCGTCCACGTCCACGGCCGTGTCGTTCTTGACCGTGCCGCTGTTGGCGGTGGAGATCTCGTAATAGAGGTCCCGGTTCGCCTGCAGCACCTTGCCGACCGCCGCCAGCATGGCGCCCCGCTGGGCATAGCTCATGGCGCGCAGGGCGGCCCCGCCCGTCTCCCGGGCGAAGGCGAAGCCGGCCGCCAGGTCCAGGCCGGTGGCATCCACCCGCACGAGCTCGGTGCCCAGCACGGGGTCGAACAGGGGGGTGCCCGGGCCAGTGCCGGCCTGGGCACGGCCGCCCAGGTGGTTCAGGAGAAGTTCGCTCATGGGTGCCTTCGCGGGTTGACCGGGCGCAGGAAATGCCGGGTCATTCGACCGGCCGGCTTGTCTGCCACCCGAAGATGCACTATCGTGCGTGCAAATGTAGAACCCAGGTTCGCCTCATGTCAAGCACAATACTGCATGTTCCCGGGATTTCCCTAGATTCCAGGCCCGCCGACGAGCCGGTGGACGGGCTGGCTGGCGCGCCCGCCAAGCACCCTTTCCTGGTCGGGCTGGGGGACCGGGTGCGCGCCTTGCGCGCCCGCCGCGGCATGACCCGCAAGGCCCTGGCGGCGGCGGCCGACGTGTCCGAGCGGCACCTGGGCAACCTCGAACTGGGGGTCGGCAACGCCTCCATCCTGATCCTGCTGCAGGTGGCGCAGGCCCTGCGCTGCACCCTGGCCGAGCTGCTGGGGGACGAGACCACGCGCTCGCCCGAGTGGCTGATGATCCGCGAGCTGCTGGAGCACCGCGACGAGGCCACCCTGCGGCGCGTGCGCGAGGCCATCGCCCCCATCGTGGATTCGGCGGCGGCCGTGGCCACGGCGCGGCCCCCGCGCATCGCCCTGATCGGGCTGCGAGGCGCCGGCAAGAGCACGCTGGGCCGCATGCTGGCCGAAGACCTGGATTTCCCCTTCGTGGAGCTGAGCCGCGAGATCGAGAAGTTCGCCGGTTGCACGGTGGGCGAGATCCAGGGCCTGTACGGCCAGAGCGCCTACCGACGCTACGAGCGCCGCGCGATGGAGGAGGCGATCCAGATCTACCCCGAGGCGGTGATCGCCACCCCCGGCGGGTTGGTGTCGGACCCGGCCACCTTTAACCTCGCGCTGTCGCACTGCACCACGGTGTGGCTCAAGGCGCACCCGGAGGACCACATGAACCGCGTCGCCGCCCAGGGCGACGTGCGCCCCATGGCCGGCAACCAGGAGGCCATGGAGGACTTGCGCGGCATCCTGGCCACCCGCGCGCCCTTCTACGCCAAGGCCGAACTGCACCTGGACACCAGCGCCCAGCCCCTGGACGAGACCTTCCTGGCCCTGCGCGCGCTGGTGCGGCGCTCGCTGCAGCTCGCCGAGTGAGACGCAGCCTGCTTCCGGTGTCTGCTCAGAACTAGGGTAAATACTAGGAAGCAAACTGCTTGTCTTGACCCGTCTAAATGCACTATGATGCGTCTTATCGCAGCGCATCCTGCGCAACTTACTGCACTTCTCCTGGAGATCCAGCCGTGTCCCAAGTCCAAGCCCCAGAAACCGGCGTCGCGCCGGTCGAGTACCAGACGCACCCCAGCCGCTACCGCCACTGGAAGCTGAGTTTCGAAGGCCCGGTGGCCCGGCTGGTGGCCGACTTCGACGAGAACGGCGGCCTGCGCCCTGGCTACAAGCTCAAGCTCAACAGCTACGACCTGGGCGTGGACATCGAGCTGAACGACGCCATCAACCGCGTCCGCTTCGAACACCCGGAAGTGCGCACCGTGATCGTCACCAGCGCCAAGGAGAAGGTGTTCTGCTCCGGCGCCAACATCTTCATGCTGGGCGTTTCCAGCCACGCCTGGAAGGTGAACTTCTGCAAGTTCACCAACGAGACGCGCAACGGCCTGGAGGATTCCAGCCAGCACAGCGGCCTGAAGTTCCTGGCGGCCGTGAACGGCGCCTGCGCCGGCGGCGGTTACGAGCTGGCCCTGGCCTGCGACGAGATCATCCTGGTGGACGACCGCAACAGCGCGGTGAGCCTGCCCGAGGTGCCGCTGCTGGGCGTGCTGCCCGGCACCGGGGGCCTCACCCGGGTCACCGACAAGCGCCACGTGCGCCACGACCTGGCCGACATCTTCTGCACCACCTCCGAAGGCGTGCGCGGCCAGAAGGCGGTGGACTGGCGCCTGGTGGACGAGGCGGTGAAGCCCGCCAACTTCGCCGCCCGCGTGCAGGAACGCGCCCTGGAGCTGGCCGCCAAGAGCGACCGCCCCGCCAACGCCAAGGGCGTGGAGCTCAAGCCGCTGGACCGCACGGTGGAAGCCGATGCCCTGCGCTACCCCTTCGTCACCGTCGAGATCGACCGCGCGAAGCGCGTCGCGACCTTCACCGTGAAGGCGCCGGACGCCGACGTGCCCGCCGACGTCGCCGGCATCGAGGCCGCGGGCTGCGAGTGGTACCCGCTGGCCCTCGCGCGCCAGCTGGAGGACGCGATCCTGATGATGCGCACCAACGAGCTCGACATCGGCCTCTGGCTGATCAAGACCCAGGGCGACGCCGCCAGGGTGCGTGCCATGGACGCCGCCCTGCTGGCGAACAAGGGCCACTGGTTCGTGCGCGAGACCATCGGCCACCTGCGCCGCACGCTCAGCCGCCTGGACGTCTCCAGCCGCAGCCTGTTCGCGCTCATCGAGCCGGGCTCCTGCTTCGCCGGCACCTTCCTCGAACTGGCCCTGGCCTGCGACCGCAGCTACCACCTGGCCCTGCCGGACGACGAGGACCAGGCTCCCCGCATCGAGGTGGGCGACACCAACTTCGGCCTCTACCCCATGGCCACCGGCCAGAGCCGCCTGGGCCGCCGCTTCTACGACGAGCAGCCCGCGCTGGACAAGGTGCGCGCCGTGGCCGGACAGCCGCTGGACGCGGATGCCGCCTTCGCCGTCGGCCTGGTCACCAGCAACCCGGACGACATCGACTGGCCGGACGAGACCCGCCTGGCCATCGAGGAGCGTGTCTCCATGAGCCCCGACGCGCTGACCGGCATGGAAGCCAACCTGCGCTTCAACGGCCCCGAGAACATGTTCACCCGCGTGTTCGGCCGCCTGACGGCCTGGCAGAACTGGATCTTCCAGCGCCCCAACGCCGTCGGCGACAAGGGTGCGCTCAAGGTGTACGGCAAGGGCGAGCGTGCCGCCTTCGATTTCAACCGCGTCTGAACTCCAGGAGACAGGGCCATGAGCAACATCGACTACAGCGAAAAGATCCCCAACAACGTCAACCTGAGCGAGGACCGCACCCTGCAGCGCGCCCTGGAACAGTGGCAGCCCAACTACCTGAGCTGGTGGCAGGACATGGGCCCGGACGGCAGCCAGGACTTCGACGTCTACCTGCGCACCGCCGTCAGCGTGGACCCGGAAGGCTGGGCCCAGTTCGGCCACGTGAAGATGCCCGACTACCGCTGGGGCATCTTCCTGAACCCGGCCGAGAAGGACCGCAAGATCCATTTCGGCGACCACATGGGCGAAGCCGCCTGGCAGGACGTGCCCGGCGAGTACCGCGCCAACCTGCGCCGCATCATCGTCACCCAGGGTGACACGGAGCCGGCGTCGGTCGAGCAGCAGCGCCACCTGGGCCTGACCTGCCCCAGCCAGTACGACCTGCGCAACCTGTTCCAGGTGAACGTGGAAGAGGGCCGCCACCTGTGGGCCATGGTCTACCTGCTGCACAAGTACTTCGGCAAGGACGGCCGCGAGGAGGGCGAGGCCCTGCTGGAGCGCCGCTCGGGCAACGAGGACAACCCGCGCATCCTGCAGGCCTTCAACGAGGCCACGCCGGACTGGCTGTCCTTCTTCATGTTCACGTACTTCACGGATCGTGACGGCAAGTTCCAGCTCTGCGCCCTGGCCGAGTCGTCCTTCGATCCGCTGGCCCGCACCACCAAGTTCATGCTCACCGAGGAAGCGCACCACATGTTCGTGGGCGAATCCGGCGTGGGCCGCGTGATCCAGCGTACCTGCCAGGCGATGAACGAGCTCAAGACCGACGACCCGGCCAAGCTTCGCGCCGCCGGCGTGATCGACCTGCCGTTGATCCAGCGCTACCTGAACTTCCACTTCTCGGTGACCATCGACCTGTTCGGCGCCGACGAGTCCTCCAATGCCGCGACCTTCTACTCCACCGGCCTGAAGGGCCGCTACGAGGAAGGCAAGCGCGTGGACGACCACCAGCTGCGCGGCCAGACCTACAAGGTGCTGAACGTGGTGAACGGGCAGCTGGTCGAGAAGGAAGTGCCCATGCTCAACGCGCTGAACGAAGTGCTGCGCGACGACTACATCAAGGACTCCATGGCCGGCGTGGGCCGCTGGAACAAGCTGATCGAGAAGGCCGGCATCCCCTTGCGCCTGACCACCCCGCACAAGGCCTTCCACCGCAACATCGGCGCGCTCTCGGGCGTCAAGGTGTCGCCGGACGGCCGCGTGATGAGCGAGTCCGAGTGGGCCGCGAAGGTCAACGAGTGGCTGCCCTCCGACGAAGACCGCGCTTACGTGCACAGCCTGATGGGCCGTGTGGTGGAGCCGGGCAAGTTCGCCAACTGGATCGCGCCGCCCGTCATGGGCATCAACCGCCAGCCGGTGAACTTCGAGTACGTTCGCTTCAACTGACCTGAAACGCCCGGCGGCCGCCACCGCCGGGCAGCCTGCGAGCCCACCATGGATGCCTCCGACGCCCTCTTCATCCAGCAGCACCTGATCGACCCGGAAATCTGCATCCGGTGCAACACCTGCGAGTCGGTGTGCCCGCAGAAGGCGATCACGCACGACGCCAACAACTACGTGGTGAGCGCGGCGTTGTGCAACCTGTGCATGGCCTGCGTGCCGCCGTGCCCCACGGGCAGCATCGACAACTGGCGCAAGATGCCCCGGGTGCGGGCCTACACCGTGGAGGACCAGTTCGGCTGGGAGTCGCTGCCTGCCGAGCTGAGCGAAAGCGAACTGGTGGAAGCCGCGGGCGGCGATGCCGCGGCGGTGGTGGCCGAGGTGCAAACGGCGGCGCAGGCGCCCGAGGCGGCTGCCGCCTCGCAGGCCCTGGAGCCGCAGTTCAACAGCGCGGAATACGGTGCGCTGGTGCCGCCCTGGTCGGCGGCCCATGCCTTCACCAACCTCTACGGCCCCAAGTCGCCGCAGAAATCGGTGGAAGCCACGGTGGCCGGCAACGTGCGCGTGACCGAGGTGGGCAAGGACTACGACACCCACCACATCGTGCTGGATTTCGGCAGCACGCCCTTCCCGGTGCTGGAGGGCCAGAGCCTGGGCATCGTGCCGCCTGGGACCGATGCCAAGGGCCGGCCGCACCACGCGCGCCAGTACAGCATCGCCAGCCCGCGCAACGGCGAGCGACCCGGCTACAACAACGTGTCGCTGACCATCAAGCGCGTGCTGGAGGACCACCAGGGCCAGCCGGTGCGCGGCGTGGCCAGCAACTACATGTGCGACCTGCAGGTGGGCGACAAGGTGCAGGTGATCGGGCCCTTCGGCGCGAGCTTCCTGATGCCCAACCACCCGAAGAGCCACATCGTGATGATCTGCACCGGCACGGGCAGCGCGCCCATGCGGGCGATGACCGAGTGGCGGCGCCGCCTGCGCAAGTCGGGCAAGTTCGAGGGCGGGCGCTTGATGCTGTTCTTCGGCGCCCGCACCCGGGAGGAACTGCCGTACTTCGGCCCGCTGCAGAGCCTGCCCAAGGATTTCATCGACACGCACTTCGCCTTCAGCCGCACGCCCGGGCAGCCGCGCAAGTACGTGCAGAACGCGATGCGCGAGCGCGCGGCCGACCTGGCGCCCCTGCTGGCGGACCCCAACGCCTACTTTTATGTCTGTGGCCTGAAGGCCATGGAGGAGGGCGTGGTGCTGGCGCTCAAGGACATCGCCACGCAGGCTGGGATGGACTGGGATGCGGTCGGTCCTGCGCTCAAGCGCGACGGGCGGCTGCACCTGGAGACTTATTGAGCTTGGGGTCTGCTGCTGATGGTGGTGGACCGGGTTCCAAGTGCCATGCGGTGCGCTTCGAGCCTGCATCGCGTCAGGCAAACCCATCCCCGGCCGCCGGCAGCCCGCTGCCGCGCCCAATGGGGCGGTCGGCACTTCGTGTCCGACTTCCCCTGCGATGCTCGGTCCAGGCCCCGCGGCGTAACTCGCTACGCGCTGGCTGCGCCAGCGCTTCGCTCAGACAGACGCCGCAAGTCAGAAAGCTGGGGGCCTGGCCCTGCGCTTCTCGGGCGCCCCATAGGGCGCGGCAGCGGGCAGCCGACGGCCGGGGCTGGGTTTGCCAGTGGCACGGTGGCGCGCAGCCGTTGAGCGCCGACGTCAATTCATTCTTTCGTGGTGCGGGCGCTCCACCGTCGTGCACCCAGATGGTCTTCTCGCCCCGCTGGCCGGCCTGTGGCGGGGGCGATTTGTGACGCGGCTGGAATTTGCGGCCTGGGGTCGGGAGCGCGGTCCGCAGGTCCGCGCGTCGTTTCATGCTCACGGCGCCTGTTTGAGCGAAGCGGTGGCGCAGCCAGCGCGTAGCGAGTTGCGCCGTGCCGGCCCCAGGCCGCAAATTCCAGCGGAGTCCGCGCAGCGGACCGCGGCAGTATGAGCCCCCGCCACAGGCCGGCCAGCGGGGCGAGCGCGAGGTCGACGAGCGAAGCCCGACACCAGCCAGAACCAGCGATTTGAGTGCGAGGTCTCAGTGCGAACTGAACCCCGGGGCTCTTACGCCGGCTTGCTCACCATCCCGGAAGCCACCGCCTGTACCGCCAGCCGGTAACCAGCGACCCCCAGCCCCACCATCACGCCCGAGGCGATGTCCGACAGGTAGCTGTGGTGGCGGAAGGCCTCACGGGCGTGCACGTTGGAGATGTGCACTTCGATGAAGGGGATCGCCACGCCGGCGAAGGCGTCGCGGATCGCGACGCTGGTGTGGGTGAAGGCGCCCGGATTGATCACGATCCAGTCCACGCCCTCGCCGCGGGCTGCGTGGATGCGGTCCACGATCGCGCCTTCGTGGTTGCTCTGGAAGTCGGCCAGCGTCGCGCCATGGCGCTGCGCTTCCTCGCGGCACATCGCCACCACGTCGGCCAGCGAGGTGGTGCCGTACTTCTGCGGCTCGCGCGTGCCGAGCAGGTTGAGGTTGGGGCCGTTGAGCAGCAGGATGTTCATGGCGTGTCTTTCAGGCGGGGTGGGGCTTGCGCCTCATCTGCGCAAGCGTACCACCGGGCGGGGCGGCGCTCAGCCGGCGATGGCCTGCGCCACGGCCTCGCCGACCTTGATGCCGTCCACGCCGGCCGACAGGATGCCGCCGGCATAGCCCGCGCCCTCGCCGGCCGGGTAGAGGCCGCGCACGTTCAGGCTCTGGAAATCCTCGCCGCGCGTGATCCGGATCGGGGACGAGGTGCGCGTCTCCAGCCCGGTCATCACCGCATCGGGCATGTCGTAGCCGCGGATCTTGCGGCCGAACACCGGCAGGGCTTCGCGCATGGCCTCGACCGCGAAGGCCGGCAGGGCCTCGGCCAGGTCCACCAGCTTCACGCCCGGCTTGTAGGAGGGGATGACGCTGCCGAACTCCGTGGAAGGCCGGCCGGCCAGGAAGTCGCCCACCAGCTGGCCCGGCGCATCGTAGGTGCCGCCGCCGATCGTGAAGGCCCGGCTCTCCAGCGCGCGCTGCAGCGCCACGCCGGCAAGCGGGGAGCCCGGGTAATCGGTGGCCGGGTCTATGCCCACCACCATGCCGGCATTGGCGTTGCGCTCGTTGCGCGAGTACTGGCTCATGCCGTTGGTCACCACGCGGCCCGGCTCCGAAGTGGCGGCCACCACGGTGCCGCCCGGGCACATGCAGAAGCTGTACACCGTGCGGCCGTTGCTGGCGTGGTGCACCAGCTTGTAGTCGGCCGCGCCCAGCAGCGGGTGGCCGGCGTGCCGGCCCCAGCGGGCGCGGTCGATCACGCCCTGCGGATGCTCGATGCGCACGCCGATGGAGAAGGGCTTGGCCTCCACGAAGACGCCGCGCGCGTGCAGCATTTCGAAGGTGTCGCGGGAGCTGTGGCCCAGTGCCAGCACCACATGGTCGGCGCGGAGTTCATGGGACTGGCCGGTCGCCTGGTCGAGCACCGTGAGGCCGCGCACCGCGCCGCCCTCGATGTGCAGGTCGGTCACACGCTGCTGGAAGCGCACCTCGCCCCCCAGGCGGATGATCTCCTCGCGCATGTGCTCCACCACCTTCACCAGCTTGAAGGTGCCGATGTGCGGGTGCGCGGCGTAGAGGATCTCGGGCGGGGCGCCGGCCTTCACGAATTCGGCCATCACCTTGCGGCCCAGGTGGCGCGGGTCCTTGATCTGGCTGTAGAGCTTGCCGTCCGAGAAGGTGCCCGCGCCGCCTTCGCCGAACTGCACGTTGCTCTCGGGTTGCAGCTCGCGCTTGCGCCACAGGCCCCAGGTGTCCTTGGTGCGCTCGCGCACCGGCTTGCCGCGTTCCAGCACGATGGGCGCCAGGCCCATCTGCGCCAGCGCCAGCGCCGCGAAGATGCCGCAGGGGCCGAAGCCCACCACCACCGGGCGCACGGCCGGCGGCTGCGCCAGGTGCACCGGCGGGTGCCAGGCCATGTCGGGCGAGGGGGCCACGTGCGGGTTGCCGGCCAGGCGCTTGAGCACGGCGGGCTCCTGCGCGGGATCGGCCAGGGCGACGTCGACGATGTAGACGACGAAGAGCTCGGCCTTGCGCGCGTCGAAGCTGCGCTTGTGCACGTGCAGGCTGGCGATGGCGGCCTCGGGCAGCGCCAGCACGCGGGCGGCGGCCGTGCGCAGCGGGCCTTCGGGGTGGGTGCCCTCTTCGGCCGGCAGGTCGGCCAGGGGCAGCTTGATTTCAGCGAGTCGGATCATGGGCGTGGGCCCGTGGTGATCGGGCAGGACGTCGGCAGGGGATAATACCCGGGTGAAGCCCGCCAGGCCGTCGCTGGCACCGCATGGGAAACCTGGTGCTGGAGGAACGTCCGGACTGCAAAGGGCAGCGTAGCAGGTAACACCTGTCCACCGTGAGGTGAGGATCAGAGCAACAGAGACGAGCCGGTTCAGTCCGGGTGAAACGGGCAATCTCTACGCGCAGCAACACCGAATAGGCCGGCATTGAGATGGCTCCGTGGAGCCGGCGGGTAGGTGGCACCGAGCCGGGTGGGCGACCCCCGGCCCAGATGAATGACGGTCAGCCCCGGCGACGGGGTCACAGAATCCGGCGTATCGGTGGACTTCACACTTTTTTCAGGGCAGGCCACGCAGGCGCGCGGCCTGCTTTTAGACTGGGCGGATGAGCTTGAACGCCTTGCGCCTTCTTCGCCTCGCGATGCTGGGTGCTGCCTTGGGCGCGGTGATCCCCGGCCGCGCACAGGCCCCGTCGGCGCCGGTGCCGCCCGCGGCGGGTTCCGAATCCGCTGCGGCCCCGGCCCCCGCCGTTCCTGCATCGGCCGCGCCACCCGCATCGGCTTCCTTGGCGCCTGCGGCGGCCGTGCGCCCTCCGGACGCAGCCAGCGCAGCGCCCGCCCCTGCGCAAGCTGCCTCCTCCGCCCTGCATCCGCCCGCGAGCCGCATGGGCCAGGCCGTCACCGCCCCGCTGTCCGACCTGAACCTGGTGCGGGCGGAGATCCCGTCCGCGCTGCAGGCCGCGCTCAAGGCGCCGTATGCCGCGCCCGCTCAGGGCGGCTGCGCGGGCTTCACCGCCGAGGTGCAGGCGCTGGACGCCGCGCTCGGGGCCGACCTGGACACGCCGCAGACCGCCGCCAATCCCAGCCTGATCGAGCGCGGCCAGGCGGCCGCCGGCGATGCGATCGTGGACGCGGTGCGCAGCACCACCGAGGGCGTGATCCCCTTCCGGTGCTGGGTGCGCAGGCTGACCGGCGCCGAGCGTTACGCCCGCGAGGTGCAGGCCGCGATCACCGCGGGCACGGTGCGCCGCGCCTACCTCAAGGGCCTGGGCGAGGCCGCCAGCTGCGCCGTGCCGGCCGCGCCGCGGCGCTAGCCCGCTGCGGCAGCGGCGGGGCCGGCTTCAGCCCGCCAGCCCCAGCGCCTCGATGCGCTGCACATGCTGCAGAGGGCAGCGTAGCAGTTAATCCCTGTCCACCGTGAGGTGAGGATCAGAGCAACAGAGAAGAGCCGGTTCAGTCCGGGTGAACCGGGCAATCCTTGCGCGCAGCAACACCGAAAAGGCCGGCATTGAGAGGGCTCCGTGGAGCCGGCGGGTGGCACCGAGCCGGGTGGGCGCCCCCGGTCCAGAGGAATGACGGTCAGGCCCGGGCAACCGGGCCCAGAGCAAGATCCTTGGACTTGTCCAGACCTTCCTTAACTTACGCGCCCGTTCAGCGCTGTAAGTGCTCAGCGGAAGTGTGCAGCCCACGCATGAAGGCGCACATTGCGGTGGACACCGACGGCGGCCTGGCACGCACAGTGACCTCCACCGCTGCCAGCAGCACAGCCGTGGTCTGAACAGCAGCGCCTTACACGGCATCACCGCGACGGGTCTTCTTCCGCTCGGCGGCGCACCCGGTGCATGCAAAACTGATCTGGCTCGTGGTGATCCCTCTCTGTATTGATCAAAGTGCCACCTCACGATCCGTGGACTTGACCTTGCCTCAGTTGTTGCAAGTTGGAGCGTGGCAGTAGGAATCTCTTTTTATGTCCTGAATCGCGAGGTTGCTACGCCTGGAGAAACGGTTCGTTCCAGTTGCCGAACTGCGATGCAACGTGGAGCTACGCTCCGTCCCACAAGCTCATGCTTGATCGCGTTGAGGCCGCGCATCTGGTGAACTTAATCACCGGGTCGTGGAGATACGGAGGACGAAGTTCCCATTGCAATGACAACGAGCCGGGGCGCGCAGAACTGCCCCCTCGGCGATCTGTTTCCCATGAAGGCCCTATCCGGACATCAAGAGGCGACTGCCAAACAGCCAGCGCCCATTGCCCTGTTTCGAGCGGAAGCAGTCAAAGCTAAGAGTGGAGACTGGCTCGGCGAAGTTGTGATCGTGCAGCCGGCGTCCACCAGTCTGCTTGCTGGCGTGGCTTTTCTGATCGGGAGTGCCCTGATCGCCTTCTGCGTCTTCGGGGAGTACACGAAGAAGGCTCGCGTCTCGGGTTACGTCGTGCCTGATCGAGGCTTGCTGAAGGTGTACGCGGAGCAAGCAGGACAGATCACGGCGTTGAATATCTCCGAAGGCGACAAAGTGCGCCGCGGAGATGTGCTCGCAGCCATCTCTAGCGAGAAGGTCAACTCAAACGGCGCGACGCAAGACTTCATCCTGCGGCAGATGCAGGTGAGGGAGCGCAGCCTGGAAGCCGAGATCGAGAAGTCCGCCGAGCTGTTCCGACAACAGGAGGCGTCGTTGAAGGCGCGGCTGACACGAATCGTCGACGAACTCGCGCAGTTGAATGCTACAGCGAGGCTACAACGGGAGAGCATGGAAGCAGCCCAGGTCACTTTCGAGCGCACGGCGCAACTCCAGGCTGCCGGGTACCTCTCGGAGGTCGCCCTGCAGGAAAAACGCCTGGCCTTGCTCGATCAGCGCCAGAGGCTGTCCGAACTGCTTCGAGCACACACGGCGCTTGAGCGGGAAAAGCTGACCCTCGAGCTGGAGGCCGACTCCATCCCGCTGCGCCGCGACAACGCGATCGAAGCGCTCAGGCGATCCCAGTCAGAGCTTCGCGCAGCGGCGACTGAGACGGAAACCCGCCGCGAGGAGCGCCTGACCGCTCCCCAAGACGGAACGGTCAGTGGCTTGCAGCTTCACCTTGGCAAGCAAGTGCTGCCTGGCAACGCGCTGTTCAGCATCATCCCGGCCAACACGCGGCTTCAGGTCGACCTCTATGTCCCAAGCCGGGATGTGGGCTTCGTGCGGCCGGGCGCCACAGTGAGGCTGCAGTACCAGGCATTCGCGTACCAGAAGTTCGGAACGTATGAGGCCCAGGTGCTTCGGGTATCGCGAACGGCGTTACCTGCCAGCGATCTTCCGTTCCCAGCACCAACTGGAGAACTCTTCTACATCGTGTCCGCCATCCCTGCGTCTCAGACGGTGAAGGCGTATAACCGGGACGAGCCTATTCAATCCGGTATGCAGGTCAACGCTGACATATAGCTGGATCGACGCTCGATCATTGAATGGATCATGGAGCCGCTCATCTCCGTGACAAAGAGAGCCTGATGCGCGGCATCGGCGACGTGCACTTCGGCTGGTTCCGGCGCGTGCCGTGCGTCCTCCAAAGCGAGGTCGCCGAGTGTGGCCTGGCCTGCTTGGCCATGATTTCCGCATACCACGGTGCAGACATCGGGATCAGCGAGTTACGAAGGCGATTTCCATCGTCATTGCGTGGCCTCAACGGCGTGCAGCTGATCGAGATCGCTTCTCAAATCGGCCTCGTGGGAAGGCCGCTGCGAGCTGAGTTGGCCGCCTTACAGTTCGTCTCTACACCTGCAATCTTGCATTGGGACTTCCAGCACTTCGTTGTACTCAAGAGCGCCGGCAACGATCGCTTCAAGATTCTCGACCCAGCCAGTGGCGAGAAGGTGTTGAGCTCGCAGGATATTTCGCGCCACTTCACGGGGATCGTCTTCGAGTTCGAACCCAGCTTGGAGTTCAGGTCGCAGGCACCGCGCAAACGCATTGCTCTGCACGATGTGATAGGGCGGGTCACGGGTCTGCGCGGATCGCTGGTTCGGGTGTTCCTGCTGGCGATGGTGATGGAGGTCTTCGGCATCGCCGGCCCATTCCTCACGCAGTGGCTGATCGACGATGCGCTCGTCTCGGTTGATCGAGATCTGGTCAAGACAATCTAATCGGCATTCTATGCCTCGCCATGTTGCAGGCCGCGATCTCGTTGGTTCGTGCTTGGGTGATTCTTCGGATGACGACAAGCCTGAATCTGCAGTGGTCGGGCAACGTTGTCCGCCATCTGCTGGACCTGCCGGCGGACTATTTCCAGCGTCGGCACCTTGGCGACGTGTTGTCGCGATTCTCCGCGGTCGCCAACATCCAGCAGGGGCTCAGCACGACGGTCGTCTCTGCGCTGATCGACGGGCTGATGGCCATCACACTGCTGGTAATGATGCTGATCTACAGCGCAGTGCTGGCTGGTGTTGCGGTGGTCGCGGTCGTTCTCTATGGCGGGATGCGGGTTGCCAAATATGGCGCGTTCCGCCGAGCAACGGAAGGCCAGATTGTGCGCCAAGCTGTCAGCCAGAGCCAGCTCATGGAAACGCTCCGGGGTATTCAAGCCGTCAAGCTGTTCAACGGGCAGGCCACTCGGTGGGCTCGCTACATGAAGACGCAGGTCGAAATTGCCAATGGTCAAGTGCGACTGCAACGCCTGACCATCAGCTTTCAGACCGGCAACTCACTTCTTGTCGCGACCGAGGGCGCGGTGATCCTATGGGTCGGAAGCAGCGACGTCTTGACTGGCGCGATGAGTGTCGGGATGCTGATCGCCTTCGTCTCGTACAAGGACCAGTTCACCTCTCGAGCGTTGAATCTGATCGATCGTACGCTGGACCTGGTGATGCTCGGGCTGCAAGCCGAGCGCCTTGCCGACATTGTCCTGGCGGTGCCTGAACCCAAGCCTGCAGTCATTCACCACGCTGTCGAAGAACTGCCTGCCACGCTTGAACTGCGCAACGTTCGATTTCGCCACGCCCAGGGCGAGCCATGGATTCTCGATGGCGTGAACTTGCGTGTGGAGGCAGGCGAATCGATCGTCATCGTGGGGCCGTCCGGTTGCGGCAAGACCACGCTGCTCAAGGTCATCCTTGGCTTGCTGCAGCCTCAAGAGGGCGACATCTTGGTAGGTGGCATCCCCTTGGGACAGCTTGGACTTCCAGCGTACCGGTCCATCGTCGGTGCCGTGATGCAGAGCGACAGCCTGTTCGCCGGCTCCCTCACGGACAACATCAGCTTCTTTGACGCTAGGCCGGATCAGAAGCGGGTCGAACGGGTGGCTCGACTTGCGCAAATACATGCTGCGATTTGCAAGATGCCCATGGGCTACAACACATTGGTTGGGGATATGGGTAATTCCCTTTCTGGTGGTCAGATCCAGAGACTCTTCTTTGCCCGCGCCCTGTACAAAGCACCTAAATTTCTCGTTCTTGATGAAGCAACCAGCCATCTAGACGAGCTGAGTGAAGGGGCATTGCTCGGCGAGTTGAAGTCGATGCAGATGACTCGAGTCTCGGTTGCGCACCGATCTCAGGAAATCACTCGTGGCGGGCGAGTTCTCGAATTTGCTTGGATAAACGGCGTTGCAGCTGCTTCCGAGCACCATGCAGGTGTTAGGGACGAACCAAATTAACAGAATCTGCCGCGCCCCGCGGCGGGTAGCCCGCCTCGCTCTCGAGGCACACATGGAGGACAGAAAATGACAAGCCTATCCGATCAATCGATTCGCACGATCACTCCAGCAGAACTTCTGGCTGTTGGTGGTGGACTGAGTGATCCGACCCAGAACCCCTTTGGATACGCTGACCTTGCTAATCCAGTTGGAAGTGTAAATATCGTACGAGCGGTATTACGCCTCGGCCTGGAAGTCATCGACGTCGTTTCTAGAGGTCAATTTCTCTATCAGACTGCAGCCGCGCTCGGAATGCCTACCCCCGGCATGGCCGATTCGAATAGCAACGAGAATGACAATGGAGGCACCTCATATGGCACGGGGGTCTGCAACACCTTCGGATGCAGCGGAAGCGACTGGTAGGTAAGCAGTACAGCATCAAGGCACTGCGGTCTTAGGTCACAGTGCTATTGAATGCATATGTTCAAATTCAAATCTTCATCGTCAATTTGTGGCCTCTTGATTTTGGCCCTTTCACTGCCATTGATTCTTACCGTAGGGCTAGGTCAATTAGGTCTAACGCAAACCTCCTACGTAGTCTTCCTTGCCTTCACGGAAGAGATCATATTTCGATTCGGCCTCTTTCGGATTGCCCTCAAATGGCTCCGTCTTCCTGTCGCGGTTCTAGCATCTGCCATCGTTTTTGCTGCCTCTCATCTCCCAACCGCAGGTTTACCGATGTATCTGTTAGAAGGCGTTACATTGGCGATGGTGTATTTCATTACAGGTTCGCTTCTGGTCTGCTGCAGCCTCCACAGTGCCCATAACTTAATTGTCATTGCCCTTACTCACAAGCAATGGGCATGGGAGTATCACGAGCTCGTCGTGCCTGCCGCGACTCTCTTGGGGATTTGGGGACTTGTGAAGATCGTAATATTCTGCCTTATGTTCTTGCCGGTTGTCCGTAGAGATGCAAAAGGGTGGGAATGGGTCGGCACACAGCCAGCTAACTCAGGCTGAAGCATTCCCGAGCAATTTCTGTGAATTCAAATGAATAAGGTTGCGCTCTTTTTTTGCTGCTAAGCGTACTCCGTATCCCGCGAAACTCATCTGGCCCACCGTTCTCGCCTCCTTCGCGTCGATTCATGGGCGAACGCATGATCGGGGGGCTTGTTCACACCTTCGTTGAGGCACGAGGGTTGAGGCAACTGCAGTCCCTCAGCCCACCAGCCCCAGCGCCTCGATGCGTTGCACGTGCGCCAGCAGCGAGCGCTGGGCCAGCGGCCACATGCGCGGCGGCACGTCGTCGTAGGCCAGTTCCACCCAGTCGGCCAGGCCGCCGTGCGGCCGCGCCTGCATGGCGGCGACCACCTTGGCCTCGCGCTTGAGCCGGTGGGCCTTGAGGTGCGCGATCACCTGCTGCGGGAAGCCCAGCACGTGGCCGTGGGCCGGCAGGATGAACTCGACACCCGCTTCGCGGCAAGCCGCGGCGAGCTTGTCCAGCGAGTCCAGGTAGTCCGTCATGTCGCCGTCCGGCGGGTCCACCACCGTGGTGCTGCCGTTGAGGATGTGGTCGCCCGAGAACAGCAGGCCGTCTTCTTCCAGCAGCAGGCAGGCGTGGTTCGCGGCGTGGCCCGGCGTGTGGATCGCGCGCAGGCTGTGCCGCGCGCCGCCGCCCTCGACGAAGAGCACCTGTCCGTCCGCCAGCACATGGTCCGGCGTGAAGGCGCTGGCCGGCCGCGCCGTGGGTGCCGAAGGCAGGCCCCAGATCGGCGGCCTGTTCTCGCAGAGGGCCTGCAGCGGCCGGGCGCCGGGCGAATGGTCGGGGTGCGAGTGCGTGCAGACGATCAGCTTCACCTGGCCGCCCGTCGCGCGCCACAGGCGCTGGACGTGCTCGGCGTCGTCCGGGCCCGGGTCAATCGCGATGTAGCCGCTGGCCGGGTCGCCCACCAGGTAGCTGTTGGTGCCGGGGCCCGTCATCACGCCTGCATTGGGCGCTGTCAGCCGCAAGAGGTTGCGCAGCAGGGGCACCGGCTGGTCGCAGCGCCAGTCCAGGTGGTGGACCATCTGCCCGTCGGGGCTGACCAGGGCCAGCTCGCCGAAGGGCATCTCGTCCTCCATGAAGCGGGCTTCCTCGCCGCGCACGAAGCCACCGCGCGGGCAGCTGGTCCACAGCGGCTGTTCGCCGGCACAGGCCGCCAGCACGGCGGCGACGTCGGCGAATTTCGCCAGCCGCTGCAGCGTGCGGATGGTGGGGAAGATCATGAAGAATCTGCCGGCCTCGTGCCGCGTCAGGGCATCGGCCGGCCGCACCCACACCGGCTCGAACTGCTCGGCCTCGTCGGCCACGGGCACCTGGCCTTCGGGCATGCGGGCCACCAGGAAGGGCACGTCGAAGCGGCGGGGCAGGTCGCGGTCGGTGACCCAGTGCGCCAGCACGAAGACCTCGTCGGCCGCCAGCCGCAGCCCGCGCGCCTGGCACTGGGCGAAGAAGTCGCCCTGGCGGTCCAGCGCGGCGATGTCGGCCGCGTCGGCCGCACGGCCGTCGGCATGGCGGGCGATCAGCACGCCCAGCTCCTCGAAGCTCTCACGGATCGCCGCGATGGCCTGGGTCAGCCGCAGGTCGTCCTGGCCCGGCCGGCGCGCGGCCTGGGCGTGCGCGCCGTGGTCCGCGGCGTCGATGCCGCCGCCGGGGAACACGTAGGCGCCCGGCGCAAAGCTGGCTGTCGCCGAGCGCCGCGTCATCAGCACCTCGAAGCCGCCGGGCGCATCGCGCAGCAGCAGGA
>NZ_JADDOJ010000004.1 GCF_015159745.1 Ramlibacter aquaticus | reverse complement strand
GCGCTGTACGTCATCGATCCCTACCCCTACCTGGGCGTGGGGGAGGCCAGCGCCGTCGGCTTCCAGGCCTACATGGCCAGCGCCTACGAGCACGCGAGTGCGGCCCATGCCCGCGTGCAGGCGCTGTGCGCCACCGGCGACCCGGTGGACCTGCAACTGCGGCGCATCGAGGACGCCAGCGCCCCCGAGGGCATCCTGCAGGCGGCGCGCGACGAGTCCGCCGACCTGGTGGTGGTCGGCTCGCACGGGCGCAGCGGCCTGCAGCGGCTGATGGTCGGCAGCGTCGCCGCCCGCGTGGTGGCGCAGTCGCCGGTGCCGGTGCTGGTCGCGCGGGGCCACGCATGAGCGTGCGTCACCTCGACGCGCTGCTGCACCCGGCCTCGGTGGCGGTGATCGGCGCGTCGAGCCGCCCGGGCAGCCTGGGCGCCGTGGTGCTGCGCAACCTGCGCGGGGGCGGTTTTGGCGGCCCCCTGTGGGCAGTCAACCCGCACGCCAGCGGCATCGAGGGCATTCCCTGCGTGCCGGACGTGGCCTCGCTGCCCGAGGCGCCTGGCCTGGCGGTCATCTGCACGCCGGCGCCCAGCGTGCCGGGCCTGGTGGCCGAGCTGGGCGCCAAGGGCTGTCGCGCGGCCGTGGTGCTGAGTGCCGGCCTCAAGGCACCGGCCAGCGACGGCGGCCCCAGCCTGGAGCAGGCGATGCTGGACGCGGCCCGGCCCTACCTGCTGCGCGTGCTGGGACCCAACTGCATCGGCCTGCTGGTGCCGGGCATCGGCCTGAATGCCAGCTTCGCGCCGGCCAATGCGCTGCCGGGCCAGCTCGCCTTCGTCACCCAGTCCGGCGCGCTGGCCACGGCCATGCTCGACTGGGCGCGCGGACGCGGCATCGGCTTCTCGCATTTCATTTCGCTGGGCGACAGCGCCGACGTCGATTTCGGCGACGTGCTGGACTACCTGGCCAGCGACAGCGGCACACGCGCCATCCTGCTCTACGTGGAGTCGGTGAAGCTGGGCCGCAAGTTCATGTCGGCGGCGCGCGCGGCCTCGCGCAACAAGCCGGTGATCGTGGTGAAGTCCGGCCGGGCGCCCGAGGGCGCGCGGGCGGCGGCCTCGCACACCGGTGCGCTGGCCGGCTCCGATGCAGTGTTCGACGCCGCGGCGCGGCGCGCCGGCATGCTGCGCGTGGACACGCTGGAGGCCCTGTTCGATGCCGCCGAAACCCTGGCCCGCGTCCGGCCCCTGCAGGGCGAGCGGCTGGTGGTGGTGACCAACGGCGGCGGCGCCGGCGTGCTGGCGGCCGACGCGCTCAGCCTGGCCGGCGGCAAGCTGGCCACGCTGGAGCCGGACACCCTGGCGGCGCTCAGCGCCTGCCTGCCGGCCACCTGGTCGCGCGGCAACCCGGTGGACATCATCGGCGACGCCCCGGTGCAGCGCTACCAGGACGCCCTGCGCGTGCTGGTGGCCGCGCCCGAGGTGGACGGCATCCTCTTCATCCACGCGCCCACCGCCATGGTGCCGGCGCCCGACATCGCCCAGGCCTGCCTGCCCCTGCTGGCCCAGGTGCGCAAGCCGGTGCTGGGCTGCTGGCTGGGCGGGCCCGCGGTCGCGGCCGCGCAGGCGGCCTGGACGGGCGCCGGCGTGCCCTGCTACGACACGCCCGAGCGCGCCGCGGCGGCCTGGATGCAGCGTGCCACGCATGCGCGCAACCAGCTCGCGCTGTCGCAGGTGCCGCCGGCCGCGCTGCCCGGCTTCCAGCCGGCCCGCGCGCAGGCGCTGTCGCTGGTGCACGAGGCCGTGGTCGAAGGCCGTGAATGGCTGGACGAGGTGGCGGCCAAGGCGCTGCTCGCGGCCTACGGCATCCCCACCGTGGACACGCGCCGCGCCCACGACGCCGACGAGGCGGCGCGGCTGGCGACGCGGATCGGCTTTCCGGTGGCGTTGAAGGTGATCTCGCCGCAGATCGTGCACAAGAGCGACGTGGGCGGCGTGGCGCTCAACCTGAACAGCGCCGACGAGGTGCGCAGCGAGGCGCTGCGCATGCGCCAGCGCCTGGCCCGCCACAGCCCGGACGCGGTGGTGCAGGGCTACGCCGTCGAGGCCATGGCGCAGCGCCACGGTGCGCGCGAGCTGATTGCCGGCCTGGCAACCGACCCGGTCTTCGGGCCGGTCGTGCTGTTCGGCCGCGGCGGCATCGACGTCGAGCTGTCGGCCCAGCACGCGGTGGCCCTGACGCCGCTCAATCCCCTGCTGGCCCGCGACCTCGTCGAGCGCAGCGGCGCGGGGCCGCTGCTCGCGCCCAGCCGTGGCCGGCCCGGGGTCGACCTGGCGGCCGTCGCCGACACGCTGCAGAAGCTCTCGCTGCTCGCCTGCGACCTGGACGAGGTGCTGGAGCTGGACATCAACCCGCTGCTGGCCGACCCCTCGGGCGTGCTGGCGCTGGATGCCCGGGTGCGGCTGTCCACCGGCCTGCGCGGGCGCCGCGCCGCCCCGGCCATCCGGCCCTACCCGGAGGACCTGGAGGAGATGCTGGTGGCCGCCGGGGCGCAGTTCCGCGTGCGGCCCATCCGGCCCGACGACGCCTGGCGCCTGGGCGAGTTCTACGCCGGCGCCACGCCGGCCGACATGCGGCTGCGCTTCTTCCTGTCGCGGCGCGAGGTGCCGCACTCGGAGCTGGCGCGCTACAGCCAGATCGACTACGACCGCGACATGACCTTCATCGCGGTGGAGGCCGGCGAGGACGAGGCGGGCGCCCGCATGGCGGGCGAGGTGCGCGCCGTCTGCGACCCCGACAACGAAACCGCCGAATTCGCGATCCAGGTCGCCACGCCCTGGCAGAACCGCGGCCTGGGGCTGGCCCTGCTCACCAAGATGCTGGGCTACCTGCGCTCGCGCGGCGTGCAGCGCGTGATCGGCGAGTGCCTGCCGGAGAACCGGCTCATGCTGGCCCTGGCCCAGCGCCTGGGCATGACCGTGCGCGCCGGCGAGGAAGTGATGCACCTGCACCTGGAACTGGCCGCCCCCGGACCTTGACGCCTGTCAAGCGGCGCGGCCGTGGCCGCGCCTAGAGTGCGTCCATGGACCCCACCGCCACCTCCCCGGGCACGGACGGCGCCATGCCGCTGCAGGACTTCTCCGCGGCGCATGCTGGCCTGCTCGCGGGCATGCGCCGCTTCCTGGACCTGCCGGCGCTGGCGCAGGCCGCGCAGAGCGCGCGCACCCTGGCCGAGCAGACCCTGCGCCTGCTGGACGAGGCCGTCAGCGGCCACCATGCCGACGAGGAAGGGGAGCTCTTTCCCGCCGTGGTGCGCAGTGCCCGCCACGGCGTGGAGCAGGAGCGCGTTCGCGGCATCGTGGCGCAACTGGTCGAGGAGCACCGCGACATCGAGGACCTGTGGCGGCGCCTGCGGCCGCAGGTGCAGCACCTGGCCCAGGGCCGGCCGGCGCACCTGCGCCGGGAGGCCGTGGACCTGCTGGCCTCGGTCTACGACGCGCATGCCCGCTTCGAGGAGCGCGAGTTCCTGCCGCTGGCGCGGGAGATCCTCTCGCGCAACCCCGACCACATGGAGGCGCTGGGCCTGGCCCTGCACCTGCGGCACCTGCCGCTACCGAATTTCTACCTCTGAGCCCGCGGCACGCGCTCAGTTGCAGCCGGGGTGATTCACCAGCCGGTGCAGCGCCTCGGCGTCCAGGATGCGCAGGTGGCGGTGGTGGACCTCGATGGTGCCTTCTTCGGCGAAGCGCGAGAAAGTGCGGCTCACGGTCTCCAGCTTCAGCCCCAGGTAGCTGCCGATCTCCTCGCGCGTCATGCGCAGGACCAACTCGGACCGCGAGAAGCCGCGTGCATGCAGGCGCTGCACCAGGTTCAGCAGGAAGGCCGCCAGCCGCTCCTCGGCCCGCATGCTGCCCAGCAGCAGCATGACGCCATGCTCGCGCACGATTTCGCGGCTCATGATGCGGTGCACATGGTGCTGCAGCGCATTCACCTCGCGCGACAGCTCGCCCACCTTGTCGAAGGGCATCACGCAGACCTCGGCGTCCTCCAGGGCCACCGCGTCGCAGGTGTGGCGGTCGCCCACGATGCCATCCAGGCCGATGATCTCCCCAGCCATCTGGAAGCCGGTGACCTGGTCGCGCCCGTCCTCGGCGGTGACGCAGGTCTTGAAGAAGCCGGTGCGTATCGCGTACAGCGAGGTGAAGGCTTCGCCCGAGCGGAACAGCGCCTCGCCCCGCTTGAGGCGGCGCCGGGTTGCGACCAGCTCGTCGATGCGTTCCAGGTCCGCCGGCGAGAGGCCAGCGGGCATGCACAGCTCGCGCAGGTTGCAGTTGGAGCAGGCGACGCTGAGCGTGGCCGCGCCGGGCGTGCGGGACTTCTCGGAGGGGTGGGTGCTGGGGTTCATGACTTGTGTCAAATTCTCCGGGCCGCGGCCTGGGGCGGCTTGACAAAAGTCAAACTCGGGCAGGGGCCCTGGCAGCACAGTTGCCAGCAACGCCCGAAAACCCATGAAAATCGTTACGCCAGAGCTGTTGCGCCGCTTCGATGTCCCCGGCCCGCGCTACACCTCCTACCCCACCGCCGACCGCTTCGTCGAGGCCTTCGGGCCGGCCGACATGGCCCATGCCCTGGCCCAGCGCCGCGCCGGGCCGGCCGCCCTGGTGCTGCCGCTCTCGCTCTACGTGCACATCCCCTTCTGCGAGTCGCTGTGCTACTACTGCGCCTGCAACAAGATCATCACCAAGAAGCACGAGCGCGGCGCCGCCTACCTGGACGACCTGGAGCGCGAGATCGCGCTGTACACCGCGCACCTGGGCATCGGCCAGTCGGTCAGCCAGCTGCACCTGGGCGGCGGCTCGCCCACCTTCCTGTCCGACGAAGAGCTGACCTGCCTGATGGCCATGATCCGCCGCAGCTTCCAGCTGGTGCCGGGCGGCGAGTACTCCATCGAGATCGACCCACGCACCGTGGACGAGAACCGGCTCGCGCACCTCGCCAGCCTGGGCTTCAACCGCGTCAGCTTCGGCGTGCAGGACTTCGACCCGCAGGTGCAGCAGGCGGTGCACCGCGTGCAGCCGGCCGCGCAGGTGTTCGAGCTGATGGCGGCGGCGCGCCGCATCGGCTTCGAGTCCGTCAACGTGGACCTGATCTACGGGCTGCCCAAGCAGACGCCCGAATCCTTCACGCGCACGCTGGCCCAGGTGGCCGAGCTGCGGCCGGACCGCATCGCGCTGTATGCCTATGCCCACCTGCCGGACCGTTTCAAGCCGCAGCGCCGCATCCTTGCCGCCGACCTGCCGTCGGGCGGCGACAAGCTGGGCATGCTGGGCCAGGCGCTGGACGCCTTCCAGGAGGCCGGCTACGACTACATCGGCATGGACCACTTCGCGCTGCCCAACGACGCGCTGGCCGTCGCCAAGCGGCAGGGCCGGCTGCACCGCAACTTCCAGGGCTACAGCACGCAGCCCGATTGCGACCTGATCGGCCTGGGCGTCTCCGCCATCGGCAAGATCGGCGCCACCTACAGCCAGAACGCCAAGACGCTGGAGGAATACAGCGACACGCTGGCGCAGGGCCGGCTGCCCATCGTGCGCGGCCTGGCGCTCACGCGCGACGACCTGGCGCGGCGCGCCGTCATCATGGCGCTGATGTGCCAGGGCCAGGTGGTGTTCGAATCCATCGAGGTGGCCTGGCTGCTCGACTTCCGCCAGTACTTCGAGGCCGAGCTGGACCAGCTCGCCGAGTACGAGCGCATGGGCCTGGTGCGCGTGGACGACGCGGGCGTGCAGGTCACCCCGGCGGGCTGGTACGTGGTGCGCGCCGTGGCCATGGTGTTCGACCGCTACCTGCAGGCCGACCGCAACCGCGCGCGCTTCTCGCGCATCATCTGAGATGTCCACCACGCTGGCCGGGGCCGCGCTGCTCATGGGACTGGCCGGTGGCCCCCATTGCGCAGCCATGTGTGGCGCCGCCTGCGGCGGCATCGTGCGGCTGCCGGGCCGGCGTCCGGCGCCGGCCATGCTGCAGTTCCAGCTCGGCCGCCTGCTCGGCTACGCCACGCTGGGCGCCGTTGCGGCGCAGGCCGTGGGCAGCTTCGCCTGGCTGGCGCAGAACACCGCCGCGCTGCAACCCGTCTGGACCCTGTTCCATGTCGCCGTGCTCGGCTGGGGCCTGGCGTTGCTGCTGCTGGCGCGCCAGCCGGTCTGGGTGAGCGCCGCCGGGCGCAGCGTCTGGTCGCGCGTGCGGCCGCTGGCCGCGCGCCGGGGCGGCGTGCTGGCCGCAGGTGCGCTCTGGGCCTTCATGCCTTGCGGCCTGCTGTATTCCGCGCTCCTCGTAGCCTCGCTGAGCGGCTCGGCGCAGGGCGGCGCCCTGGCCATGGCCTTGTTCGCGCTGGGCAGCGCGGTGTCGCTGGCCCTGGCCCCGGCGCTGCTGCTGCGCCTGCAGCAGGCCGGCGACCGCCTGCGCCGCGACTGGGGCACGCGGGCCGCGGGCGGGCTGCTGGTGGCCGCCGCCGGGTGGTCCCTGTGGATGGACGTGGCGCACAAGCTGGCCGCCTGGTGCGGCTTCGCCTGAGCCGCACCTCTCCCCGCCTCAGTCCAGCGCCACGCGCTCCAGGTAGTAGGGCAGCTTGCACGTCCAGCGCAGCTCGCGCTCGATGCGCTGGCGCAGGGCATCGGCCGCGGCCGGCTCGCCGTGGGTGACGAAGGCCGCGCGCGGGGCCTTGCCGAGCTGCTTCATCCAGGCCATGAGCTCGTTCGCATCGGCGTGGGCCGACATGTCGTCCAGGCGAGCGACCTCCGCGCGGATCGGGATCTCCTCGCCGTGGATGCGCACGCGCGGCGCGCCGTCCACGATGGCCGCGCCGCGGGTGCCGCCGGCCTGGTAGCCGACGAAGAGCAGGGTGTTGCGCTCGTGCGGCGCGAAGGCCTTGATGTGGTGGACCACGCGGCCGCCGGTGGCCATGCCGCTGGCGGCGATGATGATGGCCGGCATGCGCAGGCTGTTCAGGGCCTCGGATTCGGCCCCCGTCTCGACGATGCGCACGTCACGGCAGGCGACCACGCACTCCTCGTGCGTGAGGCGCAGTTCTTCCGGGTACTTCCAGTAGACCTGGGTCGCGGCCGCGGCCATGGGGCTGTTGAGGAACACCGGCAGGTCCGGGATCAGCTGGCGCTGCTTGAGCAGGTGGATGGCGTGGATCAGCGCCTGGGCGCGGCCGACCGCGAAGGCCGGGATCACCAGCACGCCACCGCGTGCGGCGGTGCGCTTGATGACCGCCGCCAGCCCGGGCAGCGGGTCGGCATCGGGGTGCACGCGGTCGCCGTAGGTGGACTCCACCACCAGGTAGTCGGCCGCCGGCACCGGCTCCGGGGGGCGCAGCACCAAGTCCTGCGGGCGCCCGAGGTCGCCCGAGAACAGGATGGAGCGCTGGCCGTCGTCGAAGCGAGCGAAGGCCGAGCCCACCATGTGGCCGGAGTGGGTGAGCGTGGCCTTCAGCCCGGGCAGCGGCTCGAAGGCCGCGCCGGGGGCCACGGGCCGGAAGTGGTGCAGCGAGCGCAGCGCATCGTCGCGCGTGTACAGCGGCAGCGCCGGCTCGTGCTTGCTGGCGTGGTGGCGGTTCAGGTACTCCGCCTCCTCCTCCTGCAGGTAGCCCGAATCCGGCAGCATGATGCGGCACAGGTCGTGCGTGGCGGGCGTGCAGTACACCGGCCCGGTGAAGCCCTCGCGCACCAGCAGGGGCAGGTAGCCGCTGTGGTCGATGTGCGCGTGCGTCAGGACCACCGCGTCGATCGAGGTGGGCGGCACGGGCAGGTCCGCCCAGTTGCGCAGTCGCAGGGTCTTGTAGCCCTGGAACAGGCCGCAGTCCACCAGCAGGTGGCGGTCGCCGTGGCGAAGCAGGTACTTGGATCCGGTGACGGTGTCGGTGGCACCCAGGAATTGGAGCTGCATGCGCCTATCTTGCCGCAAGCCGCGCCGCCGCACGCTTGCGTCAGGTCAAGCGCCTCAGAGCTTGGGCGTGGGGGTGGGCTCGCGGCAGCCGAAGATGCGCTCCTGCTCGCCGGTGGGCAGGTCGCGCACGTCGCTGGACGGGCCATCGCCCGCCTTGAAGGGGAACCAGGTCATGAAGGCGCTGAGGCCGTCGCCGCCCTCGCGCTGCACGGACAGCTTCACCACCTTGGGGTCGATGCGGTGCGTGAGGTCCTGGCGCAGCGCCTGCAGCTGGCCGTCCGTGAACACGCCCGGCACGTTGACCGCGATCGAGGTCAGCAGCCAGGCCTGGCGTTCGCCCACCATGCGCCCCGGTACCGCGCGGAAGTACAGCGCCCAGCTGCCGGTGCCCGGCGGCGGGCTGGCCGGCTGGGCCACGAGGCCCGCGGCACGGCAGGCCCGCAGGGGCCCCTTGAGCAGCGCGGCGTGGATGGCGGGGGTGAGCGGCGTGTCGTAGCGGTCGTATTCGGTGATCACCCGCTCGTCCAGGATCAGCTTGAACGCGTCGTCGTGGATGGGCCCGAACATGGGCCGCAGGCCGCGCTCGAAGCTGCCCCGGTCCAGGAACTGGCTGCGCGTGCGCTTGAGGGGGTGGGTGAGCGCCCCCGGCGGGTACTTGGCCAGCTCGTCGCCCAGGCAGTAGCCGCCCATGCACTCGTGGCCGCTCAGCGCCGGCATGGGGCGCAGGTCGGCGGCCGCGGCAAGGCCGGCGGCAGCGAGCAGGAGGGCGGTGAGGAGTGTTTGGCGGCCTGGCATGGGGTCCTCCATCGGAGGGCGATGGCAGGATGATCCGCCAGGCCCGGCGGCGCGGGAAGTAGCCGTTGGCCTAAGGGCTTAGGGCCCTGGTGCGCCCGGCTTAGGGAAATGGCCTGCGGCGGCCTAGTCGAAGACCGGGCTTTCCACGCCCAGCACCTTGTGCAGCTTGGGCGAGGTGGTGGTGTACTGCAGCATCACCTTCTTGTCGGGAAAGACGAAGGGCGCGGCGCCGAAGGCGGCCAGCGCGCACTCGTGGAAGCCCGAGAGGATCAGCTTCTTCTTGCCCGGGTAGGTGTTGATGTCGCCCACCGCGAAGATGCCGGGCACGCTGGTCGAGAACTTCTCGGTGTCCACCACCAGCTGCTTGCGCTCGATGGCGAGGCCCCACTCGGCGATGGGCCCCAGCTTGGGCGACAGGCCGAAGAAGACCAGCAGCATGTCCAGCGGCACCACCCGCGTGACGGCGTCGCTGCCCGTCACCTTGACGCCGGTGAGCCGACCCGCGCGTTCCTCGTAGCCGGTCACCTGGCCGACGATGAACTGCATCTCGTACTGGTCGCACAGGGCGCGCATGCGGGCCACCGAGGCGGGCGCGGCCTGGAAGCCGTCGCGCCGGTGCACCAGGATCACGCTCTCGGCCTTGTCGGGGCCTTCCTGCGCGAAATGCAGCGCCCAGTCCAGGGCGGAGTCGCCGCCGCCCACGATGACCAGGTTGCGGCCCTTGAAATCGGCCGGGTTCCTGACCCGGTAGTGCAGCTGGGTGCCGGCGAACTGCTCCAGCCCGTCGACCTTGAGCGTGCGCGGCTCGAAGGCGCCCACGCCGCCGGCGATGAACACCGTCTTGGACAGGAAGCGCGTGCCCCGGCTGGTTTCGATGAAGAAGCGCCCGTCGTCTTCCCTGCGCACGCCGGTGACCGTCTGGCCCAGGTGGAAGGTGGCGCCGAAGGGCTCGATCTGCTTGAGCAGCGCCTCCGTCAGCTCCTTGCCGGTGCACACGGGGATGGCCGGGATGTCGTAGATCGGCTTGTCGGGGTACAGCTCCACCGGCTGGCCGCCGGGGTAGCCCAGCGAGTCGATGACGTGGGCCTTGATCTCGAGCAGCCCCAGCTCGAACACCTGGAACAGGCCCACCGGCCCCGCACCGATGATGACCGCGTCGGTCTCGATCGGGCCGTCGTGGGCGGCGGCGGTGCTGCGCACGGCGTCGCTGGCGGGGGCGTCCATCCCGGAAAAACTCAGCGGATCAGCTCGGAGAGCTTGCCCGTCTTGTCCTTCCACTCGTCGGCGTCGGGCAGCGCGGGCTTGCGCTTGGTGATGCTCTTCCAGCCCGGCGCGCGCGACAGCTCGGCGTTCAGGGCCGTGTAGGCGACCTGGTCGGCCGGCACGTCCTCTTCGGCGTAGATGGCATTGACCGGGCATTCCGGGATGCACACCGCGCAGTCGATGCACTCATCGGGGTCGATGACGAGCATGTTCGGGCCTTCGCGGAAACAGTCCACGGGGCAGACGTCCACACAATCGGTGTATTTGCAGCGGATGCAGGCTTCGGCGACGACGTGGGTCATGGTGCGGCAAAGATTCGGGTAACCCCCGATTTTAGGGGCAGGACAGGGGCAGGGATTGCGTCAACTCAACGAACCAGCACCGCGCCCGAGGTCTTGTGGGTGGCGGTGTCGACCAGGATGAGCGAGCCCAGCACGCGCGACGTGGCGTAGGGCTGCACGGCCAGCGGCTCCTGCAGCTGCAGCTCGACGTGGCCGATGGCGTTGGGCACCAGCCGGTCGGCGTCCGCCTCGGCCAGGGTGTGGATGTCCAGGCTGTGGACAATGCGGCGCACCTTGGCCTTGACCCAGCGGTGGCCGTGCAGCGCCCAGTAGGCGCGGCCGGCCACCAGCGGCTCGTCGTCCATCCAGGCCACGGTGGCGGCGATCTCGCGCGTGCCTTCCGGGGTGGCGGGCGCCACGATCCAGTCGCCGCGGGACACGTCAACCTCGCGGTCCAGCACGATGCCGGCGCTGTGGCCGGCCGGCACCTCGCGCGGCTGGCGCACGTGGTCCAGCACCTGGGCCACCACGGCCGACTGGCCACTGGGCAGCACCTTCACCGCATCGCCGGGACGGACCTGGCCCGAGGCCACGCGGCCCCAGAACACGCGTCGGCCCTGCGTGGTGTCGCTGGAGCCGGAGAACTTCTCGACCCACTGCACCGGGAAGGCGAAGGCGCCGCTGGCCTCGGCCGGCGTGACGGGCAGCGTCTCCAGCAGCTGCAGCAGGGAGGGGCCCTGGTAGCCGCACCAGCCCGGCTCCTGGGCGACCACGTTGTGGCCCTCCAGGGCGGAGATGGGCACGATGGCCGTGACGGCGATGCCCGCGGCGCCGGCGAAGGCCAGCAGCGCATCACGGATGTGGGCGAAAGCCAGGGCCGGGTCCTGCACGGCGTCCAGCTTGTTCACCGCGAACACCACGGAGGGCACGCGCAGCAGGTTCACCAGCAGCGAATGGCGGCGCGTCTGCGGCAGCAGCGCCAGGCCGGCGTCCTGCCACTGCAGCTTGGTGGCATCCACCAGCACCACCGCGGCGTCGGCGCTGGACGCGGCCGTCACCATGTTGCGGGTGTACTGCTCGTGGCCGGGCGCGTCGCCGATGATGAACTTGCGCGCCGGCGTGGCGAAGTAGCGGTAGGCCACGTCGATGGTGATGCCCTGCTCGCGTTCGGCCGACAGGCCGTCGGTCAGCAGCGCCAGGTCGGTCTGGCCCGAGCGCTGCACGCCGGCCAGCTGGTCCTGCAGCACGGCCTTGGTGTCCACCAGCAGGCGGCCGATCAACGTGCTCTTGCCGTCGTCGACGCTGCCGCAGGTGATGAACCGGAGTGCGGATTCGCCGCTCATCAGAAATACCCGTCCTTCTTGCGCTTTTCCATGGAGGCGTCCGAGGTCTTGTCGTCCATGCGCGTGGCACCGCGCTCGCTCACCTCGGCCGCCAGCGTTTCCACCACCACCTCGGCGGCGCTGCTGGCGTCGCTTTCGACCGGGCAGGTGCAGGTGATGTCACCCACGGTGCGGAAGCGCACGGTGCGCGTCTGCACCACCTCGCCGTCGCGCGGCGGGGTGAGTTCGGTCACTGGCACCAGCAGGCCCTTGCGCTCCACCACCTCGCGCTGGTGCGCGTAGTACAGCGAGGGCAGGGCGATGGCTTCGCGCTCGATGTACTGCCACACGTCCAGTTCGGTCCAGTTGGAGATGGGGAACACGCGGAAGTGCTCGCCGGGTGCGAGGCGGGTGTTGAACAGGGTCCACAGCTCGGGCCGCTGGGCCTTGGGCTGCCATTGGCCGAAGCTGTCGCGGTGGGAGAAGATGCGCTCCTTGGCGCGGGCCTTCTCCTCGTCGCGGCGGGCGCCGCCGATCAGCGCGTCGAAGCGGAATTCCTCGATGGCTTCCAGCAGCGTGACCGACTGGTGCACGTTGCGCGACTCGCCCGGGTGGGCCAGGCGCACCGTGCCGCGCTTCATGGAATCCTCCACGCTGCGCACGATCAGCTCGGCCCCCAGCTCCTTCGCGCGGTGGTCGCGGAAATCCGTGACCTCGTGGAAGTTGTGGCCGGTGTCTATCATCAGCAGCGGGTAGGGGATGCGGCCGCGGCCGAAGGCCTTCTCGGCGCATCGCAGCAGCACCAGCGAATCCTTGCCGCCGGAGAACAGCAGCGTGGGCCGCTCGAAGGCCGCGGCGACTTCGCGCAGGATGAAGATCGCCTCTTCCTCGAGCGCGTCGAGCTGCTGGTTGGACAGCCGCTGCAGCAGTTGGGTTTCGACGCGCGCGTTCATGCGGTTTCTTTCTCGTTCGTGTCGGTCTTCACGTGCAGGCCGCATTCCTTGGCGGACTCCTGCTCCCACCACCAGCGCCCGGCGCGGAAGTCCTCGCCCAGGCTGATGGCCCGGGTGCAGGGCGCGCAGCCGATGCTGGGGTAGAACTCGTCGTGCAGCGGGTTGTAGTCCACGCCCTCGGCCTGGATGTAGTGCCACACGTCGCCCCAGGTCCAGTCGGCCAGGGGGTTGATCTTGCTGCGCTCGCCGTCGGGCTCGATGAAGGGCACCTCGGCACGGGCGCCCGACTGTTCGCGGCGCAGGCCGGTGATCCAGGCCTTGTGGCCCGCCAGCGCGCGCTGCAGGGGCTCGATCTTGCGGATGTAGCAGCAGGCCTTGCGAAGGTCCAGGCTGCGGTACATGGCGTCCTCGCCCTCGCGGGCCACGAAAGCGATCACCTGCTCCTGGACCGGGCTGTACACCTTCACCGCGGCGCGGCTGCTGGCGCGGGTGCGCTCCAGCAGGGCCAGGGTCTGGGGGTGCAGCTTGCCGGTCTCCAGCACGAAGACGGGAATGTCCAGTTCGAGCGCGTTGATGAGGTGGGTGATGACCACGTCTTCGGCGCCCAGGCTGGAGGCCTGGGTCACGGGCGCGAACTCGGCGGCGGCGCGTCGCAGCAGCGCCTTCGTCGCCTCCAGCTTGGCGGCGAAGTCACGCGACGCGCGGGCGTGCAGGTCGATGGCACCCATCAGGCCACCCCGCGCGCGAACAGCGGATTGGGCTCGCGCACGTCGCCCTGGTAGAAGGCCGGGTAGCGGGCGAACTGGCGCTGGGCCACCGCCGGGTCGCGGCCTTCCTTCAGCACGGCGCTGGTGAAGCCGCTGCGCTGCATCTGCACCAGCTGGTCCACCAGCACGTCGCCGGTGGCGCGGATGTCGCCGGCAAAGCGCAGGCGGCGGCGCAGCAGCAGGGCCTGGCTGAAGGCGCGGCCGTCGGTGAACTTGGGGAACACCAGCTCCACGCGGTCCACGCCGGCGAGGTCCAGGGTGCGTACGTCGGTGTCGTTCGCGACCTGCAGCACGCGCAGGCCGGCATCGCCCTCGGGGGCGGTGAGCAGTTGGAAGCCGTCCATCACGCCACCTCCCGCTCGGCGATGCGGGCGCCGTTGGCGGCGGCCTTGAAAGGCTCCAGCCCGGTGCGGCGCAGGGTACCGATGAAGGTCTCGGCCTTGCCGTCCGGCCCCGTTTCGCGCAGCTGCAGGTAGGTCGTGATCACCGCCTCCACCACCTCGGGCACTTCGGCCGCCGAGAAAGAGGGGCCCACCACCTTGCCCGGCACCGCGGCGCCGGAGAGGTGGGAGCCGTCGGCGCCGCCCAGCGTCACCTGATACCACTCCTTGCCGTCCTTGTCGACGCCCAGGATGCCGATGTGGCCGGCGTGGTGGTGGCCGCAGGAGTTGATGCAGCCGGAGATGTTGAGGTCGATCTCGCCGATGTCGTGGAGCTCGTCCAGGTCCTGGTAGCGCTGGGTGATCGCCTCGGCGATCGGCAGCGAGCGGGCGTTGGCCAGCGAGCAGAAGTCGCCGCCCGGGCAGGCGATCATGTCGGTCAGCAGGCCGATGTTGGCGCGTGCCAGGCCCAGCTTGCCGGCCGCCGCCCAGAGCTCGGGCAGGTCGTCCTGGTGCACCCAGGGCAGCACCAGGTTCTGGTGGTGGGTGACGCGCGCTTCGCCGGCGGAGAATCGGTCGGCCAGGTCGGCCGCGCCTTCCAGCTGCGAGGCGTCGGCATCGCCCGGGGCCTGGCCCAGGCGCTTGAAGGACAGCGTCACAGCGCGCAGCTGCGGGTCGCGGTGCGCGTGCACGTTGCGCTCCAGCCAGCGCTGGTAGGCCGGGTCGGCCTCGGCGTCGGCCTTCACGATGGCGTGCAGCTGGGCGTCGGCGCCGGTGCGCACGCGCTGCACGCTGGGCACGACGAAGTTCTGCGCCATGCGCTCGTAGGCTTCGCGCGTGATGGTGTGGGGCGCGCCGTCCTGCTCGACGATCTCGCGGTATTCGGCCTCGACGGCGTCGATGAAGCGCTGGCCCTCGGCCTTGACGAGGATCTTGATGCGCGCCTTCCAGACGTTGTCGCGGCGGCCGTACTGGTTGTAGGTGCGGATCACCGCCTCCACATAGTTCAGCATCTGGTCCCAGGGCAGGAACTCGCGCACCACGGTGCCGATGATGGGCGTGCGGCCCATGCCGCCGCCCACGCGCACGCGAAAGCCCAGTTCGCCGGCCTCGTTCTTCACGAGCTGCAGGCCGATGTCGTACCAGCCCAGCGCGGCGCGGTCTTCGGTGGCGCCGTTGATCGAGATCTTGAACTTGCGCGGCAGGAAGCCGAACTCGGGGTGCAGCGTGCTCCACTGCCGCAGGATCTCGCAGAAAGGCCGCGGATCGGCGATCTCGTCGGGCGCGATGCCGGCGAGCTCGTCGCTGTTGATGTTGCGGATGGTGTTGCCGCTGGTCTGGATGCCGTGCATGTTGACGGACGCCAGCAGCTCCATCACGTCGGCGCTCTTCTCCAGCGGGATCCAGTTGAACTGCACGTTGGTGCGGGTGGTGAAGTGGCCGTAGCCGGTCTTGAGCCGGGTGACCACCGGCGTGCCGCCGCGCACCGGCACTTCGCCGAGTTCGAGCTGGCGGGCCTGGGCGTCGCGCAGCAGCTCCGGCTTGGGCTGGTCGTACTCGCGGGCGACCTTCGCCAGCACGCGCAGCTGGGCGCTGGAGATCTCGCCGTAGGGCACGGCCACGCGCAGCATGGGCGCATAGCGCTGGATGTACCAGCCGTTCTGCAGCCGCAGGGGCCGGAACTCGTCGTCGGGAAGCTCGCCGCGCAGGTGGCGCTCGAGCTGGTCGCGGAACTGCTGTGCACGCAGGCGGACGAACTGGCGGTCGAATTCTGTGTATCGGTACATGGCGTGGAGGCCCGGTTTCAGGCGAGGACGCACTGTACGGGCGGGCCTTATGGATCCAAACTAATTTTTGGTTCACGCCTTATGCGGATAAGCATATGCGCCAGCACTGGCGCGGCTTTCCGGCCGATCCAAGGCGCGAACAGGATAAGAAGCGGCCAGCTCATCCGGGCACGGGGCGCCGCCCGACTCTGTTACAAAGCAAGGGCAGGAAGGGATGCGCGTGGGGAACAGGGTTTTCGTCAAGGTGGTGGGGTTCACGGATGCTGAGCGGCATGCGCTCAACACCGTCTTCCGTCTTTCGCAGGACGGCCCCGTCAACTACTCGCCCTGGGAGGCCGACGCGCCCGAGCCCCCGCGCATGCTGCTGGTGGACGGCCAGGACGAGGCGGCCGCGGCCGAGGTGGCGCTGGCGCGGCAGTCCCTCATGCCCTTCACCTGGATCGGGCCGCGCGTGCCGGCCGGCGCCTGGCAGTGCTTCACCCGGCCGCTGGCCTGGCCCGAGGTGGTCATGGCGCTGGACGAGTTCTTCCTGCCGGCGCCCGACCTCGACATCGACCTGGACGCCGACCCGATCGACACCCGGCCCACGCTGGTGCTGGGCCCGGGCGGCCGGCCCTGCCACGCCCTGGTGGTCGCGGCCGGGCTGGAGGAGCGGCTTTACATCCGGGCCAAGCTGGCCCTGGCCTTGTGGACCCTCGCCGACGAAGCCGAGAGCGCGCCCCGTGCGCTGGAGCTGGCCCGAACGCAGGACTACGAGCTGGTGGTGCTGGACCTGGCCCCCTGGGTCGACCCCTGGCCGCTGGTCGTGGAACTGCGGGCCCTGCAACCCGCGCTGCGCGGGGTGCTGCTGCTGCAGGCCGGGCCCAGCCCGGTGCAGCGGCTGCGCGCCTGGCGCGCCGGCGTGACGCTGATGCGCAAGCCGCCGCATCCCGGCCGCCTGCACGACCTGCTCGCGCGGCTCAGGTTCCTGCCGGAGCAGGACTGAGCCGGCCCAGTTCGAGCGCAGCGGCCAGCCGTGCCGGCAGGGGCAGCGGCTCGGCGTGAAGCCGGGCGGCCATCAGCTCGGCGCACAGCAGGGCGAAGCTCAGCCCGCGCGAACCCATGGCGCAGCTGGTCCACAGGCCGGGCTGCACCTCACCCACCAGGGGCCGGCGGTCGCGCGAGGCGCAGCGCACCCCGGTCCAGGCCCGCACCGCGCCCGCCTCGAACTGCGGCGCCAGCGTGGCGGCGGCCTGCGGCAGCAGTGCCTGAAGCCGCTGCAGGTTGGCCGCGTGGTCCCCCGGGCGGACGTCCAGCGAGCGCTCGGCGCGCCCGAAGGTGGCGCCGCAGTACCAGGCCTCGCCCTCGGGCGAGGGCGCGCGGGGGACCAGGTGCCCGTTGCCGTTCACGGGCCCGGGCGGAAGCTGCGCACCGGGCGGCAGCGCCGCGCGCGGGCCCCAGCTCACCTGGCCGCGCACTGGCTGCAGGGGCAGGCCCGCCAGCAGGCGTCCGCTCTCCAGGGCCGCGGCGACCACGACCAGCCCCGCGCCGGCCAGCAGGCGGCCCTGCGCGTCCAGCACCTGCCAGGTGCTGCCCTCGCGCCGAAGCGCGGCGACTTGCTGGCTGCCCTCGAACTGCACGCCCGGGCGCGACAGCCAGTGCGCCACCAGCGCGCCGGGCCGGGCCCAGCCGGCGATCGCGTGCCAGGTGGCCGGGCTGCCCTCGGGCAGGCCCGCCGCGGCGCGCTCCTGCGGCAGGGCCGGGCGGCACCAATCCTCCCAGGCGGTGGCCGGGCCTTCGCGCGGCAGGCGGCCGTCCCGCTCGAGCAGGCCGGTGTCGTCCCAGTCGCGCCCGCGCGGCAGCGCCTGCAGGGCCTCCCAGGTCATGCGCAGGCCGCAACGGGTCAGGCGCGAGAGCGGGCCGTCGTCGGGCGACTGGTGTGGTGTGAACAGCCCCACCGGCAGGCTGGAAGCGCCCGACGCAGGCTGGGGCGCCGCATCCAGCACGCGCACCCGCCAGCCGCGCCGCGCCAGGGCGCCCGCCACGGCCGCGCCGGCAAGCCCGGCGCCGATGACCAGCGCCTCGCCCGGCTGCGCGCCGGGTGCCGCCGCCGCAACGCGCCAGGCCGGTGCGAACCGGCCCTGCAGATTCGCCGTTCCGCCATCCGCCACGGGCGGGGCCTGCAGCACGAAGCCGGATTCGGCCAGGGCCTTGCGGCAAGCCGGATCCGCCGAGGTCGTGGCAAGGCGCGTGCCGTCGCGCGCGTGCCGGGCCGCGGCCCGGGCCAGGTCGCCGGCCTGCGCCTGCGGGCCCTGCGGTGCAGCCGGGGCAGGGGTCTCGGGCGGTGCGGCATCCGGCCCGGACGCAGCGTGCCCATGCCCGGGCATGTCCAGGAAGATCGAATCGGCGACGCAGCGCTCCTCGCGCAGCACGCGCAGCGGCTCGCCCACGTGCAGGGTCAGCAGCAGGCGGCCTTCTTCGAAGGCCAGCCGGTGCGTGCCCGGCAGCAGGCCGCGCCAGCGCGCGGCGAGGGCCTGCGCCAGGGGTTCCAGCGCCGCCCAGGGCGCGGCGCCGCGCAGCAGGGCCTCGGCCGGCATGGGCGCCGCATCCACGGCCACGTAGTGCAGCATGCGCGGCCGCCGGGGGTCCGAGCGCCAGGCCTGCCAGCTCGCCAGGAAGGCATGCCCCAGGCCGAAGTGGGTCTGCAGGATGCGCCAGCGCTCCTGGCCGGCCCAGGCGCCCGGCAGGCCGCAGCCCGCCAGGAACAGCGGGGGGCCGGGATCCGGCGTGTGCGCGGCAGCGCCCTGGGTGTCGCCAGGGCGCGGGCCCCGGGGGCCGGCCCCGGCGGGCGGCATCTCGGCCAAGGGCCTGGCCGGCTTCAGGGCTGGGTCGGGGGCACGTAGCCCGCGGCCGCCTCGGCGCCGCCGCCGAAGAAATGGTTCTCCATCTGGCGGGCCAGGTACTGCCGGGCGCGCTGGTCGGCCAGGTTCAGCCGGTTCTCGTTGACCAGCATGGTCTGGTGGCGCAGCCAGTCGGCCCAGGCCTGCTTGCTCACGCTTTCATAGATGCGCTTGCCCAGTTCGCCCGGGTAGGGCGGGAAATCGAGGCCCTCGGCTTCCTTGCCGAGCTTGATGCAGTGGACGGTGCGGGCCATGGGGCTTTCCTTCGATGTTTCGGTAATGAGCTTCTGCGGATAAACAAAGGAAAACTCTGTCGTTCCCTTGCAGCCATGGCCCTCCCAGAATCGCGCCCATCGATTGAACGAGCGCGAGAGCGAGCAGCACCATGACCCTTCGCCGAGACTTTATCAAGATTCCCCTGGCCACCCTGGCCGCGGGCACCCTCGGGCTGGCCTGGCATGCGCATTCGGCAGCCGCGCCGGGGGCCCTGACCCTGCTGAACGTCTCGTACGACCCGACCCGGGAGTTCTACGTGGACTTCAACCAGGCCTTCATCCGCTACTGGAAGGCAAGGACCGGGCAGGACGTGACGATCCGGCAATCGCACGGCGGCTCGGGCAAGCAGGCCCGCGCCATCATCGACGGGCTGGAGGCGGACGTGGCCACGCTGGGCCTGGCGGGCGACACCGATGCGCTGGTCAAGCACGGCGGCTGGGTGGCGCCCGACTGGCAGAAGCGGCTGCCGCACAACGCGTCCCCCTACACCTCCACCATCGTCTTCGTGGTGCGCCAGGGCAACCCCAAGGGCATCAAGGACTGGGACGACCTGGTGCGGCCCGGCGTCAGCGTCATCACGCCCAACCCCAAGACCTCGGGCGGCGCCCGCTGGAACTACCTCGCGGCCTGGGCGTTCGCGCGCCGCAGGTTGGGCAGCGAGGCGAAGGCCCGGGATTTCGTGGCCCGGCTCTACGGCAACGTCCCCGTGCTGGACACCGGCGCGCGCGGCTCCACCATCACCTTCGGCCAGCGCAACCAGGGCGACGTGCTGGTGGCCTGGGAGAACGAGGCCTGGCTGCTGCAGAAGGAATTCGGCGCGAAGTTCGAGGTCATCGCGCCGTCCGCGTCCATCCTCGCCGAGCCCGCGGTGGCGGTGGTGGACCGCAACGTGGACCGCAAGGGCACGCGCGCGGTGGCCGAAGCCTACCTGCAGTACCTCTACAGCGAGGAGGGGCAGGACATCATCGGCAGGCACTTCTACCGGCCGGCCGTGTCGCAGAAGGCGCAGGCGAAGTACGCGAAGCAGTTCCCGGCCCTGCAGCTGTTCACCATCGACCAGGCCTTCGGCGGCTGGGCCCAGGCCGATAAGGACCACTTCGCCGAAGGGGCGAGCTTCGACCAGATCTACACGCGCAAGTGAGCGTGCGGGGTCGGGCGACCCCGATAGGCTTCGGATGCAAGAAAAGGGGCTGCGCAAGGCAGCCCCTTCGTCATGCGCGGCCAGCCTCAGGCGGGCGCCGTCTCGGTGACCAGCTTGGCAATCGCGCGCTGGGCGGCTTCCAGAGCCTGGGCCTTGGCGTCCGGGCCCATGGCCACGCCTTCGGCGCGCACGAAGCGCACGTCGCTGATGCCCAGGAAGCCGAAGACCGTGCGCAGGTAGCTTTCCTGGTGGTCCAGGCCGGCCAGGGCCGGGTTGCTGGAGTACACACCACCGCGGCTGGAGGCGACGATCACCGTCTTGCCGCCGGCCAGGCCCTGCGGGCCCTTCTCGGTGTAGTGGAAGGTGCGGCCGGCCTGGGCGATGCGGTCGATCCAGGCCTTGAGCTGGCTGGGCACCGAGAAGTTGTACATGGGCGCGCCCACCACCACCACGTCGGCGGCCAGGAACTGGCTCACCAGGCGCTCGGACACCGCGTTCTCGCGGCGCTGGACCTCGCTCAGCCCCTGGGCGTCCGGCCCCAGGCGGAAGCCCAGGGAGTCGATGTTGAGGTGGGAGGGCGCGTCCAGCGCCAGGTCCAGGTGCTCGACCTGGGTGCCCGGGTGCGTCGCCACCCATTCGGCCACCACGCGCGCGGTCAGGTCACGCGAGACGGAATTGCCGGCGAGCGGGCTGGAATCGATGTGCAGCAGTTTCATGTTCTTCTCCTGGGGCCAGATGATCGGGATGGGAACATTGTGCGGATGGTTCGCCGCGTTGATAAGTCCACATAAATGGAATAGATTGTTCTTCTGATAGGACAATCCAGCCCATGCAAGACCTCAACGACATGCTCTTCTTCGCCGAGGTGGTGGACCGGGGCGGCTTCGCGGCGGCCGGACGGGCCCTGGGCGTGCCCAAGTCCAAGCTCTCGCGGCGCGTGGCGGGGCTGGAGGCGCGGCTGGGCGTGCGGCTGCTGCAGCGCACCACGCGCCGCCTGTCCCTCACCGAAGCGGGCGAGAGCTTCCACCGCCATTGCGTGGAGATGCGCGAGGCCGCCGAGGCCGCCGAGGAGGCCGTGGCCCTGGTGCACGAGGCGCCGCGCGGCACCATCCGCGTGAGCTGTCCGGTGACGCTGGCCCAGTCCACCGTGGGCCACCTGGTGCCCGGCTTCCTGGCCCGGCATCCGGAGGTGCGCGTGGACATGCTGGTCACCAACCGCGTGGTGGACCTGGTGCAGGAGGGCGTGGACGTGGCCTTGCGCGTGCGCCCCACGCTGGACGACAGCGGCAGCCTGATCGTGAAGCCCCTGGCCGTGACGCACGCCGTCCTGGTCGCCAGCCCGGCCCTGCTGGACCGGCTGGGGCGCCCGCAGGGGCCGGAAGACCTGCACCGCTTTCCCACGCTCGCGATGAGCGCGGCCGACGGCCGGGCCGCCTGGCACCTGCTGGGCCCGGGCGGCCGCGCCTTCGACCTGCAGCACCGCCCGGTCTACACCGCGGACGACCTGCTGACCCTGAAGTACGCCGTGGTGCAGGGCACCGGCATGTGCACCTTGCCCGACTACATGTGCGCGGACGAACTGCGTGCCGGCGACCTGGAGGAGGTGCTGCCAGCCTGGGCGCCCCGGCCGGGCATGATCCACGCCGTCTTTCCCTCGCGCCGGGGCATGGTGCCGGCGGTGCGCCGCTTCCTCGACCACCTCGGGGAGACGGTCGCCGCCCTGGGCCTGCGCCTGGGCGGCTGAAGCCCGGGGGCGTGGCCTCAGGCAGCCAGGCGGCAGCCGGCGCCGGAGTCGGCCAGCGCCTTGGCGGCGATGCCCAGCACCTTGTTCTCGCGGTCGGCGACCACGCGCAGGTACATGTCCTGGATGGGGTTGTGGGCGCGGCTCATGGTCCACTTGCCGCGTGGGCTGTCGATGGTGGCGCCCTCCATGGCCTTGTACAGCGCCGGCTTGTTGGCCAGGTCGCCCTTCACCGCATTCGCGCCCTGCACCAGCAGCAGGCCGCTGTCGTAGCCCTGCACCGCGTACACGTCGGGCTGCATCTTGAAGGCCTTGGCGTATTCCAGCCTGAACTGCTGGTTGCGCGGCGTGGCCAGCGAGTCGCTGTAGTGCATGGTGGTCATGATGCCGTCCGCCGCCGGGCCGGCCGCGTCCAGCACGCCCTCGGTGAGGAAGCCGGAGCCCCACAGCGGGATGCGCCCCTTCAGGCCCGCCGCCGCGTAGTCACGGATGAACTTCGCGGCGCCACCGCCGGCGAAGAAGCAGGCCACTGCGTCGGGCTTGATCGAGGCGATCTCGGTCAGCAGGGCCTGGAACTCCACGTTGGGGAAGGGCAGGCTCAGCTCCTTGACGATGGTGCCGCCGGCCTTGGTGTAGCTCTCCCTGAAGCCCTCGAAGGCCTCTTCGCCCGCCGCGTACTTCCAGGTGATCCACACGGCCTTCTTCAGGCCCTTGTCGACCATGGGCTTGCCCAGCGCGAGCGTGGGCTGCGAATTGGTGAAGGAGGTGCGGAACACGTTGGGCGCGCACAGCCCGCGCGTGGCCGCGTGCACGCCGGCGTTGGGGATGATGTTCAGTACGCCGGACTCGCGCGCCACCTTCTGGATCGCCATCTGCACGCCCGAGTGCACCGTGCCGATCAGCACGTCCACCTTGTCGCGCTGCACCAGCCGGTTGGCGTTCTCCACGCCCTTGGAGGGCTCGGACTCGTCGTCCACCTTGAACCACTCGATCTCACGGCCGCCGAGCTTGCCGCCCTGCTGGGCGATCGCCATGCGCACGCCATTCTCGATCGCCACGCCCAGCTGCGCGAAGGTGCCCGTGTAGGGCAGCATGAAGCCGACGCGGATGCGGTTCGACTGCGCCCGCGCGATCTGCGGCAGCAGCAGGCCGGTGGATGCGGCGCCCACCAGGGCGGCGCTGCGGGCCAGGACGAGGCGGCGTGTGGTCATGGGGTCTCCTTCCCAAGGTCTTGCAATGGGCGGATTGTGGTGGTGGGCCCCAGGGGCCGCACCCTGGCTTACCCCAACGCAGCGGTGGGGCTGCATGCGCGACCTGCAGCCGTGGGGCTGCATGCGCGACCTGCAGCCGTGGGGCTGCCATCGCGATCAGCAGCCGCGAGGCTGCGTGCGCAACCCGCAGCCGCGAACGCGCGGCCGCTGCGCCTCAGGAGGTCTCGGCCTGCGCGCTGGCCTGGGCCAGCCACTCTCGGGCCCAGGCGGCGCCCAGTTCCTCGGGCAGCGTGCCTTCGCTCGCGTCGTGCTCCCAGACCTCGCCGATGCGCTTGGCGCCCAGGCCCTGCAGGCGCTCGTCGAACTTGCGCCCGCCGAAGGCGAAGGTCTGCATGTAGGTGCGGTCGCCCAGCGCGATCACGCCGTAGCGCACGTGGCCCAGGAACTTCGGCTGCGCGTCCAGCGAGTCGTACAGCATGCGCGCGTTGTCGGGCACGTCGCCCGAGCCGTAGGTCGAGGTGCAGATCAGGTAGAGCGCGTCCTCGTCGAACACGCCGATGTCCAGCCCGTCCATCAGCTGCACGTCGATCTCGTAGCCCAGGTCGGCGCAATCCATCTGGATGGCCTGCGCGACGTAGTCGGCCGTGCTCGTCATCGTGCCCACGAGGATCTTCAGCTTCATGTCGATAAGTGCAGTAAACTGCTTGACGTGTCAAGAGTTAGCAGTATATTTCAATTTGCGCTTGATCAAAAGAAACGCAGATTCAGCCGTGTCCACCCTAGCCATGAGTGAAACCGAAGCCCGGGGCACCCTGTCCGAACTGGGGGCGCGGGTGCGCGCCTGGCGGGCCCGGCGCGGCATGACGCGCAAGCAGCTGGCCCAGGATTCGGGCCTGTCGGAGCGCTTCCTGGCCGATGTGGAAGGCGGCAACGCCAACGTGTCCATCAATTCGCTGGAAGCGATCAGCCGGGCGCTCAACCTCAGCCTGATCGACCTGCTGCAGGACGCGCCGCGGCCCACGCTGGCCCGCGCCCAGGCCCTGCTGGCCCGGCTGGACGAAGCCCAGCTGGACCGCGCCCATGCCCTGCTCGCACAGGCCTTCGGCATGGGCGACGGCCAGCGCCGCGAGCGCCGCATCGCCCTGATCGGCCTGCGCGGGGCGGGCAAGTCCACCCTGGGCGCGCGGCTCGCGGCCGAGCGCCACGTGCCCTTCGTCGAGCTCGACCGCGAGATCGAGCGCGAGGCCGGCACCGGCATGAGCGAGATCCTGCAGCTGCACGGCCAGGCCGGCTACCGCCGCTACGAGCGCCGCGCGCTGTTGCGCCTGGCGGGCGAGCATGGCCAGGGCCTGGTCATGACCACGGGCGGCAGCATCGTCAGCGAGCGCGAGACCTTCGACCTGCTGCAGGCGCACTTCTGGTGCGTCTGGGTCAAGGCCAGCCCCGAGGAACACATGAGCCGCGTCATCGCCCAGGGCGACATGCGGCCCTTCGACAGCACGCACGGCGCCACGCGAGAGGCGCTGGACGACCTGCGCCGCATCCTGGCCGCCCGCGAGGGCCTGTACGCCCGCGCCGATGCCGTGGTGGACACCGCCGCGCGCAGCGTGGAGCAGTCGCTGCGCGACCTCGCGCGCGCCGTGCCCGCAACGCCCCCGGCCCACATCGCCGCCTGAACCCCACCCTGAACGCACCTGAAAGACCCTTCATGAGCACGATCGACCTGCAGGCCCTGATCCCCAACAACGTCGACCTGGCCGACAACCGCCAGCTCCAGCGCGCCCTGGAGAAGTGGCAGCCCGCCTTCCTGAACTGGTGGGACGAGATGGGCCCGAGCGACTTCCGCGCCAACGACGTCTACCTGCGCACGGCCGTCGGCGTGGACGCGCAAGGCTGGGCCAGCTATGGCTACACGCCCATGCCCGACTACCGCTGGGGCATCTTCCTGGCCGACAAGGAAGAGGGCCGCAAGATCGGCTTCGGCGACTTCCGGGGCCAGGACGTCTGGCAGGACGTGCCCGGCGAGTTCCGCTCCACGTTCCGCCGGCTGATCGTCACCCAGGGCGACACCGAGCCGGCTTCGGTCGAGCAGCAGCGCCTGCTGGGCCACACCGCGCCTTCGCTGTACGACCTGCGCAACCTGTTTCAGGTCAACGTGGAGGAGGGCCGCCACCTGTGGGCCATGGTGTACCTGCTGCACGCCTACTTCGGCCGCGACGGCCGCGAGGAGGCCGAGGCGCTGCTGGAGCGCCACAGCGGCGACGCCGACCGGCCGCGCATCCTGGGCACCTTCAACGAGCCCATGGACAACTGGCTGTCCTTCTTCATGTTCACCTACTTCACCGACCGCGACGGCAAGTTCCAGCTCAAGAGCTTCGCCGAGAGCGCGTTCGACCCGCTGGCGCGCACCACGCGCTTCATGCTCACCGAAGAGGCGCACCACATGTTCGTGGGCGAGACCGGGGTCGGCCGCGTCATCAAGCGCACGCTGGAGGTGATGAAGGAGCTGGACACCGACGACACGGCCGCGCTGCGCCGCGCCGGCGTGGTGGACCTGCCGACGCTGCAGAAGTACCTGAACTACTGGTTCACCAGCTCGCTGGACCTGTTCGGCTCCGAGGCCTCCTCCAACGCTGCCAGCTACTTCGCGAACGGCATCAAGGGCCGGCCCGACGAGGCCCGCTTCGCCGACCACGCCGAAGTCGACACGCACATGGTGATCCAGGTGCCGGACGGGCAGGGCGGCGTGCGCGACGAGTCGATCGCGGTGCGCAACGGCATCAACGAGGTGACGCGGCTGGAGTACGTGAAGGACTGCAACGTCGGCGTGACGCGCTGGAACATGGCCATCAAGCGGGCCGGCGTGGATTTCGAGCTCAAGCTGCCCTCCACGCGCTTCCGCCGCCAGGTGGGCCTGTGGGCGGGCGTGCCCACCAACCCGGCTGGCCAGCCCATCTCGCAGGCCGAGTTCGACGCCCACCGCGACCAGTGGCTGCCCACCGAGGCCGACCAGACCTTCGTCAAGAGCCTGATGCAGCGCGTCACCGAACCCGGCCGCATGGCCGCCTGGATCGCCCCGCCGGACCGCGGCATCAACGCCCAGCCGGTGGCCTACGAATACGTCCGGCTCTGACCCTGCGGGGTAGAATTGGCGCGGTGTCGGAGCGTAGCGCAGTCTGGTAGCGCATCTGGTTTGGGACCAGAGGGTCGTAGGTTCGAATCCTATCGCTCCGACCACCGCATCGCGTCGGGCTGCCCGTAGCTCAGTTGGATAGAGCAACAGCCTTCTAAGCTGTGGGTCGGGGGTTCGATTCCCTCCGGGCAGGCCACAGAGGCTGGGCCAGCCCTATCCAGGGGCGTCCCTCTAGAAGCCCTTTACAACCAGACGAACCTGACGTCCCGGCGCTGCCCGTGCAGCGTCATGCCGTGGGCTGCAAGCTCCGCTTCGCGCCACGCCTTCTCGTCACTCAGGCGGCGGGCCTGGGTCAGCGGCCTGCGCGGCCCTGGGACGGGGCGCGCCGGGCCCTGCGGCGCAAGCGCGGCACGTAGCCGGCGCGCCTAGGGCGCCGCCGCAGCCTGCCGGTCCGGCTCTGCGCCGCCGGCGTCGACCTCGCCCGCGTGCCAGCAGGCCACCGCCTGGCCGGCGCCCTGCGTGGCCAGCGGGGGTGCCTGCTCCCTGCAGGGCGCCGATGCCCGGCTGCAACGGGGGGCGAAGGCGCAGCCGGACGGCAGCGACGCCAGGTCCGGCGGGGCGCCGGGGATGGCCTGCAGGGGCTGGCCGCGCATGCCGCCGACGACCGAGGAGGCCATCAGGCCCTGCGTGTAGGGGTGCCGCGCGTGGGCCAGCACCTGCGCCACCGGTCCCTGCTCCACGATGCGGCCGGCATACATCACCGCCAGCCGGTCGGAGATCTCCACCGCCGCGCCTATGTCGTGGGTGACGAAGATGAGCGCCATGCCAAGCTCCCGCTGCAATTCGCGCAGCAGCAGCAGGATCTGGATCTGCACCGTGGCATCCAGCGCGGTGGTGGGCTCGTCGGCGAGCAGCAGCTTGGGCTTGCAGCACAGCGCCAGCGCGATCATCGCGCGCTGGCGCATGCCGCCGGAGAGTTCGTGCGGCCAGGCGTCCAGCCGCCGGCGGGCCTGCGGGATCTGCACCCGCTCCAGCATGTCCAGCGCCTGCGCGCGCGCCGTGGCGTGGTCCACGGTCGCGTGGGCCCGGATCATCTCCACCATCTGGTCGCCGATTGTGCAGACCGGGTCGAAGGCGAGGCCGGGCTCCTGGAAGACCATGGACACCGTGCCGCCGCGAAAGCGCGCGAGCGCGCGGCCTTCCAGGGCGAGCACGTCCTGACCCTCCACCCGCACACTGCCGGCGATGCGGGTGCGCGCGGGCGGGTGCAGCCGCAGCAGGGTGCGCAGCGTCACGCTCTTGCCCGAGCCGGATTCGCCGAGCAGACCCAGGGATTCGCCGGGCGCGAGATCAAAACTGACGCCGTTGAGCGCGCGCACCTCGCGCTCGCCCGTGAAGCGCACGCTGAGGTCCTGGACCGACAGGAGTGGCTGCGTCATGCCAGGGCCTCCGCGGCCGGCACGGCACTCGGGCCGCCTGCCGCCGGCGCGGCGCTGTGGCCGGAACCCGGCACGCCCATGTGACAGGCCGCGGCGTGGCCCTCCACCGCCAGCGGCAGCAGCTGCGGCACCGAGGCCGCGCACACCGCTTCGGCGTGCGGGCAGCGGTCGCGGAAGCGGCAGCCCGAGGGCGGATCTATGGGGTTGGGCGGGTCACCCCCCAGCGGCGGCGCGAGCGTGCGCCGCGCCGGGTCCATGGAGGGCACGGCCGACAGCAGCGCGCGCGTGTAAGGGTGGGCGGCGCCCGCGAACACCTGCGCCACCGGGCCGGTCTCCACCACCTGCCCGAGGTACATCACGAGCACGCGGTCGCAGAAGTAGTGCACCACGTGCAAGTCGTGCGAGATGAAGAGGTAGGTCAGCCCGCGCTCCGCCTTCAGCTCCTGCAGCAGGTTCAGCACCTGGGCCTGCACCGACTTGTCCAGCGCGGCGACGGCTTCGTCCAGAATGAGCAGGCGCGGCTCCAGGGCCAGCGCGCGGGCGATGTTGACCCGCTGCCGCTGGCCGCCCGAGAGCTCGTGCGGGTACCGGCCCGCGTACTGGCCGGGGGCCAGCCCCACGCGGCCGAGCAGGCTGTGGGCAAGGGTGCGCGCAGCCCCGGCCGCCACGCCATGTGCCCGCGGGCCGAAGGCGATGGTGTCCTCCAGCGTCATGCGCGGGTTGAGCGAGGCGAACGAATCCTGGAACACCATCTGCAGGTTGCGCCGGTAGGCCTTGAGCGAGAGGCCGCCGAATTCGGCGACGCCCTCGCCGTCGAACAGCAGGGCCCCGCTGTCGGGGGCCAGCAGGCGCGCCACCAGGCGCGCGGTGGTCGACTTGCCGCAACCGGATTCGCCCACGATGCCCAGGGTCTCGCCCTTGGCCACCTCGAAGCTGACGCCGTCCACGGCATGCACGACCTGCTGCGTGCGCGCGAAGGGGCCGGCCCGCACGGGGAAGTGCTTGACCAGCGCGCGTGCCGACAGCAGGGGCTGGGCCGGGCCGCCGCGGTCGGGCGCCTGGGCCAGCACCGGGTCCGCGGCCGTCGTGGAAATGGGTTCGGGTGTCATGCGGCGCGGCGCAGGTCCATGGCCGAGCGGATGCCGTCGGCCAGCAGGTTGAAGCAGATCGAGGTGATGAAGATCATCAGCCCGGGCAAAGCCGCCACCAGCGGGTTGCTGAAGATGGCCGAGCGAAGCGTGTTGAGCATCAGGCCCCATTCCGCTTCCGGCGGGCGCACGCCCAGACCCAGGAAGGACAGGCCGGAGCCCAGGATCATGCACACGCTGATCAGGCCGGTGGCGTACACGAACACCGGGCCGATCACGTTGCCCAGCACCTGCGTGCGCAGGATGGCGAAGGTGCCTGCGCCGCTCATGCGGGCCGCGTCCATGTACTCCAGCCGCGTGACCTGGGTGGTCGCACTCTCGGCCACGCGGGCGATCTGCGGCACGAACACGATGGTGAGCGCCAGCAGGCTGTTGCCCATGCCCGGCCCCATCGCGCCCGAGATCGCCACGGCCAGCAGCACCGAGGGGAAGGCGTAGAACACGTCGAGGGTGCGCATCACGGCCATGTTGACCCAGCCGCCGGCGTAGCCGGCCGTGACGCCGATGGCGGTGCCCAGCACGAAGGCGGCGGCCACGGGGGTGATGCCCAGGGTGAGCGAGAGCCGGCCGCCGTACATGAGGCGGCTGAGCAGGTCGCGGCCCAGTTCGTCGGTGCCCAGCCAGTGGCCCGGGCTGGCGACGGGCAGCAGGCGCTTGAGCATGCTGGCCTTGAAGGGATCGGCCGGCGCCACCCAGGGTGCGAACACCGCCAGCCCCACCAGCAGAAGGATGGCGAAGGCGCAGGCCATGGCGACGCGGTCGCGGCGCAGGCGGCGCAGCACGGAGCGCCAGTAACCGTTCGGTGTCATGTCAGGCACGCCGCATGCGCGGGTCGACCAGCGGCTGCAGCATGTCCACCAGCAGGTTGAGCGCGACGAAGAACATGCACAGCACGAGGATGGTCCCCTGCAGCAGCGGGATGTCGCGCTGGAAGATGGCGGTGTTCAGCAGGAAGCCGGTGCCCGGCCAGGCGAACACGGTCTCCACCAGGATGGAGCCGCCCATGAGGTAGCCCAGCTGCAGGCCCGCCACCGCCAGGACCGTGGGCAGGGCGTTGCGCGCGACGTGGCGGAACACGGCGGCGCGCCCCAGGCCGCGGGCCCACAGGGCGGTGACGAACTCCTGCTGCAGGGTCTCGGCCACCAGGGCGCGCACGGTGCGGGTGACGATGCCCATGGGGATCACGCACAGCGTGAGGCCGGGCAGCACCAGGTGCCGCACGTGCGCCCAGTCCCAGGCCCAGGCGTTGCCGCCGGTGGCCGAACTGCCCGGGCCCGCGCCCATGGCGGGCAGCCAGTCCAGCCAGACCGAGAACACGATGGTGAGCACCAGGCCCAGCCAGTAGTGGGGCACGCTCACGCCCAGCACCGAGAAGCCGCTGGCCAGCCGGTCCACCACGCCGCCGATGCGGTTGCCCGCCAGGCCCCCCAGCACCACGCCCGCCGTCATGCCCAGCGCGGCCGCGAACAGCGCCAGCACCAGCGTGTTCTTCATGGCCGCCAGCACCTCCGAGCCCACGGCGCGGCCGGACGCGATGGAGACGCCCAGGTCGCCCTGCACGGCGCGCACCAGCCACAGGCCGTACTGCACCGGCAGCGGCCGGTCCAGGCCGTAGGTGCTGCGCAGGGCGGCCACCACGTCCGCCGGCGCGTCGGCCGGGGCGATCGCGTTCAGCGGGTCGCCGGGCGCGATGTACACCAGCAGGAAGGACAGCAGCGTCACACCCAGCGCGATCGGCAGGGTGTAGGCGAGGCGGCGCAGGAAATAGGCGAGCATGGGGCCGGCGTGCCTCTTACATCCCGATGGTGGTCAGGTCCTGGAACCAGTGCTGGGCCTGCACGAACTGCTTCACCTTGGGCGAGAGCGCGTGCGGGTTCACGTCGTGCACCACCCACAGCATCAGCGCCTGGTCGACCATGGTCTGGTGCAGGCTGGCCAGCAGCGCGTCCTGCTTCTTGGTGTCGAAGGTGGTGCGGACCTGCTCGATGGTCGCGTCCACCTTGGGGTCCATCAGGCCGCCCCAGTTCACGCCGTTGGGCGCGATGTAGTGGCTGTCCATGAAGCGCGTGATGGCGTAGAACGGGTCGGCCGTCACGTAGCCCAGGTTGATCGCGCTGATGCCCTTGCCGGCGTTCATGTCGGCCTTGGCACCGCTGCGCCAGTGCAGGTACAGGTTCTCCAGCTCGACGACCTCGAAGTCGATGTTGATGCCGATCTCGGCCAGGCTTTGCTGGATGAACTCGTTCATCGGCAGCGAGAGCATCTGGCCCGTGCCGCCCTGGGCGATGATGATCTTCGCCTTCAGGGGCTTGTCCTTGGAGTAGCCGGCCTGGGCCATCAGCGCGCGGGCCTGGGCGAGGTCGTACTTCAGGTCGAAGCTGGGCTTGCCGAACCAGGGGCTGGTGCGGTCCAGCTGGCCCTTGGCGGGCGTGGCCAGGCCGTTCAGCAGCTTCACGATGGCGTCGCGGTCGATCGCCAGGTTGGCCGCCTTGCGCACCCGGATGTCGGCCCAGGGGGAGCCCGGGTAGGTGCTGAAGTGGTAGGGCCAGACGTGCGGCGTCACGTTGGTCACGATGCGGAAGCCGCCCTTCTGCAGCTGCGGCAGCACGTCGGGCGGCGGCGTCTCGATCAGGTCGACCTGGCCGCTCAGGAGCGCGTTGGCGCGGGTGAGCGCGTCGGGAATGGGCAGCAGCACGATGCGGTCGGTCTTGGCCAGGCGCTTGGTATCCCAGTAGCCCGCGTTACGCACCAATTCGGCGCGCTCGCGCGGCACCAGCTTGTCGAGCTTGAAGGGGCCGGTGCCCGAGGGCTGGAAGGCCACCTTGCCCCAGTCGCGGCCCAGCTTCTCCCACTGCGCGGGGCTGGAGATCAGGAACCAGGGCAGCTGGTAGGGAAACAGCGCGTCCACGTCCTTGGTGGTGATCTCCACCGTCATCTCGTCCACCTTGCGCCAGCTCGCGATGGAGGGGATGCGCGGGCGCACCTGGGCGCTCTGCTTGGCGTCGAACTGCGGCGACTTGTCGTTCAGCACCTTGTCCAGGTTCCAGGTCACCGCGTCGGCGGTGAAGGCGGAGCCGTCGTGGAACTTGACGCCCTTGCGCAGGTGGAAGGTCCACTTGCGCGGGTCCTTGGGGTCGGCCTTCCAGTCGGTGGCCAGGCCGGGCACCAGCTTGCCCGGGCGGGTGCCGACATCGGCCTCCCAGGCGACCAGCGGGTCGTACAGCGTGTGGCCGGTGAACTGGTAGGCACCGGCGCCCCGGTCGGGCTGGCCGGTGGTCAGCGGGATGTCGGCCATGGAGATGCCGTAGCGGGCGACGGTCTCGGCGAGCGCGGCCTGCGCCAGGCCCAGGGCGAGCGGCAGGGCCAGGGCCAGGCGGCGGATGCTTTTCAGGAGGGTGTCCATCGTGATCCTCGGGGCGGGGGGTGGATGAAGATCAGTACTGCTTGTAGGGCAGGAACTTGCCCGAGAGCACCACGTTGACGCGGTCGCCCTTGGGATCGGGCTGGCGCACGATGTCCATGCTGAAGTCGATCGCACTCATGATCCCGTCGCCGAATTCCTCGTGGATCAATTCCTTGATCGTGGTGCCGTAGACGCTGACGATCTCGTACCAGCGGTAGATCAGCGGGTCGGTGGGCACGGGGGTGGGCAGCGAGCCCTTGTACGGCACCACCTGCAGCCACTTCTGCTCCTCGGCGTTGAGGCCGAAGATGCGGCCCAGCACCTTGGCCTGCTTCTCGTCGAAGGTCATCTGGCCCAGGCAGCCGGCCGTGACCCACTCCTTGCTGAGGCCGACCTTCTTGGCGATGTCCTCCCACTTGAGGCCTTTGGACACCTTGGTGGCGATGATCTTCTCGGTGACGTCGTTGCGGTTCATGGGGACTCCGTTGTCGAAAATGGGGAAAAAGGCAGACGCGATAGGGAGGCCTACGCAAGCTGCGGACCAGCCCGGGCCGGCAGGGGGTCGGGTGCGCAAGATCGCGGGGGCTGCGGCGACAGCGTGTAGTGCCAGCCCTACACGGCCCGGCGCATCAGCGGGCCAGGCCGCTGCGGGCCAGGCGCTCCGCGTACAGCGCCAGTTCCACGTCGTTGCGGGCGCCCGTCTTTTCCAGCACGCGCGTCCGGTAGGTGCTCACGGTGTTGGGCGCCAGCTTGAGGCGTGCACCAATTTCGCTCACGGTCATGCCTTCGGTGAGCAGGCGGAAGACCTGGTGTTCGCGGTGCGACAGGGCTTCGACGCCGCCGGCCTTGCCGGCACCCGCCCAGACGGAGGCCGCCAGCGCTTCGGCCGTGGCGGCCGTCAGGTAACGGCCGCCGGCCGCCACCTTGCGCACCGCCGCCACCATGTCGTCGGGGTCCGCGCTCTTGTTGAGGTAGCCGCCGGCGCCCAGCTGGATGCAGCGCACCGCGTACTGGCCTTCCGGGTAGGTGCTGAGCATCAGCACCGGCAGGCCGGGGTGGTCACGGCGCAGCGCCTGCAGCACTTCCAGGCCGTCCAGGCCGGGCAGGGCGATGTCCAGCAGCACCAGGTCCAGGCCGGCCGTGCCGCCGCAGGCCGCCACCTTCGCCAGCACCTCGGGGCCGCTGCTGACCTCGGCCTGCACCCGCACGTCCTCGGCGTCCGCCAGCACCTGTTTCAGGCCCTCGCGCACCACGCGGTGGTCGTCGCCGATCAGCACCCGGATCATGGCGCCGCGCCCCGCAAGGGCATGCGCAGCGCCACGCGGGTGCCACGGCCGGGCCCGCTCTGGATCGTGACCTCGCCGCCGAAATGACGGGCGCGTTCGCGCATGCCCATGACGCCGTAGGCCGTCGGGGCCTGGAAGGCCTGCGCCGGCGCGCCCCGGCCGTCGTCGCGCACCTGCAGCCGCAGCGTGCCGGCCCGCACGGTGATGCGCACGTCCAGCGCGCCTGCCTGCGCATGGCGCCCCACGTTGCTGAGCATCTCCTGGAAGATGCGGAACACGGCCATCGCCTGGGGTTCGGGCAGGTGCAGCCCCGCGGTGCCGTGCATCGCCCAGGCGAGCGAGAGCTCGGCCGACTGCGCGAAGTCGCGCGCCTGCCATTCCAGCGCCGCCCACAGGCCCTGGTGGTCCAGGATGCTGGGACGCAGGTCGGTGATGATGCGGCCCACGTTGTCGACCGCGGCCTCGATCAGCCGGCTCATGTTGCGGCACTTGGACTGCAGACGGCTGCGCATGGCCTCGGCCTCGTGCGGGCTGCGCTGGCCCTGTTCGCCCAGGCGCTTGTCCATCCAGTTCACATCCATCTTCAGCGCCACCAGCAGGCTGCCCAGTTCGTCATGGACCTCGCGGGCGATGCGGGTGCGCTCCTCCTCGCGCACGGATTCGGAGTAGGCGGCCAGTTCGCGCAACTCGCCCAGCGCCACGGACAGCGCCTGCGTGCGCTCGGCCACGCGCGCCTCGAGCTCGTCGTTGGCGCGCGCCAGTTCGTCGTGGGCCTGCTGCAGCGCCCGGGCGGCCTGGCGCCTGCCGGTGATGTCGGAGAAGGTGACCACCGCGCCCAGCACCTCCCCGCCGTCCAGCAGCGGGTGGCTGGAATATTCGACCGGGAAGGGCCGGTGCGTCCGGTCCCAGAACACCTCGGTGTCGATGCGGCAGGGCAGGCCGCTGCGGAAGGCGTTGAAGATGGGGCAGTCCTGCGTGGGGTAGGGCTGTCCGTTGGCGTGGGAGTGGTGGGTCAGTTCGTGCATGTTGCGGCCCAGCACCTGGTCCTGTGTCCAGCCCAGCATGCGTGCCGCGGCCTGGTTGATGAAGGTGCAGTTGCCCGCCAGGTCGATGCCGAACACGCCTTCCCCGGTGGATTCGAGCAGCAGTTCGAGCTGGCCCTGGCGCAGCGGATCCAGCGGCCGGCGCCGCCGTGCGGCCGGGGGAGTGACGGCTGTTTGCATGCAGTCATCGCGGCAATATTCGTGCCATGGATGCGGCTCGCAGCAGACCGGCGTTTAGAATCGCCGCACGAAAGGACAACCATGGCAACTGTCGCTGAACTCCTGAAACAGAAGCAAGAGATCGAGGCCCAGATCGCGGCCGCGCGCGATGCCGAGCGCTCCGACGCCGTCCGTGCCGTGCGCGCGATGGTGGAGCAGCATGGCCTGTCCGCTGAAGACATCTTCGGCAGTGGCCGCAAGGGCCGCAAGCCGCGCGGTGCCAGCCCCAGCGCCGGCACCCGCGTGGCGCCCAAGTACCGTGACCCCGCCACCGGCCAGACCTGGTCGGGCCGCGGCCGCGAGCCGGCCTGGCTGCGCGGCAAGTCGCGCGACGATTTCGCGATCCGCTGACGCCCGCCGCCTGCCGAAGTCCCGTACGGGATTCATGTTCGATCGCATCAAGAAAGCCTTCGGCCGGTCGAACGACCTGGCGGGAGGCAAGCCGTCGGCCGCTGCGCCGTCGGCGCTGGGCCCCGTCTCCCAATGGGCGGCGAGCCAGGGCTGGGACCTGCGTGCCGATGCCGGGCAAGGCATGACGCTGGAGGGGCAGGTGCAGGGGCGGCCCTGGCGCCTGCAGATCGGCCCGTCCACCCGCGGCTACATCCGCAACCATGACGAGCTGCGTGCGCGGGCCGAACTGGGCCTGGCGCCTGGGGTGGCCGTGCTGGTGATCAACCGCGCCCTGAAGGACCAGCTGGAGCGCCAGGCCTACCGGATGTACACCGACAGCCTGCAGACCTCGCTGGATTCGTCCATGCCCGAGGAAATGCGCTGGCTCTCCATCTACGACGAGGTGGGCTGGGACACCCTGCCCATCGAGTTCTGGAAGCGTTTCAGCGTGCTGTCGGACCGGCGCGAAACCGCGCAGGCGCTGCTGGATGCGTCTCTGGCCGACAGCCTGATGCACTGGCCGCAGCCCGGCCCGTCGCCGGAAGACCCGATGCTGCTGCTGGTGATGAACGGCAAGGCTTACCTGCGCATGGCCCTGAACCCGGCGCGGCTGCCCACGCTGCAGCACGCCTCGGCGGTCTTCAGCGCGGCCTGCGAGCGCGCGCTGGCCGCCTTTCCGGGGTGATCCGCCCGCCCCGGCCCCGCAGGGCCAGGGCGCGGGCGCTCAGCCGCCGCGCGTGACCGGCACCTGGGCGTCGGCGCCGTAGGCGCCGTACTTGCCCAGCTCCCACTTGGCGATGGCGGCGCGGTGCACTTCGTCCGGGCCGTCGGCGAAGCGCAGCGTGCGGGCATGCGCCCAGGCCGAGGCGAGCGGGAAGTCACCGCTCATGCCGCCGCCGCCGTGCACCTGCATCGCCCAGTCGATCACGTCCAGGGCCATGTTGGGCGCCACCACCTTGATCATCGCGATCTCGGTGCGGGCGACCTTGTTGCCTGCGGTGTCCATCATCCAGGCGGCCTTCAGGGTGAGCAGGCGCGCCATGTCGATCTTGCAGCGCGCCTCGGCGATGCGCTCCTGCGTCACGCTCTGCTGCGCCACGGTCTTGCCGAAGGCGGTGCGCGAGAGGGCGCGGCGGCACATCAGTTCCAGCGCGCGCTCGGCCAGGCCGATCAGGCGCATGCAGTGGTGGATGCGGCCGGGGCCCAGGCGGCCCTGGGCGATCTCGAAGCCACGGCCCTCACCCAGCAGGATGTTGGCGGCCGGCACGCGCACGTTCTCGAAATACATCTCCACGTGGCCGTGCGGCGCGTCGTCGTAGCCCATCACCGTCAGCGGCCGCACGATGCGGATGCCGGGGGTGTTGGCGGGCACGATGATCATGCTCTGCTGCGAGTGGCGGGGCGCTTCCGGGTCGGTCTTGCCCATGGTGATGAAGACCTGGCAGCGCGGGTCGCCGGCGCCGGAGATCCACCACTTGTGGCCGTTGATCACGTACTCGTCGCCCTGGCGCTCGATGCGGGTGCAGATATTGGTCGCGTCCGAGGAGGCGACCTCCGGCTCGGTCATCGCGAAGGCCGAACGGATCTCGCCTTCCAGCAGGGGCTTGAGCCAGAGCGCGCGCAGCTCGGGCGAGCCGTAGCGGGCGATGGTCTCCATGTTGCCGGTGTCGGGCGCCGAGCAGTTGAACACCTCGCTGGACCAGGGCACCGCGCCCATGATCTCGGCCAGCGGCGCGTACTCCTGGTTGGTCAGGCCGGCGCCGTCGTAGCCCGAGGCCTGCGCGCTGTCCACGGGCAGGAACAGGTTCCACAGGCCGGCGGCCCGGGCCTTGGGCTTGAGCTTCTCGATGGTCTGCAGCGGCGTCCAGCGCTTGCCGGCCTTGGTGTTGGCCTCGAGTTCCGCCTCGACTTCCTTTTCGGCCGGGTAGATGTGGTCGTTCATGAACTTCTTCAGGCGGGCCTGCAGTTCACGCGTCTTGGGGGAGTAATCGAAGTCCATCTTGTCTTCCTCGTTGATGCCCGGTGGTCTCAAGCTTTCTGGGCGAATTCCCAGGCCAGCTCGGCCATGGGCCGTGCGCTGGCGCCGGATGCGGCGGCCTGGGCGCTGGAGGCGGTGCCCGCCTCCACGCGCTTGGCGATTCCCTGCAGGATCGCGGCGATCCTGAACATGTTGTAGGCCAGGTAGAAGTTCCAGTCGGCCTTGAGTTCGTCCACCGTGGCCAGGCCCGTGCGGTCGCAGTAGCGGCGCATGTAGTCGTCTTCGGCCGGGATGCCCAGGCCGGGCAGGTCCAGCCCGCCGATGCCCCGGAAGGAGCCGTGCGGAATGTGCCAGGCCATGCAGTGGTAGCTGAAGTCGGCCAGCGGATGCCCCAGCGTGGACAGCTCCCAGTCCAGCACGGCGATGATGCGCGGCTGCTGCGCGTCGAACATCAGGTTGTCCAGCCGGTAGTCGCCGTGCACGATGGAAATCTTGCTTTCGTCGCGCGCGGCCGCCGGGATGTGGGCAGGCAGCCACTCGACCAGCTTTTCCATCGCCGGGATGGGCTGCGACATGGGGCCGGCGCCGTCCGTGGACGCCTTGTACTGCTTGGTCCAGCGGCCGATCTGGCGCTCGAAGTAGTTGCCGGGCTTGCCGTAGCCCGCCAGCCCCTGCTTGGCGAAGTCGACAGTGTGCAGCGCCGCGATGACGCGGTTCATCTCGTCGTAGATCTCGCCGCGCTGGGCCTGCGTCATGCCGGGCAAGGCCTGGTCCCAGAGCACGCGGCCCTGCATGAACTCCATCACGTAGAACGCGCGGCCGATGACCTCCTCGTCCTCGCACAGCACGTGCATCCTGGGCACCGGCACGCCTGTGCCCGCCAGCCCCGACATCACCGCGAATTCGCGCTCGATCGCGTGTGCGGAGGGCAGCAGCTTGGCCACCGGGCCGGGCTTGGCGCGCATCACGTAGCTGCGCTCGGGCGTGAGCAGCTTGTAGGTCGGGTTGGACTGCCCGCCCTTGAACATCTCCACCTGGAGCGGGCCGCGGAAGCCCGGGAGCCGTCCGCTGAGCCATTTCTCAAGGGCGGCGACGTCGAAGCGGTGCTTCTCCGCGACTTCGCGCGTGCCGATGAAGTGATCGAATTCAGACATGCAGGGTCTCGTGTTCTAGTTGTCGGCTTCGATGATGCGCATCAGGGCATCGCGGTTGCGCACCACCAGGCCGCCCGGCTCGATGCGGATGACCTCTTCGCGCTCCAGGGTCTTGAGCTCCTGGTTCACGCGCTGGCGCGAGGCGCCCAGCAGGTGCGCCAGCTCCTCCTGCGCCAGCTGCAGGCCGATGCGCACCTCGCGCCCATCGGCCAGCGAGGGCACACCGTAGCTGCGCACCAGGTGGGTGAGCTGCTTGGCCAGGCGCGCGCGCAGCGGCAGGGTGTTGAGGTCTTCCACCAGGCCGAACAGGGTGCGTATGCGCCGCGCCTGAAGGAACATGAGCGCCTCGTACAGCTCCACGTGCTGCGACAGGATCTTGCGCAAGTCGCCGCGCGAGACCGAGAGCAGGGTGGTTTCGCCATGCGCGAAGGCATCGTGCGTGCGGCGCTCGCCGTCGAAGATCGCCACGTCGCCGAACCAGACCCCCGGCTCCACGTAGGTCAGCGTGACCTGCTTGCCGGTGATCGAGGTCGAGCTCACGCGCACGGCGCCGCGCGCCACCGCGCTCCACGCCTCGGCCGGGTCGCCGCGCGCGCAGATCAGGTCGGCGTCCTTGTAGCGTTTGACGTAGGCGCATCGCAGGATGTCGTGGCGCAGGGACGGTGAGAGTTGGGAAAACCAGCGACCGGAATTGATCGCCTCGCGTTCCTCGATGGTAAGAATGGGGTCGTCCATGGTCTGTCGTTTGAGTGACTGCCGCGGCAGGGGCTGTCGCCTGTGGGACCCGGCTACCGGTAGTCGGGCTTGCGCTTGCCGAGGAAGGCCTCGATGCCGATGCCGGCATTGGGGTGGTGCAGGTTGCGAACGAAATGGTCGCGCTCGGCCGCCAGGTGGCGGTTGAGCGTCGCGCCGTCGGCGTCGCCCAGCAATTCCTTGATGCTGGCCATCACGTTGGGCGCGCGCGCGTTCAGGCGCTCGGCCAGGTTTAGGGCTTCGGCCAGGGCTTCGCCGTTGCCAGCGATGCGGTTGACCACGCCCAGCGCGTGCAGGCGCTCGGCCGTGGTGCGCTCGCCCCCCATGAGCAGCTCGCTGGCCAGCTGGCGCGGCAGAGCATGGGCGAGCGACCAGCTGGCGCCGCCGTCGGGCGAGAGGCCCACGCCGCTGTAGGCCATCACGAAGACCGCGTCATGGGCCGCGACGATCAGGTCGCAGGCCAGCGCCAGCGAGAACCCGGCGCCCGCGGCGGCGCCTTCCACGGCCGCGATCACGGGCTTGGGGAAGGTGCGGATCGCCTCGATCCAGCCGTGCAGGCCCTCGATGCTCTGCGCCTGCACCTCGGGCGGCTTCTGCCGGTTGCCCAGCAGCCGCTGCAGGTTGCCGCCGGCGCAGAAGGTGCTGCCTTCGCCCGTGATCACCACGCTGCGCACCTCCGGGTTGGAGTCGGCGGCGTTCAGGGCCTCGACGCCGGCGGCGTAGATTTCCGGGCCCAGCGCATTGCGGTTCTCGGGGTTGCTGATGGACAGCACCAGGGTGCGGCCTTCGCTGCGGCTCTTGAGTTCGGCGGCCATGGCGGGTCAGGGTTCCTCGTGCAGCAGCGACAGGCCGATGGCGCCGCGCCGGCGCAGCCAGGGGCTGGGGCGGTAGCGCGGGTCGCCGTAGACGGTCTGCATGTTGAAGAGCACCTCGAGGATGTTGGAGGGGCCCCAGCGGTCGCCCATGGCCAGCGGGCCTAGCGGGTAGCCCAGGCCCAGCGTCACGGCCAGCTCCAGGTCCTTGGGGCTGCAGATGCGCTGCTGGCAGATATCCGCGGCGATGTTGACGATGGTGGCGACCACGCGCTGCGTGACGAAGCCGCCCGAATCGCGGATCACGCTCACCGGCTTGCCGTCGCGCGCGAACAGCGCGTGCGCGGCGTCGCGCATGTCCTCGCGCGTGGCCGGGTTGGTGGCCAGCACGCGGCGCTTGGTGGCCGCGTCGTCGATCAGCATGTCGATGCCCACGGTGCGGGCCGGGTCCAGCCGTTCGACCACCGCCACGGTGGTGACGTCGAAGCCCAGCGGCGCGACCACGGTCAGGGCGTGGAGCGAGGGCGACTGGCCGGTCTCGATCTTCGCGCCCAGGTCCTTGAGCAGCTGGTACAGCTCGGCCCGGCGCGCAGCGCGGGTGGAGACCCACACGGGCGGCAGCTCCGCCACCTGCGGCACCGGCGGTTCGGCGGGCACCACGGCCTTGCCGCCCTCGTAGCGGTAGAAGCCGTCGGCCGTCTTGCGTCCCAGCACGCCGCCCGCCAGGCGCTGCGCGGTGATCACGCTGGGGCGGTAGCGGGCTTCCTCGTAGTACTGGTGGTAGATGGATTCCATGACCGGGTGCGACACGTCCAGCGCGGTGAGGTCCATCAGCTCGAAGGGGCCGAGCTTGAAGCCGGCCTGGTCGCGCAGGATGCGGTCTACCGTGGCGAAGTCCGCCACGCCTTCACCCACCAGGCGCAGGGCCTCGGTGCCGTAGCCGCGGCCGGCGTGGTTGACGATGAAGCCGGGGGTGTCCTGGGCCTGCACCGGGGTGTGGCCCATCTTGCGGGCGAAGGCCGACAGTCCCTCGCACACCGCCGGGTCGGTCTTCAGGCCGGCGATGACCTCGACCACCTTCATCAGCGGCACCGGGTTGAAGAAGTGGTAGCCCGCGACGCGCTGGGGCGCCTTCAGGCCGGCCGCGATCGCGGTGACGGAAAGCGAGGAGGTGTTGGTGGCCAGCACCGCGTCGGGCCGAAGGATCTCCTCGAGCTGCGCGAACAGCGACTTCTTGGCTTCCAGCTTTTCGACGATGGCTTCGATCACCAGGTCGCAGCTGGCCAGCCCCTGCAGGCCATCGGCCGGCTTCAGCCGCTGCTTGCAGGCCTGCACGGCGGCCTCGTCCATGCGGCCCTTTTCGAGCAGGCGGTCCCATTGGGCACAGATTTCGGTGCGCGCCTTCTCGACGGCGGCGGGCTGGGCATCGTGGAGCAGGACGGTGCTGCCGGCCTGGGCCGCGATCTGCGCGATTCCCCGGCCCATGGCACCCGTCCCCACGACGCCGACGGTGGGGTCGTTCAGGTTCATCGGGCGATTATGTGGCAGTGCGGGACGGCCCCGCCTTGGCACTCACCCCCATGCACGCCAGCATGACGGCGAAGCCGGCCCAGTGCAGCCAGTCCATGCGCCCGCCGGCGATCAGCCAGCCCCCGGTGGCCGCGCCCACGGCCTGGCCGGCGTAGAGCGCGGAACTGTTGAGCGCCACCGTGGCGGGCGCCAGCACCGGCGCGAACGCAACCAGCCGGGCCTGCTGGGCCGAATTGCTGGAGAACAGGCCCAGCGCCCAGGGAATGCACACCAGGCCCGCGAGGGCCAGGCTGGTCGCCAGGGGCCAGGCCAGCAGGCTGAGCGCGATGCAGCCCAGCGCGATCATCACGGCCCGCGGCGCGCCGATCCGGTCCACATGGCGCGACATCAGCACGTTGCCGATGAAGCCGAAGGCGCCGAACCACAGGAAGAGCAGGCTGAGCGTGGTGGGCGTCACCCCCAGCTTGGCGCGCCAGTAGGGCGCGAAGTAGGAGAACAGCACGAACTGCCCGGCGGAGGACAGCAGGGTCACCGCGATGCACAGCACCAGCCCGCGGTGGCGCAGGGCCTCGCCCCAGGCCGCGGCCGAGAGGGCCTGCGGACGTACGCCGTCGGGCAGGCGCACCCAGACCCAGGCCGCGCTGACCAGGCTGAGCACCGCCACAAGGCCGAAGGCCGCGCGCCAGCCGAACAGGGCGGCGATGAAACTGCCCATGGGAACGCCCAGCACCGAGGCCACCGACCAGCCCAGGAACACGAGCGTGATGGCGCGGCCGCGCATCGCGGGCGGCACCAGCAGGCCCACGCTGGCGGCGGCCTGCGGGGTGAAGATCGCGGGCGACACCACGGCCATCACCCGCAAGGCCAGCAAGACCCCGTAGCTGGGCGCGAAGGCACAGGCCGCGTGCAGCAGGCCGTACCACAGCATGGACAGGGCGAGCAGCCGGCGCCGGTCCCAGCCGGCCACCACCGTGGCGAGCAAGGGCGCACCCAGGCACATCAGGGCGGCCGCGGCTGCGATCAGCTGGCCGGCCACGGGCACCGACACCTGCAGGTCGCTGCTGATCTCGTTGAGCGTGGCCTGGACCACCATCACCCCGCTGCCGATGACGAAGTTGCCGAACAGCAGGGGCCAGAGGACCGCGGGCAGTCGGTCGGCGGTCGGGGCGGTGTCTTGCACAGGGTGTGGGGGCAGGGAAGGGAAGCCGATTATTCCTGCCCGCCGGGCCCGGGCCTGTCCCCGCCGCGGCGCCTGGCCGCGGGCCGGGTCAGCGCCGCACCTGCAGCGCGCCCGGGTTGACGATGTTGGTCGGCGTGCCGCGGATGAAATTCACTACGTTGTCGAAGGCGGCGCCGAAGTACAGCTCGTAGCTGTCCAGCTCGACGTAGCCGATGTGCGGCGTGCAGATGCAGTTTTCCAGGCGCAGCAGGGCGTGGCCCTGCAGGATGGGCTCGCTCTCGAACACGTCCACGGCCGCCATGCCCGGGCGACCGCGGTTGAGGGCGGCGATCAGCGCGTCGGGCTCGATGAGCTCGGCGCGCGAGGTGTTCACCAGCAGTGCGGTGGGCTTCATGCGGCCCAGGTCTTCCAGCGTGACGATGCCGGTGGTTTCCTCGGCAAGGCGCAGGTGCAGGCTGAGCACATCACTGGACTGGAACAGCTCCTCGCGGCTGAGCGCGGCCTGCAGGCCGTCGGCGACCGCGCGCTCGCGGGCGCCCTGGCTGCCCCAGACCATCACCTTCATGCCGAAGGCCCGGCCGTAGCCGGCGACCAGCTGGCCGATCTTGCCGTAGCCCCAGATGCCCAGGGTGCGGCCCTTGAGCACCATGCCCAGGCCGAAGTTCACCGGCATGGAGGCGGACTTCATGCCCGACTGCTGCCAGCCGCCGTGCTTGAGCGTGCTGATGTACTGCGGCAGGCGGCGCATGGCGGCCATGATCAGCGCCCAGGTGAGCTCGGCCGGCGCCACCGGGGAGCCCACGCCCTCGGCCACGGCGATGCCCCGCTCGGTGCAGGCCTGCACGTCGATGTGCGAGCCGACCCGCCCGGTCTGCGAGATCATGCGCAGCCGCGGCAGCTTTTCCAGCAGCTGGCGCGTGAGGTGCGTCCGCTCGCGGATCAGCACGATCACGTCGGCGTCCCGCAGGCGTACCGACAGCTGGCCGATGCCCTTCACGGTGTTGGTGTAGACCTTGGCCGGGTAGTGCTCGAGCTTGGACGCGCACTGCAGCTTCCTCACCGCGTCCTGGTAATCGTCGAGGATCACAATGTTCATGCCCGGATTGTGCCTCGGGCCAAGCTCGTCACCGGCTGCGGCGCCCTGCGCGGAAGGCTAGGATGCGCGCTTTGCCTGCCCGAAGGGGCCGAGGAGGAACCATGTCACTGTCGATGTCCAGCGCCAGCCTGCCGGTGCTGCAGACCATGCTCAACAATCTGTCGCACATCCTGGCCAAGGGCCAGGCTTTTGCCGAAGCCCGCAAGATCGACCCGACGGCGCTGCTGCAGTACCGCATGGCGCCTGACATGCTGCCCTTCACCCGCCAGATCCAGATCGCCTGCGACATGTCCAAGCTGGGCGTGGCGCGCATCGCGGGGGTGGAAGCGCCCAAGTTCGACGACAACGAGGCCAGCTTCGCCGACCTGCGCGGCCGCATCCAGAAGACCCTGGACTGGCTGGCCACCGTGCCCGCCGCCCAGATCGACGGCACCGAGGACAAGGAAATCACCTTCCCCGTGGGCCGCGAAGCCACCCGCACCATGAAGGGCGAGGCCTACCTGAAGCACTGGGTGCTGCCCAACGTGTTCTTTCACGTCACCACGGCCTACCTGATCCTGCGCCACAACGGCGTGGAGCTGGGCAAGGCCGATTACCTGGCGGGCGCCCAGGCCTGAGTTGCCGGCCCGGGAACGGCGGGCCGGCCGGGCGTCAGGTGGCTGCGGCTTCCAGCGCCGCGAGCCGCTCGAGCTCGGCGCACACATCGGCCAGCCGGCCCGAGATCACCATGCGGGCGCCAGCGACGCGACGGCTGCCGGCCTCGGCCACGCGCAGCACGCGCACCGGGCTGCGGGGAATGCGCTGCACCGCCGGGACGGTGCTGCGCGTGCCGCCGCCGCCGGTGGGCGCGCGGCCGCCGCCCGTGACGACGATGGGACGCAGCGCCGCCGGCGGGCGCGGTGCGTCACCGGCGCGGCCGCCAGCGATGCGCGCCGCCGCATTGCGCAGCGCGCGGAACAGGGAAGAAAAACGGGACATCGGACGTGCCATGCGACTCTCCTTGAGAAGGGGTGGGACACGGCAGGATTGCGTGGTGGAAGGCTGGCCCGCAGGGTGATGGCGCACCCAGCGCCATACGCCCGCCACCTGCGGCCAGCCCGGTCTTGCCTACATCAGCATCGTGTTGCGGATCAGGCCGACGGCCAGGCCTTCGATCTCGAAGGGCTCGCCGGGCTCGACCACGATGGTGGGGTAATCCGGGTTCTCGGCGTGCAGCTCGATCAGGTGCTTGTTGCGCTTGAAGCGCTTGACCGTGACCTCGTCGCCCAGCCGCGCGACCACGATCTGGCCGTTCTTCGCTTCCCGGGTGGACTGCACCGCGAGCAGGTCGCCGTCCATGATGCCGGCGTCGCGCATGGACATGCCGCGCACCTTGAGCAGGTAATCGGGGCGGCGCTGGAACAGGCTGCTCTCGACGTAGTAGGTCTGGTCCACGTGTTCCTGGGCCAGGATGGGCGAGCCGGCGGCCACGCGGCCGACCAGCGGCAGGGCCAGCTGCGCCAGGCTGGGCAGGGGCAGCGAGAACTGCTTGATGCGCGACTCGTTGATGCTGCGCAGCGCCTCGCTGCGCAGGCGGATGCCGCGCGAGGTGCCGCTCACCAGCTCGATCACGCCCTTGCGGGCCAAGGCCTGCAGGTGTTCCTCGGCCGCATTGGCCGACTTGAACCCGAGCTCGGCGGCGATCTCCGCCCGGGTGGGCGGCGCGCCGGTGCGCGCGATGGCGCTTTGAATCAGGTCCAGAATCTGCTGTTGGCGCGGGGTCAGCTTCGGTTGGTCGAGCATGTCGGCTCCTGTTTGCCTATCCAGTAGCTGTATTTTTAACCAGTTTTCACAGGAGTGCAAGTGGCACGCCCAACCATCGCCGTCCTGGGCACAGGCGGCACCCTGGCGGGATCGTCCGCCAGCGCGACCGACAACGTCGGCTACACCGCGGCGCAGATCGGCATCGAGGCCATCCTCGCCGGTATCCCCGGCCTGCGGGACCTGCCGCTCGCCAGCGAGCAGGTGGCCCAGCTCGACAGCAAGGACATGGACTTCGCCACCTGGGGCCGGCTGCTCGCGCGCTGCCAGGCGTGGCTGGCCCGCGACGAGGTGCAGGGCGTGGTCATCACGCACGGCACCGACACGCTGGAAGAGACCGCGTATTTCCTGCACCGGATGCTGGACACGGCCAAGCCCGTGGTGCTGACCTGCGCCATGCGGCCGGCGACCTCCATGAGCCCGGACGGGCCGCAGAACATCCTGGACGCCCTGGCGGTGGCTTCGGCTGCGGGTGCGCAGGGCGTGGTCGCCGTGTGCGCGGGGGTGGTCCACGACGCGGTGCAGGTCAGCAAGGTGCACCCCTACCGCCTAGACGCCTTCGCCAGCGGCGAGGCCGGCCCGCTGGCCTATGTGGAGGACGGGCAGGTGCGGCCGGTGCGGGCCTGGGTGCCCACGGCGCCCCGTGCGCTGGACTGGCCGGCCGGGGCCTGGCCTCGGGTGGAGATCGTGATGAACCACGCCGGCGCCGGGGGCGGCATGGTGCGCGCGCTGGTGCGCGACGGCGTGCAGGGCATCGTGGTGGCCGGCACGGGCAACGGCTCGGTGGCGCAGCCGCTGCTGGATGCGCTGCAGGAGGCCCGCGAGGCGGGCGTGGCCCTGGTGCGGACCACGCGCTGCAGCCAGGGACCCATCGTGCGGCACGCGGGCGAAACCCTGCCCGCGAGTGCCCTGTCGCCCGTCAAGGCGAGGATCGAGCTGGTGCTGGACCTGCTCAGGCCGCCAGCGCGGCCAGCGCCCGGGCGGTGATCTCGTCGACGCTGCCCAGGCCGCTGATGGCCCGGTAGCGGGGTGCCGAGGCCGGGTCGGCCTGGGCCCAGCCGGCGTAATAGTCGACCAGCGGCCGTGTCTGGGCGGCGTAGACCTCCAGGCGCTTCTTCACGGTCTCTTCCTTGTCGTCGTCGCGCTGCACCAGGGGCTCGCCGGTGACGTCGTCCACGCCGGCGACCTTGGGCGGGTTGAACTTGACGTGGTAGGTGCGGCCCGAGGCCGGGTGCGAACGGCGGCCGCTCATGCGCTCGATGATGGCCTCGAAGGGCACGTCGATCTCCAGCACGTAGTCGAGCTTGACGCCGGCCGCCTTCATCGCGTCCGCCTGCGGGATGGTGCGCGGAAAGCCGTCGAAGAGGAAACCGTTGGCGCAGTCGGGCTGGGTGATGCGCTCCTTCACGAGCCCGATGATGATGTCGTCGCTGACCAGCGCGCCCGAATCCATGACCTTCTTCGCCGCGAGGCCCAGCGGTGTGCCGGCCTTGACGGCGGCGCGCAGCATGTCACCCGTGGAGATTTGTGGGATGCCGTATTTCTGGCAGATGAAGGCTGCTTGTGTGCCTTTGCCCGCGCCGGGCGCGCCCAACAGAATCAGTCTCATGGATGTCCTCGTAAGTTGTTCTGGGAGATGCTGCGGTGCGCCGCGGGCGGGGCTGGCCCGCCGTCGCGCATGATGGCTTGGAGAATATCACGCGACCCTTCGCGGACCCTTACGCCGGCCAGCCGGCGCGCACCCGCGCAAGGTCCTCGGGCGTGTCCACGCCGATCCCGGGCGCATGCGTGCTGACATGCACCGCGATGCGGTGGCCGTGCCAGAGCGCGCGCAACTGCTCCAGCGCCTCGATGCGCTCCAGCGGCGCCGGCGGCAGGCCGGGAAAGCTGCGCAGGAAGCCGGCGCGGTAGCCGTAGATGCCGACGTGGCGCAAGGGCGCCGGGTCCGGGAGGGTGCTCACCCCGCCGGCGTAGCCGTCGCGCCACCAGGGCATGGGCGCGCGGCTGAAGTAGAGCGCGAGCCCGGCGGCGTCGGTCACCACCTTCACGATGTTGGGGTTGAGGAAGTCCTCGACGCTGGCGATGGGGTGGGCGGCGGTGCTCATGGCCGCGTCCGGGTGCGCGGCCAGCAAGGCCGCGACCTCGTCGATCAGGGCCGGTTCGATCAGGGGCTCGTCCCCTTGCACGTTGACCACCGCGTCGCGCCCGTCCAGGCCCAGCTGCTCGCAGGCTTCGGCCAGCCGGTCGCTGCCGGAGGCATGGTCGGCGCGCGTCAGCACGGCCTGCACGCCGTGCGCCGCGCAGGCCTGCACGATCCGCGCATCGTCGGCGGCGACCACCACGCGGGCGGCGCCGGAGCGGGCGGCCCGTTCGGCCACGCGGACCACCATGGGCTTGCCGGCGATGTCGGCCAGCGGCTTGTCGGGCAGGCGGGTGGAGGCCAGCCGCGCGGGGATGAGGACGCTGAAGCTCATCCCACGAGCGGGGTGCGGCGGGGCAGGCTCTCCAGTTCCTCGTCGCTGAGCGTGCGTGCCTGCTCCTCGAGCATCACCGGGATGCCGTCGCGGATCGGGTAGGCCAGGCGGGCGCTGCGGGACCAGAGTTCCTGGCGCGTGCGCGCGTAGTCCAGCGGGCCCTTGGTCACCGGGCAGACCAGGAGTTCAAGCAGCTTGGGGTCCATGCGGCGATGATAGCTGCGCGTCCAGCAGGCGGTCGAAGTCCTGCCAGAAGCCGGGATCGAGCTGCAGTTGCAGCCCGACGGCCCAGGCCCCGGGCGCATGCCGCCACAGCTTGGCGGCGTCCTTCTCGGTGCACACCAGTTCCAGCCCGCCGGCGGCGACGGGCGCGTCGAAGGCGTGGTGGTCCGGCAGGGCCAGGGTCTGCCGGGGCACGACGCCGGCCTCGCGCAGCATGCCGAAGAAGGCCTCGGGGCGAGCGATGCCGGCCAGGGCCAGCAGGGGGCGGCGCGCGAGCTCGGCCAGGGGCATGCGCCTGCCGTCCGCGCGACTGGCTTCGGGCGCGAGTGCGCGGCGCAGCGGGTGGCCCGCCACCCCGGCCAGGCCGACCGGGCAGAGCACCAGGTCGACCGGGCGCGGCCAGGCCTCGCGCAGCGGGCCGGCCGGCAGGCGCCAGCCGTTGCCCGTGCCGCGCTCGTCGAACACGCAGACCTCCAGGTCGCGCGCCAGCGCATGGTGCTGCAGCCCGTCGTCGCTCACGATCACCCGCACCTCGGGGTGGGCGGCAAGAAGGGCCCGGCCGGCGTCGGCCCGTCGCTCGCCCACGAACACGGGGCAGGCGGTGCTGCGTGCCACCAGCAGCGGCTCGTCGCCCGTGTCGGCCGGGCTGTCGCCGGCGCGCACCTCGCGCACGCCCCGGCTGCGGCGGCCGTAGCCGCGCGAGACCACGCCCGCCGCGATGCCCCGCTCGCGCAGGTGGCGAAGGATCTCGATGACGACCGGGGTCTTGCCGGCGCCGCCCGCCACCACGTTGCCCACGACGACGACGGCCACCGGCAGGCGCTCGCGGCGCAGCAGGCCCACGCGGTACAGCCCGCGGTGCAGCCCGGCGAGGAGGGCGTACAGCCTGGAGAGCGGCCACAGCAGGCAGGCGAGCGGGCCGCGCCCCCGCCAGGCCCGCTGCAGCGTGGCTCCCACTCAGCGGCTCCCGGCGGCGGCCGAAGACTGGGTGGCGAAGGTGATCTGGTTGAGGCTGTTGCGGCGCGCCGCCTCCATCACGCTGATGACCGACTGGTGCGTCGCCGTCGCATCCGCGGTGATGATGACCACGCTGGTCTTGGCGCCCTGGGCGGCGGCGCCCAGCGCCTGGGTCAGCGCTTCCACGCCCCGGCCGGAGACCGCCTGGCCCTGCACCAGGTAACGGCCGTCGCTGGTCACGCCGACCACGATCTCGTTCGGGTAGTCGCGCTGGGCGTCCGCGTCCGCCACCGGCAGCTTGAGCTGCAGCTCGGTGAAGCGGCTGTAGGTGGTCGACAGCATCAGGAAGATGAGCACCACCAGCAGCACGTCGATGAAGGGGATCAGGTTGATCTCCGGCTCCTCGCGGGAGCGGCTGCGGAAGTTCATGGCCGGCCGCGCAGGGTGTTCAGGTGGCGCGCGAAGCGCTCGGCCGACAGCTCCAGCGTGAGCAGGAAGAAGTCGACCCGGCTGCGGAAGTAGCGCCAGAAGATCAGCGTGGGGATGGCCACCACCAGGCCGAAGGCGGTGTTGTAGAGCGCCACGGAGATGCCGTGCGCGAGCTGCACCGGGTTGCCGCCGGTGGCGCCCCCGGCCGAGGACTGGGCGCCGAAGATCTCGATCATGCCGATCACCGTGCCCAGCAGGCCGAGCAGCGGCGCGGCGGAGGCGATGGTGGCCAGGGCGCTCAGGTAGCGCTCCAGCCGGTGCGCGACCTCGCGGCCGGTGTTCTCCATGGTGGCGCGCAGGTCGACCTCGCTGCAGCGCGGGTCGTTGTTGAGCGCGCGCAGCCCGCTGGCCAGCACCTCGCCCAGCGCGGAGTTCTGCGACAGCTGGCCCACCACGTCCGGCGAGGGCACCGACTGGCGCGAGGCCGAGAGGGCTTCCTCGAGCAGTCGAGGGGGCGCCACCTTGTCGGTCCTGAGGCTCAGGAACCGTTCGATGACCAGGGCGAGCGCCAGGATGGAGCAGGCGACCAGGGGCCAGATCGGCCAGCCTGCGGCTTGTATGATGGACAGCAAGGGAAGGGGCTCCGCCGGTTTTGTCAGGGAAACAGCGGCCGATTATCGTGTACCTCGACGCCTGTAGGCGACGGCCGCGTCTTCGTAGGACCTGACCCACAATTCTTGTGGATAACTTTGTTGAGAACACGTCCTGGGCGCGCGCAAACCCGCGCCAGCATTGCCTTCATGACGTTTCGATGACAAATTGAGCAGAAAAAAAGCGTTCCAGATCAATGGCTTGCACCAAGGAATCTGCATTTCCGGCTGATGCCGGGCCGCGCACCGGCGCGGGGCTCGCGCTGTGGATGGATTTCATGCGCCAAAGCCGCGCCAGCGCTGGGATTTCCTGATGTCCAGTGCAGTTCCGGCGCCGTCGCCGCGCGTGTGGTCCGTGGGTGCGCTCTGCCGGGCCGTGGCCGACACGGTCGATGCGCGCTTCAACCCGGTGGCCGTGCGCGGCGAACTCACCGGTTGCTCGCGGCCTTCGAGCGGCCACCTCTACTTCTCGCTCAAGGACGCCAGCGGCCAGATCCGCTGCGCGATGTTCAGGCGCGCCGCCGGCCAGCTCGACTTCGTGCCGCGCGACGGCGAGGCCGTGGAGGCCTGGGGCCGGCTGGGCGTCTACGAGGCCCGCGGCGACCTGCAGCTGGTGGTCGAGCGGCTGACCCGGGCCGGGCAGGGCGCGCTGTTCGAGCAGTTCCTGCGGCTGAAGGCGAAGCTGGAGGCCGAGGGCCTGTTCCATGCCGGGCGCAAGCGCGAGCTGCGCGACCTGCCGCGCGGGATCGGGCTGGTCACCTCGCCCGGGGCGGCCGCGCTGCACGACGTGGCCACCGCACTGCGGCGGCGCGCACCCCATGTGCCGGTGCTGCTCGCGCCGGCCGCCGTGCAGGGCGCGCAGGCGCCGGGCGAGCTGGTGCGAGCCCTGGAGTCCCTGTATGCGCTCTCCACCTCGCAGCCGCTGGACGTCATCCTCCTGGTGCGGGGCGGCGGCGCCATCGAGGACCTGTGGGCCTTCAACGACGAGCAGCTGGCCAGGACGCTGGCGCGCAGCCCGGTCCCGGTCGTGAGCGGGGTGGGCCACGAGACCGACTTCACGATCGCCGATTTCGTGGCCGACGTGCGCGCGCCCACGCCCACCGCGGCGGCCGAGCTGGCGGCCCGCCCGCGCGAGGCCTGGCTGGACGAGCTGGACCAGAGCGAGGGCGTGCTGCGCGATGCGGTGCAGGCCCGGCTGGACGCCGCGGCGATGCGCCTGGACCAGGCCGCCTCGCGCCTGGGCCGGCCGCTGGGGCGCATCGCGCAGCAGCAGCTGCGCCTGGCCCGCGCCTCGCACAGCCTGCGCATGGCGCTGGGCACGGGGCTGGAGCGGGAACGCGGGCTCCTGGCAGCGGGCGCCAGCGGCCTGCAGCGCGCCGCCCAGGCGCGGCTGGCGCACGAGGAGCGCCTGCTGCAGGCCTGGGCGCCCCGGCTGCAGCGTGCGGCCGGACGCAGCGTCGAGCGCGGCCAGCACCAGCTCGACCGCGCCGCCCTGCGCCTGGAACTGCTGGACCCGCGGCTGGTGCTGCAGCGCGGCTACGCCATCCTCACCGACCCCGAGGGCCACGCCGTCACGCGGGCTGCCGGGGTGCAGCCCGGCCAGGCCCTGACCGCCTCGCTCGCCGATGGGGACATTGCGCTGCAGGTCCAGGCCCGGCCATGAATTAATTCATAGAATCAGGTCCCTCCGGATTCCGATCCCAACGAACAGGAAGCACACCCACCATGGAACACACCCTGCCGCCGCTGCCGTACCCGATCGACGCGCTCGCGCCGAACTACTCCAAGGAGACCCTGGAGTACCACTGGGGCAAGCACCACAACGCCTACGTGGTGAACCTGAACAACCTGCAGAAGGGCACCGAGTTCGAGAACATGAACCTGGAGGAGATCGTCAAGAAGTCCTCCGGCGGCGTGTACAACAACGCGGCCCAGATCTGGAACCACACCTTCTTCTGGAACTGCATGAAGCCCAATGGCGGTGGCGAGCCCACGGGCGCGCTGGCGCAGGCGATCGACGCCAAGTGGGGCAGCTACGCGGCCTTCCGCGAAGCCTTCGTGAAGTCGGCCGTCGGCAACTTCGGCTCGGGCTGGACCTGGCTGGTGAAGAAGGCGGACGGCAGCGTGGACATCGTCAACACCGGCGCGGCCGGCACGCCCCTGACCACGGCCGACAAGGCCCTGCTGACCGTGGACGTGTGGGAGCATGCCTATTACATCGACTACCGCAACCTGCGCCCGAAGTTCGTGGAGACCTTCCTGGACAAGCTGGTGAACTGGGAGTTCGCGCAGAAGAACTTCGCCTGAGGCGAAGCGGCCGGCGCAGTCCCGCCCGGGGCGCGCCATCCTCCAGGGCCCGCGCCGGGGCCCGCGTGGATACCGGCATCTGAAGGCCCCCTCGGGGCCTTCTCTTTTTTCAGCCCTGCTTGAAGGGCGGGCCCGCGAGGCGCGTGCCCGCCTTCAGGCCCTTGCGGACGAACCAGCCCTGGTTCATTTCCAGCACGTAGCGCACGGCCTTGGCCGAGCAATGCGAGTCGTCGCTGCGGGGCTTCATGTCCGCCAGGTTCACGATGGTCCCGTCGTCGGCGATGAATGCGGCCGTCAGCGGGATCAGGGTGTTGCGCATCCAGAAGCACTGGGTGGACGGGTACTCGAAGACGAACAGCATGCCCTCCTGCTGCGGCATGTCCTTGCGGAACATCAGGCCCACCATGCGCTGGTCCGGCGTGGACGCCACCTGGGCATCGATCTGGTACATCCCGGCCGACAGCGTGACGCGTGGCAGCTGGGTCTGGGGCTCCTCGGCCTGGACGGCCAGCGAGGCGGTGGCCAGGGCAAGGGCGGTGGCCAGGGCAGGTATCGACTTCATGACGCGGATTGTGCCGTGCAAAAGAAAATGCCCGCACGGGGCGGGCATCACGTCAGGCCGGCAGGGCCGGCCGGGCCGATTTACTTGGCAGCGGAAGCGGCGGGGGCGCCGGCGTCAGCCTTCTTGGACTTCTTGGCCTTCTTGGCCTTCTTTTCGGCCTTCATTTCCGACTTCTTCTCGGCCTTGGCGTCAGCCTTGGCTTCGGCGGCGGGCTTGGCGCCGGAGGCGGCGGCCATCGGGGCGCCGGTGTGCGAGGCGGCCATGGCCGACACGGCGAACAGGGAAGCGATCAGGGTGGCGAGCAGCTTGTTCATCTCTGAGTCCTTTCAATGACTGGCAGTTTTTCGAAAAACCCCCCGTGCAATCTGGCGGGCTGCATCCGTAACGGGTCCATCGCCCGAACGGTTGACATGCGGCGCATGCATCCCGGGCGCGAGGCGCCGCGCCAAAGAAAAACGCCCGCCGAAGCGGGCGTTTTCCCTGGGAAGCCAGATTACTTCTTGGCTTCGCTGGCCTTGGCCTTGGCGGCGGAGGCAGCGGGCTTGGCTTCGCTGGCCTTGGCCTTGGCGCCGGAAGCGGCAGCCATCGGGGCGCCGGCGTGCGAGGCGGCGAAGGCGCCAGCGGTGAAGAAGGCGGCGACCAGGGTGGCGATGATCTTGTTCATGTTGAGAGTCCCAATCAAGTGGATGTTTCGAAAAAATGCCTCCCGAACTCGGGCTGCCACACGGAAACGGATGAGCTTGAGCTTTGGTTGACACGCGACAGGGGCGGGTGGCCCGGCTCGGTAAAATCCCGGATACAAGTCGGGTCGCGCCCAGCGGCCTCCACACAGTCCGGAGACATTTCCAGATCCCCATGTACCAGCACATCCAGGTTCCGCCCCAAGGCCAGAAGATCAGCGTCAACCCCGACATGTCCCTGAACGTGCCGGACGAACCCGTCATTCCGTATATCGAAGGGGACGGCACGGGCGTGGACATCACGCCGGTGATGCTCAAGGTGGTCGATGCCGCGGTCGCCAAGGCCTATGGCGGCAAGCGTCGCATCCACTGGATGGAGGTCTATGCGGGCGAGAAGTCGACCCGGCTCTACGGCCCCGACGTCTGGCTGCCCGAGGAAACCCTGCATGCGGTGCGCGACTACGTGGTGTCCATCAAGGGGCCGCTGACCACGCCGGTGGGTGGCGGCATCCGCTCGCTCAATGTCGCCCTTCGCCAGGAACTGGACCTGTACGTCTGCCTGCGGCCGGTGCAGTACTTCCAGGGTGTGCCGTCCCCGGTCAAGGAGCCGCACAAGACCAACATGGTGATCTTCCGCGAGAACTCGGAGGACATCTACGCCGGCATCGAGTACGAGGCGCAGAGCGAGAAAGCCCGGAAACTGATCCGCTTCCTCATCGACGAGATGGGCGTGCGCAAGATCCGCTTCCCGGAGACTTCGGGCATCGGCATCAAGCCGGTCTCCATCGAGGGAACGGAGCGCCTGGTGCGCAAGGCGATCCAGTACGCGATCGACAACGACAAGCCCAGCGTCACCCTGGTGCACAAGGGCAACATCATGAAGTTCACCGAGGGGGGCTTCCGCGACTGGGGCTATGCGCTGGCGCAGAAGGAATTCGGCGCCGAGCCGATCGACGGCGGCCCCTGGTGCCGCATCCGCCACCCGCGCACCGGCCGGGACATCATCCTCAAGGACGTGATCGCCGACGCCTTCCTGCAGCAGATCCTGCTGCGCCCGGCCGAGTACAGCGTGATCGCCACGCTCAACCTCAATGGCGACTACATCTCGGACGCCCTGGCGGCCCAGGTGGGCGGCATCGGCATCGCCCCGGGGGCCAACATGAGCGACACGGTCGCCATGTTCGAGGCCACCCATGGCACGGCCCCCAAGTACGCCGGCAAGGACTACGTCAACCCCGGCTCGGAGATCCTGTCGGCGGAAATGATGCTGCGCCACATGGGCTGGAAGGAGGCCGCGGACCTGATCATCAGCGCCATGGAGAAGGCGATCCAGTCCAAGAAGGTGACCTACGATTTCGCCCGGCTCATGGACGGCGCGACCCAGGTCAGCTGCTCGGGCTTCGGCCAGGTGATGATCGACCAGATGTGAGGCTGGCGGCCAGCCGGCCGGCCGGGCCTGTGCTGCCGTCCTGCGCGTGGGGCCTGTGTGTAGGCCCCGCCGCCGAGCCGGCCCCTGGCGGGTGCCGGGCGGCGGGCGAGGGCTCAGTCGTGGTTGCTGGCGTGGAACTGCGGCGCACGCACCTTGCTGTGCCGCTGCCGTTCGGGGCTGTCGGCGCGCCCGGTGCCGGGTTCGGCCTGGATGTTCTGGGCCAACTGGCCCTTGGGCCCCTCGGTGACCTCGAAGCTGACCCGCGAGCCCTGCTTCAGGGTCTTGAACCCCTCCATGGCAATGGCCGAGAAGTGCGCGAACACGTCCGCACCGCCGCCATCGGGTTCGATGAAGCCAAAACCCTTCGCGTCATTGAACCATTTGACTGTGCCGGTTGCCATGTCTCGCCTCTGTAACACTATGCTTCTATGGCTGAGCAGTGTCCTGCAGACCGGCGGCTGTTGTCAACATTTTCACGAACTAAAGTTTTCGCATCACAAAGCGCTGCCTCCGCGTCGCATTCGGTCCCCCGGGCGCCCCAGAATGGGTCCGCTCGGGGTCGGGACGTGCGCCGCTTGAATGTGGCGGCAGCGCCACCAAATCACTTGCCTGCAGCAGTGCGAAAGCCTGCTCGATAGAATGAAATTCATGGCCAGCAAACCCCCCAAGCCCGCCCCGGCCGCCCCCAAGGTGCGGCCGGCGGACGAAGACGGCGGTTCGGTGGTGCTCGAGCGCCGCACCCAGAAGACCAAGCCCCCCCAGATGTACCAGGTCGTCATGCTCAACGACGACTACACCCCCATGGAATTCGTGGTGGTGGTGATCCAGGAGTTCTTCAACAAGGACCGGGAGACCGCCACCCAGATCATGCTCAAGATCCATCTCGACGGGAAAGGCGTGTGCGGTGTCTACTCCCGTGACGTGGCCCAGAGCAAGGTGGACCAGGTGCAGCAGGCCGCGCGGCAGGCCGGGCACCCGTTGCAGTGCGTGAGCGAGCCGGTTGAATAACGGGCAAACAGGCCGATATACAGTCTTATTGAATCAGTCAGGCAAAAGGAAATCTCATGATTGCCCAGGAATTGGAAGTCAGCCTCCACATGGCGTTCGTGGAGGCCCGGCAGCAGCGCCATGAGTTCATCACGGTGGAACACCTGCTGCTCGCCCTGCTGGACAATCCCAGCGCGGCGGAAGTGCTGCGCGCTTGCTCGGCCAACATCGACGACCTGCGAAAGTCGCTGTCGAACTTCATCAAGGACAACACGCCCCAGGTGGCGGGCACGGACGACGTGGACACCCAGCCGACGCTGGGCTTCCAGCGCGTCATCCAGCGCGCCATCATGCACGTGCAGTCCACCGGCAACGGCAAGAAGGAAGTGACCGGCGCGAACGTGCTGGTCGCCAGCTTCGGCGAGAAGGACTCGCATGCCGTGTACTACCTGCACCAGCAGGGCGTGACCCGGCTGGACGTGGTCAACTTCATCGCCCACGGCATCAAGAAGAGCGATCCGCCGGAGCCCGCCAAGGGCCCCGAGGGCTCCGCGCCGGAAGGCGAGGAGGGCGGCGAGAAGAACGAGAAGTCCTCGCCCCTGGAGCAGTTCACCGTCAACCTGAACCAGCAGGCCAAGGACGGCAAGATCGATCCGCTGATCGGCCGCGAGTACGAGGTCGAGCGCGTGATCCAGATCCTGTGCCGCCGCCGCAAGAACAACCCGCTGCTGGTGGGTGAGGCCGGCGTGGGCAAGACGGCGATCGCCGAGGGCCTGGCCTGGCGCATCGTGCAGAAGGACGTGCCCGAGATCCTGGCCGACTCCAACGTGTACTCGCTGGACATGGGCGCGCTGCTGGCGGGCACCAAGTACCGCGGCGATTTCGAGCAGCGGCTCAAGGGCGTGCTCAAGTCGCTCAAGGACAAGCCCAACGCGATCCTTTTCATCGACGAGATCCACACCCTGATCGGGGCCGGCGCGGCCTCGGGCGGCACGCTGGACGCGAGCAACCTGCTCAAGCCCGCGCTGTCCTCCGGCCAGCTCAAGTGCATAGGCGCGACCACCTTCACGGAATACCGCGGCATCTTCGAGAAGGACGCCGCCCTGTCCCGCCGCTTCCAGAAGGTGGACGTGGTCGAGCCCAGCGTGGAGCAGACCGTGGAAATCCTGAAGGGCCTGAAGTCGCGCTTCGAGGAGCACCACAGCGTCAAGTACGCGGCCGCTGCGCTGCAGGCCGCGGCCGAGCTGTCGGCCAAGTACATCAACGACCGCCACCTGCCCGACAAGGCGATCGACGTGATCGACGAGGCCGGCGCCGCCCAGCGCATCCTGCCCCCGGGCAAGCGCAAGAAGACGATTTCCAAGGCCGAGGTCGAGGAGATCGTGGCCAAGATCGCCCGCATCCCGCCGGCCAACGTCTCCAACGACGACCGCGGCAAGCTGCAGACCATCGAGCGCGACCTCAAGAGCGTGGTCTTCGGCCAGGACAAGGCCCTCGAGGTGCTGGCCAGCGCCGTGAAGATGGCGCGCTCCGGCCTGGGCAAGGGCGACAAGCCGATCGGCTCCTTCCTGTTCTCCGGCCCGACCGGGGTGGGCAAGACCGAGGCGGCCAAGCAGCTGGCCTACATCATGGGCATCGAGCTGATCCGCTTCGACATGTCCGAGTACATGGAGCGCCATGCGGTGTCGCGCCTGATCGGCGCGCCTCCCGGCTACGTGGGCTTCGACCAGGGCGGCCTGCTGACCGAGGCCGTCACCAAGAAGCCGCACGCGGTGCTGCTGCTCGACGAGATCGAGAAGGCGCACCCGGACATCTTCAACGTGCTGCTGCAGGTGATGGACCACGGCACGCTGACGGACAACAACGGGCGCAAGGCCGACTTCCGCAACGTGATCATCATCATGACCACGAACGCGGGCGCGGAGGCGCTGAACAAGACCGTGATCGGCTTCACCACCGAGCGCCAGGCCGGCGACGAGATGGTGGACATCAAGCGCCTGTTCACGCCCGAGTTCCGCAACCGCCTGGACGCGATCGTCAGCTTCAAGCCGCTGGACGAGCAGGTCATCCTGCGCGTGGTCGACAAGTTCCTGCTGGTGCTGGAGCAGCAGCTGGTCGAGAAGAAGGTGGAAGTCACCTTCACCGACAGCCTGCGCAAGTTCCTGGCCAAGAAGGGCTTCGATCCGCTCATGGGCGCTCGCCCCATGCAGCGCCTGATCCAGGACACGATCCGTCGGGCCCTGGCCGACGAGCTGCTGTTCGGCCGCCTGACCGAAGGCGGGCGCCTGACGGTGGACCTGGACGACAAGGACGAGGTCACGCTGGACATTCAGCCGCTGCCCAAGAAGGAAGGGCGGTCCAAGCCCGAGCCCGAGGAAGTGTCGACCGACGGCAATTCCTGAGCCCGTCCCGCCGCAATGAAAAGGCCGCCCACCGGGCGGCCTTTTTCTTGTCCTGCGCGTCCGCGGGGTGCGGCCCCCGCGGCGCCCCGCAGGCGCCTCAGGCAGCCTTCGCGGCCATGCTCTTGTAGACCCCGCAGCCCAGGTACAGGCCCTCGGCGATGCGCACCACGTAGGACATCTTGGTCTGCACCACGCCGGTCTGCGGGTTGGTGATGTCGTATTCGGCCCAGCCGGGCTCCAGGTCCGCCTGGGCCTGGATCGCGCCCATCATGGCTTCGCCGTCCACGCCCGGCAGGTCGTGCACGCGGCTGCCGATCTTGGCCGGGTTGCCCCCGAAGGCGTGGTAGCGGCCCTGGCGGTCCAGCACGAACACGTACATGTCGCGGTCGAAGAAGCCGTTGCGCGGATCCGTGACGTGCTGCATGAAACTCTCGGCCGGCGCGCCACGCAGCGAGGACTGGGCCCGTTGCACCAGGGCCAGCGCCTCGCTGGCGGTGCCCTGTTGCAGCTTGAAGTGGGCCACCGAGGTCGCGAGCGTTGCCGAGCGGTCCTTGAGGTACTCGGCCTGGTTGGCCGCTTCCTCGACCATGTGCGCGTTGCGCTGCGTGATCTGGTCCAGCTGCTGCACCGCGTCGGCGATCTCGCCCAGGCCGGCGCTCTGCTCGGCGCTGGCCGAGGAGATGCGGCTCATGCGCTCGGCGACGCCGCGGACGCCCTCGACCACCTGGCCGATTCCTTCGCCGGCTGCGCGTATGTCGTCGACGCCCCCAGCGACGTGCTGGGCGGAGGCGTTGATGAGCGTGCGGATGCGGGCCGCCTCCTCCGCGCTTCGTTGCGCGAGCCGGCGGACCTCGCCCGCGACCACCGAGAAGCCGCGGCCCTGTTCGCCCGCGCGCGCGGCCTCGATGGCGGCGTTCAAGGCCAGGATGTTGGTCTGGAAGGCGATGCTGTCGATCACCGCCACCATCTCGGTCATGCGCTGGGTGTCCGCCTGGATGGCGCCCACGCTGTCCACCGCCTGGGTGACGCTGCGGCTGCCTTCCTCGGCGCTGCGCCGCACGTTCGCGGCCTGCCCGTCCGCCTCCGCCGCGTGCTGCGCGTTCTGTTCCACCGTGCCCACCAGCTGCTTCACGCCGCTGGCCGTCTGCTGCAGGCTGGCGGCCTGCTGCTCGGTGCGCTCGGCCAGTTCGCGGTGGCTGCGCGCCAGCCGGTTGCCGGCCTGCGCGACCAGGGCCGCGCTGCTGCGCACGTCCGCCACCAGGGCCGACAGGCCCAGGGTCATGCGCCCCAGCATGCGTTCGAGCTGCGCCACCTCGTCACGGCCGTGCGATTCGAGCTTCTGGGTCAGCTGGCCCTGTTCCACCCGTTCCATCTGCTGCAGCAGGCGGCGCAGTCCGCCGATGAAGCCCACGCAGAAGGCCAGCGCCAGGTAGGCCCAGCCGGCCAGGGCCGCGAGGCCCAGCAGGCCTGCGGCGATCCGCCCCTGCGGCAGCAGGACCGCCAGGGAGGCGGCCACCGCGCCCAGGCAGAACAGGGCGCCCAGCAGCCCCAGCTTGGCTGCGAGCTGCAGCCGGGCCATGAGTGCGAGCCCGGGGGCGAGCCAGCCTGTCATGCCTGAGCCTTGTCGATGCGCGTCACGTCGGAACCTCCATGGGGTTCCGGCAAGCTTAGGCAGCCGCCGTCGGCCTCAGCCGCGGAACAGGCGGGGAAACGGGGCGCTTTTCGCCGCGCTCAACCGAGCAGCTTCTGGATGATCTTCCAGTGCCGGGGCTCGACCGGGGTGATGGACAGCCGGTTGCCCCGGCGCAGGATCACGAGGTCTTCCAGGCCGGGTGCCTCGCGCAGCTCCGCCAGGCCCAGGGTGCGCGTCTTGCGCAGCACCTGCACGTCCACCAGCTGCCAGCGCGGCGTCTCCGGGGTGGCCTTGGGGTCGTGGTATTTCGAGGCCGGGTCGAACTGGGTCGGATCGGGGTAGGGCGTGGAGGCCACGCGGCCGATGCCGACCACGCCCGGTTCGGCGCAACTGGAGTGGTAGAACAGCACGCCGTCGTCCACGCGCATCAGGTCGCGCATGAAATTGCGCGCCTGGTAGTTGCGCACGCCCGTCCAGGCGACGGTGGATTTCGGCGCCGCGAGCGCGTCGTCGACCGACACCTCGGAGGGCTCGGATTTCATCAGCCAGTAATGGGTCATGGGGCAGGGGCTTTTTGGCTGCGCATTATGCGCGGAGGGCGCCGGGCAGGCCCGGCACCGCCCCGGTTCCCGCAGGCCTGCACCGCCTCCGGGTCAAGGCCTGGAAGTTTGCGTCAGCGCAAGGCGCGCGGACAGCCGTCGGCGCTGTAATGGCTTCGAAAGGGGCCCACCATGAAAGCCTTCAACGACTTCCTGAGCACCGACTACGGCCTGATGAGCCTGGCCGTCCTGGGCATCACCATCGGCATGGCCTTCTTCTTCATCCGCTACTTCATGAGCGAGATGAAGAAGGACAAGCCCGGGCCCTGAGGCCCGTCGCGCCTCAGAAGGGCCCGCCCTGGATGTCGAAGGCCCGCTGCACGAACCACCAGGCCGCCACCAGCGCGATCACGGCCGAACCGGCCTTGAGCACCCCGGTGCGGTAGAAGCCCGTCCCGCGCAACAGGAAGGCCAGCGGCAGGAACACGGCCACGATCGCCATCTGGCCGACTTCGACGCCCAGGTTGAAGCCCACCAGGGCCAGCGCCAGCGCCTCCTGCGGCAGGCCCAGGTCGGCCAGCACGGAGGCGAAACCGAAGCCGTGGATCAGGCCGAAGCAGAAGGCCATCACCCAGCGCTTGGATTCGATGGCACCGCGCAGGTTGTTCAGCGCGGCGAAGACCACCGAGGCGGCGATCGCCGACTCGACGATGCGCGAGGGCAGGCTGATGACGTGCAGCGCCGCCAGGCTGAGCGTGATGGAGTGGGCCAGCGTGAAGGCCGTGACCACCTTCAGCACCTCCTTGAAGGCCGTGCCGAAGCGGTTGACGCCCACCCAGCGGCCGTCCCGCCGCGCCAGCACCGAGGGCAGCAGCAACGACAGCAGGAACAGGATGTGGTCGTAGCCGACCCAGATGTGCCAGACGCCGTCCACCAGGTACTGGCGCAGCGTGCGCCAGGCGCTCTGCGGCTGCAGCGCGAGCACCTGCTCGGCGCTGTCGGGCGTGAACACCAGCGCCTGCGAGCCCGCACTGCCCGGCGCGATCCACTGCACCAGGCCGTGGTGCGAGGGGTCGACGTCGAACAGCAGGCTGTAGCGGGCCTTCAGTTCACCTTCCAGCGCGCCGCAGTGCGCTGCCAGCCGCAGCACGGCATAGGTGCCGTCGCTGTGATGCTCCAGCTGCATGGGCGCCGTGCGCTCCCAGGTGCAGGCGTGGCCGCCGGCCTCCAGCGCGAGGTGGCCGGTGGCGTAGCGGGTGATGTCGTCGGTGCGCGCCCGCACCTCGCCCCAGGTGAGCGCGCCGTTGCCGTCGCGGTCCAGCTCCAGCACGTAGTCCAGGTCGCGCAAGGCGATGTCCCAGCGCACCTTGAGGTCGCCGCTGCCGGGCTGGCCGGCCAGGGTGAGGTAGCTGTCGCTGGGCTTGTGGGCCAGCGCGGCCAGCGGCGCGAGCAGCAGCAGGGCCAGCAGCGCGGCGGCGAAGTGGTGGAAGCGGCGCATCATCGGTGGGCTCCCTGGGCGACCAGCTGCGTGGCCAGCGCGGCCATGGCGGGGTCTTCATAGCCGGTGGCTCGCATCCAGTCCAGGGCCGGCTGGGCGGCGGCGGGCTTGTGGGCGGCCAGGGCGGTGCGCAGCAGCACCTCGGCGTCGCGCGGCTCCTTCTGGGTGCCGTAGTTGCGTGCTGCGTAGTCCAGGGCGCGGTCGGGTTTGCCTTCCACGTCGAGTTCGAAGCGCGCGGCCTCCTGCTCGTGCAGGCGGTCGCCGCGCTGGGTGGCGGCGTCGAAGCGGTCGCGCAGCTGGTCGGCCCAGCCCTTGGCGCGCTTGTCGTTGGCGGCCTTGCCAGCCAGCGCCAGCCGCAACAGCAGGATGTCCGAGCGCTCCCAGTCGGCGAGCAGCCGGGTCACCTCGGCGGGCCGCTGGTGCGCCAGCAGGAAGTCCGAGTAGGCGCCGAGCAGGAACTGGTCGGTCACGCCCTGCTTGAGCGCCGTCTGGTAGTGGGCCTCGGCGTCCTGGGTCCGGCCCAGGCGGTCGGCCCATTCGCCGAGCCGGGTCTGCACCCACATCACCAGTTCGGCCGGCAGCGGGCCGGCCGCGGCCAACGCAGCCTTCAGGTCCTCGTAGGCGGGCGCGAGCTGGCCGGTGGTGGCACGCACGTAGTCGAGGCAGCTGCGCGCGTACAGCGGGTGGGCCAGCGTCTCCAGCCGGGTGCATTCGGTGCGGGCGTCGTCATAGCGCGCCTGCACCATGTCGATGGCCGCGCGCCAGGCCACGGGCTCCGGCGCCTTGGGGTCCAGCTCGCTGGCGCGGGCCAGGCTTTTCATGCCGCCCGCGAAGTCGTGGCTGTACTGCTCCAGCAGGCCACGCACCAGCCAGTAGCCCGGGTCGTTGGGCGAGAGCCTGTCCAGCGGCTTGATCGCCGCCATGGCATAGCCCACGTAGCGCGGGTCGCCCTGCGCCATGGCCATGTCGAAGTAGCGGCGGCCGATCTCCAGCCGCAGGGCGGCGTCGTCCGGGCGGGCGGCGAGCTGGCGACGCAGCGAATCCACCCGTCGCACCGAGGGGTCGGCGGCGCTGCTGGGCAGCTTCTCCACGACCTCGTCGTCGTTGGTGGGCGTGAACGGCTCAGCTTGCGCGAAGGCGCAGGCCAGCAGCAGGGCGGCAGACACGAGCGCGTGCCGCGCGGTACAGCGGATCAGGGACATCTGGGGGGTCTACTTGGTGCCGAAGATGCGGTCGCCCGCATCGCCCAGGCCGGGCAGGATGTAGCCGTGCTCGTTGAGCTGGCGGTCGATGGCCGCGGTGTAGATCGGCACGTCGGGGTGCGCGGCGTGCAGGGCCGCGATGCCTTCCGGGCAGGTCAGCAGGCACACGAACTTGATCGACCTGGGGTTCAGCGACTTGATGCGCGAGACCGCCGCCACGGCCGAGTTGCCGGTGGCGAGCATGGGGTCGACCACGACCACGTCGCGCTCGGCCATGGCCTCGGGCATCTTGAAGTAGTACTCCACCGGCTGCAGGGTCTGCGGGTCGCGGTAGAGGCCGATGTGGCCCACGCGGGCACCCGGCACCACGTTCAGCATGCCGTCCAGGATACCGGTGCCGGCGCGCAGGATGGACACGAAGACCAGCTTCTTGCCGTCGATCACCCGGGCCCGGGTCGTCTCCAGCGGGGTCTGGACCTCGACCTCCTGGGTCGGCATGTCGCGCGTCACCTCGTAGGCCATCAGGGAGGCCAGCTCGCCCAGCAGGCGGCGGAAGCTGTTGGTCGACGCTTCCTTGTTGCGCATCAGGGTGAGCTTGTGCTGCACCAGGGGGTGGTCGATGAGGTGGACGTTGTCGTACATGGTCTCGCGAGCTTCAGGGCCACTGCACCAGCAGCGGCGGCCGCCCGGCGCGCAGGCGTTCCGCCTGGGCCCGGCCGGCCGCCTGGGCGCTGCCGAGAAGGCGCGCCAGCGGCTGGTGCGTAGCATCCAATCGTAGCCGTTCGCGCAAGGTACTGCCGAGTTCGTCCATGAGGGCGACTGCCAGGGCCCGCCATTCCACGACGATCTCGTCGCGCGGCCGCCAGTGCTCCTGGGCCATGTCCGGGTCGCGCAGGCGCAGCCAGCCGGTGTCCAGCAGCAAGCCGCAGGTCGCCGGGTCGGGCAGGGCGGTGAGCAGGTCCACGTCGCGCACCTTCACGCCGGCCCATTCGAAGGGCTCCAGCAGCGAATAGCTCAGCCATTGCGCGCGCTCGTGCAGCGGCATCCAGCCATCGCTGGCGCCCTCGCCGCGCACGGCCTCGTGGCGCCAGCAGTCGCCCAGCGCCAGCTCGCCCAGCGTGTTGCCGGCGGGCCAGAGCTGGGACAGCGACACCAGCACCTGGGACAGGATGTCGTGCGCGGCCACGTCGGCGGTGTGCGGCACGCCGTGGCCGAAGGGCGTCACGATCATGTCGAACAGGCCGCCGGGGCGGCCGGCGTCGCCGAACACCTCCGGCTGCTCGGCCATCACCTCGCCCAGCCGGCGCAGGAGCGTCGCGCGCTCGCCCAGGCCCGGCAGCGCGTTCGCCTCCGTCACCTGGAAGGCCGCCGCCAGGTGGGCGGGCAGCAGGGCCCGCAGGCCGGTGCTGTCGGCCTGCAGGGGGTGCTGGGGGTCGCCGGAGAACAGGCCGCCGGCGAAGGCGTGCAGGGTCGCCACCGCCAGCCCCTGTTCACCCTCGAAGGCCCGGCCCGAGGCGGCCTCGGTGTAGCGCCAGCCGCGCGCGGCCATGCCGCCCAGGAAGACGGCAACGGCGGTGAAATCCACCAGCGCGTGTGTCTTGCTGGCGATGGGCAGGCCGCCCATCAGGGCGTCCAGGTGCCCACGCCGGTTCATGCCGCCCGCCTCCACCGCGCGCCAGATGCTGTGCAGCGGCGGCTGGCGCCCGCGCACGCAGCTGACCACGAGGTCGGCCGTGGCGGCGGCCTGGCCGTCGTCCACCGTGAACCAGCGGGAGTCGCCTGCGCGCGCCCGGCGCAGCAACTGGCCGGCGCGCTCGCGGATGGCGGGGGTGCTGCGAAGCACCGAGGCCGCGGCTTCGGCCGCCGCCTCTTGAGATCCTGAAAAACTGCTACCCATGGGAAATCGCATGCCTTTCTGGCGATTCGTCCTTCCCTGGCCCCCTTGTGCTGTCGTGCGGCACTCTACACCCGGCCCCGTGGCAGGGCTTGTCAGCGTTCCTTGTCGAATCCACCCCGTGCCCGGCTGGGGTGGGCCCGTGCGAAAAGTAAAATGCGGGTCGAACCGATCAATCGACAACGACAGAGCACCCAAAGGACGACTCGTGGCCGGACACAGCAAATGGGCGAACATCCAGCACCGCAAGGGGCGCCAGGATGAGAAACGCGGCAAGATCTGGACGCGCTGCATCCGGGAAATCATGGTCGCCGCGCGCCAGGGCGGCGGCGACCTGGGCACCAACCCCCGGCTGAGGCTGGCGGTGGACAAGGCCAAGGCGGCCAACATGCCCGCCGACACCATCAAGCGCAACATCGACAAGGCCACCGGCAACCTCGAGGGCGTGCACTACGAGGAAATCCGCTACGAGGGCTACGGCATCGGCGGCGCGGCCATCATCGTGGACACCATGACGGACAACCGCGTGCGCACCGTGGCCGAGGTGCGGCACATCTTCAGCAAGTACGGCGGCAACATGGGCACCGAGGGTTCGGTGGCCTTCCAGTTCCGCAACGTGGGCCAGATCATCCTGGCCCCCGGCACCAGCGAAGACAAGGTCATGGAAGTGGCCCTGGAGGCCGGCGCCGAGGACGTGCTGACCGACGAGGACGGCGCGATCGAGGTGCTCACGGCACCGGGCGACTTCGAGGCCGTGCGCGACGCGCTGGACGCGGCGGGGCTCAAGCCCGAGGTGGCCGAGGTGACCATGCGCCCCGAAAACACCATCGACCTGGCCGGCGACGACGCGGCCCGCATGCAGAAGCTGGTCGACATGCTGGAAGACCTGGACGACGTCCAGGAGATCTACCACAACGCCGCGATCGAGGGCTGAAGATGAAGGTCCTGGTCATCGGCAACGGCGGGCGCGAACACGCGCTGGCCTGGAAGCTCGCACAGTCGCCCCGGGTGCAGGCGGTGTACGTGGCGCCCGGCAACGGCGGCACGGCCCTGGACCCCAACCTGGAGAACGTGCCCATCACCGACATCCCGGCCCTGCGCCAGTGGGCGATCGACCAGCGCATCGCGCTGACCGTGGTCGGGCCCGAGGCGCCGCTGGCGGCCGGCGTGGTGGACGACTTCCGCGCCCACGGGCTGCGCGTGTTCGGCCCGACCCGGGCGGCCGCCCAGCTGGAGAGCTCCAAGGCCTTCTCCAAGGCCTTCATGAAGCGGCATGGCATCCCCACCGCCGCCTACGAGACCTTCACCGACCCGGTGCAGGCCCACGCCTACGTGGACCGCATGGGCGCGCCCATCGTCGTCAAGGCCGACGGCCTGGCGGCGGGCAAGGGCGTGGTGGTGGCCATGACGCTGGCCGAGGCGCACGAGGCCATCGACTTCATGCTGCTGGACGACAAGCTCGGCGTCTCGCACAACGCGGGCGGCGCGCGGGTGGTCATCGAGGAGTTCCTGCAGGGCGAGGAAGCCAGCTTCATCGTGCTGTGCGACGGCAAGAACGTCACCGCGCTCGCCACCTCGCAGGACCACAAGCGCCTGCTGGACGGCGACCAGGGCCCCAACACCGGCGGCATGGGTGCCTACTCGCCGGCGCCCGTGGTCACGCCCGACGTGCACGCCCGCGCCATGCGCGAGATCATCCTGCCCACCATCCGCGGCATGGAGAAGGACGGCATCCCGTACACCGGCTTCCTGTATGCCGGCCTGATGATCGACGCCCAGGGCCGGCCCAAGACGCTGGAATTCAACTGCCGCATGGGCGACCCCGAGACCCAGCCCATCATGATGCGGCTGAAGTCCGACCTGGTGGAGGTGATGCTGGCCGCCACCTCCGGCGCGCTGGACACCCTCGAGCTCGAGTGGGACCGCCGCACGGCGCTGGGCGTGGTGATGGCCGCGGCCGGCTACCCCATGAACCCGCGCAAGGGCGACGTGGTCACCGGCCTGCCGCCCGCAGCGGACGACGCCATGGTGTTCCACGCCGGCACGGCGCCGAAAGGCGGCCAGACCGTGACCTCTGGCGGCCGCGTGCTGTGCGTCACGGTGCTGGCCGATTCGGTCAAGCTGGCCCAGCAGCGCGCCTATGACATCGCGCGCGGCATCCACTTCGACGGCGCGCAGTACCGCCGCGACATCGGCCACCGCGCCGCGCGGGCCTGAGATGGCGCAGACCGACACCGTACGCGCCTGGCTCATGGGGCTGCAGCAGCGCATCGTCGATGCCTGCGTGGCCGTCGACGGCAAGCCCTTCCTGGTGGATGCCTGGCGCAAGCCGCCCGGCGAGCCGCTGCAGGGCAATGGCGTGACCATGATCGTGGAAGAGGGGAACGTGTTCGAGCGGGCCGGCTGCGGCTTCTCGCACGTGACCGGGCCCCGGTTGCCGCCTTCGGCCACACAGCACCGCCCCGAGCTGGCGGGCGCGCCCTTCGAAGCCATGGGGGTGTCGCTGGTGTTCCACCCGCGCAATCCCTATGCGCCCACGGTGCACATGAACGTGCGCATGATCAGCGCCACGCCGGCCGGGGGCCAGCCCTCGTTCTGGTTCGGCGGCGGCATGGACCTCACGCCCTACTACGGCTTCGAGGAGGACGCGGTCCATTTCCATCGCAGCTGCAGGCAGGCCGTGGGCGAGCACCACCACCCGGCGTTCAAGGCCTGGTGCGACGACTACTTCTGCCTCAAGCACCGGGGTGAGCAGCGCGGCGTGGGCGGCGTCTTCTTCGACGATTTCTCCGAAGGCGGCTTCGACGCCGGCTTCGCGCTGATCCAGGGCGTGGGCGACCGGTTCCTGGAGGCCTACCTGCCCATCCTGCAGCGGCGCAAGGACATGCCCTACGGCGAGCGCGAGCGCGCCTTCCAGCTGTACCGGCGCGGCCGCTACGTCGAGTTCAACCTGGTCTGGGACCGCGGCACCCATTTCGGCCTGCAGTCGGGCGGGCGCACCGAATCCATCCTGCTGTCCATGCCCCCGCTGGTCAGCTGGTCCTACGCCCAGCAGCCCGAGCCGGGCACGCCCGAGGCACGCCTGTACACCGATTTCCTGGTCCGGAAGGACTGGGTTTGACCCGCCTGGGCGTCTTCGGCGGCGCCTTCGACCCCCCGCACGTCGCCCACGTCGCGCTCGCCCGCGCGGGGCTGGAGCAGCTGGCGCTGGACGAGCTGCGCGTCTTCCCCACCGGCAAGGCCTGGCACAAGTCGCGCGGCCTCACCCCCGCGGCCGACCGCCTGGCCATGGCCCGGCTGGCCTTCGGCGGGCTGCCGCGCACCGTGGTCGACGACCGCGAGCAGCGCCGCAGCGGCCCGACCTACACCGTGGACACGCTGGCCGAGCTGCAGGCCGAGCAGCCGCAGGCGCAGCTGTTCCTGCTCATGGGCGAGGACCAGGCCCTGTGGTTCACCCGCTGGCACGACTGGCAACGCATCCTGGGCCTGGCGACGCTGTGCATCGCGGCACGCCCGGACGTGCGGCCCGCCGATGCGGCGCCGCTGCCGCCGCAGGCCCGCACCGTCTCTTTGCAGCTGCCGGCCATGCCCGAAAGCGCCACCGACGTGCGCCAGCGCCTGGGCCGCGGAGACGATGTCTCCGGGCTGGTCCCCCCCGGCGTTGCGCGTTATATTGATTCCCATCACCTTTACCGATCCGCCTGATGACCCAAGAAACTGCCGGCAAGAAAGACACCCAGAAGCTCCAGCGCGCCATCGTCGATGGCCTCGAAGACGTGAAGGCGCAGGACATCTCGGTGTTCAACACCGAGCACCTCTCGCCGCTGTTCGAGCGGGTCATCGTGGCCTCCGGCACCTCCAACCGCCAGACCAAGGCGCTCGCGGCCAGCGTGCGCGACTCGGTGCGCGAGGCGGGCTTTCCCAAGCCGCGCATCGAGGGCGAGGAGAACGGCGAGTGGATCATCGTGGACTGCGGCGCCGCCGTGGCCCACATCATGCAACCGGCCATCCGCCAGTACTACCACCTGGAAGAGATCTGGGGCGACAAGCCGGTGCGCATCAAGCTGGGTGCGCCCAAGCCGGCCCAGCCGCAGGCGGCCAAGCCCGCCCCCGCCAAGACCCCGGCGAAGAAGGCCGCTGCCAAGACCGGCGCGAAGGCGCCTTCCCGTGCGGGCGCCGGCACGGGCGCTGCCAAGTCCGCCGGACGCTCCGCGGGCGCTCCTGCCAAGGCCGCCAGCCCGGCCGCCAGGAAGGCCGCGCCTGCGCGCGGCGCGGGGACGAAGGCGCCGGCCAAGCCTGCAGCCAAGGCCCCGGCCAAGGCGCCGAGCAAGGCACCGGCCAAGGTCGCCGCGAAGGCACCCGCGAAGAAGGCCGCGCCGCGCAAGACCGGCCGATGAAGCTGGCGGTCGTGGCCGTCGGGCTGCGCGTGCCCGACTGGGCGCAAACCGCCTGGGACGACTACGCCAAGCGCTTCCCGCCCGAGCTTCGGGTCGAATTGAAGGCGGTCAAGACCGAACCGCGCGGCTCCAAGACGCTGGAGACGCTGTACGCCGCCGAGCGCCAGCGCATCGAGCAGGTCATCCCGCGCGGTGCGCATGTGGTGGCCCTGGACGAGCGCGGCACGGCGCTCAACACCGTGGCCCTGGCCGCCCGCCTGAAGGCCTGGCAGATGCAGGGCGGCGACGTGGCCCTGGTGATCGGCGGCCCGGACGGCCTGGACCCCGGCTTCCGGCAGGCCGCGCACGAGCGCATCCGCCTGTCCGACCTCACGCTGCCCCATGCCATGGTGCGGGTGCTGCTGGTCGAGCAGCTCTATCGCGCCTGGTCCATCAACGCCAACCATCCCTACCACCGTGAGTGAACGGCCCGACTTCATCTACCTCGCCTCGCAGAGCCCGCGCCGGCGCCAGCTGCTGGACCAGCTCGGCATCCGCCACGAACTGCTGCTGCCCGACGCGCACGAGGACGCGGAGGGGATCGAGGCGGTGCTGCCGGGCGAGGCCCCAGCGCGCTACGTGCAGCGCGTGACCGGGCTGAAGCTGGATGCGGCGGTGCAGCGGCTGGCCCGCCGTGGTCTGCCGCCCGCGCCCATCCTGTGCGCGGACACCACGGTCGCCCGGGGCCGCACGATCTACGGCAAGCCCGTCGACGAGGCCGACGCGCGCCGCATGCTGCGGGAGCTGGCCGGGGCCACCCACCGCGTGCTCACGGCCGTCGCGCTGCAGGCGGGCCGGCGGCGGCTGGCGGCGCTCAGCGACTCGCGCGTGCGCTTCGCGCCCATGACCGCGCGCCAGGTCGCCGACTACGTGGCCACCGGCGAGCCCATGGGCAAGGCCGGCGCCTACGCGGTGCAGGGCCGTGCGGCGGCCTACATCGCCCACATCAGCGGCAGCTACTCTGGCATCATGGGCCTGCCGATGCACGAGACAGCGCACTTGCTGCGAGCCATCGGCCACCGGGTGTAGGAAGGCGGAGATGCAGCAGGAGATCCTGATCAACTGGTCGCCCCAGGAGACGCGGGTGGCGATCGTGGAAAACGGCGCGGTGCAGGAGCTGCACGTGGAACGCACGCTGGAGCGGGGGCTGGTGGGCAACGTGTACCTGGGCAAGGTCGCCCGGGTGCTGCCCGGCATGCAGTCGGCCTTCATCGACATCGGGCTGGAGCGCGCGGCCTTCCTGCACGTGGCCGACGTGTGGCACCGCCAGCCCGACGGCGAGCCGCCCGCGCTGGCGCGAAACGGCCAGCCGCCCGTGCCCATCGAGCGCCAGGTGTTCGAGGGCCAGGCGCTGATGGTGCAGGTCATCAAGGACCCCATAGGCACCAAGGGCGCGCGCCTGTCGACCCAGATCAGCATCGCGGGACGCCTGCTGGTCTTCCTGCCGCAGGACGACCACATCGGCGTCTCGCAGAAGATCGCCACCGCGCAGCGCGATGCGCTGCGGCAGCGGCTGCAGGCCCTGGCCGGCGCCGATGGCGGCGGCTTCATCCTGCGCACCAACGGCGAGGACGCCACCGACGCCGAGCTGGCCGAGGACATCGCCTACCTGCGCAAGACCTGGGCGCGCATCCGCACCGCATCCACCACCTTGCCGCCGGGCTCGCTGCTGCACCAGGACCTGAGCCTGCTGCAGCGCGTGCTGCGCGACCTGGTGACGGAGCAGACGCAGAACATCCGCATCGATTCCCACGAGCAGTTCGCGATCCTGCAGGCCTTCGGCCGCGAGTTCATGCCGGCGGCTGTGGGTCGGCTGCAGCACTACAAGGGCGAGCGGCCGATCTTCGACCTCTTCAACATCGACGAGGAGATCACCAAGGCGCTGGGCCGCCGGGTGGACCTGAAGTCGGGCGGCTACCTGATCGTGGACCAGACCGAGGCGCTGACCACGGTGGACGTGAACACCGGCGGCTTCGTGGGCGCGCGCAATTTCGACGACACCATCTTCAAGACCAACCTGGAGGCCGCGCAGGCCATCGCGCGGCAGCTGCGGCTGCGCAACCTGGGCGGCATCATCATCGTCGACTTCATCGACATGGCCCGGGAGGACCACCGCGATGCGGTGCTGGCCGAGTTCCGCAAGCAGCTGGGGCGCGACCGCGTCAAGACCATGGCGGGCGGCTTCTCGCAGCTGGGCCTGGTGGAGATGACGCGCAAGCGCACGCGGGAGTCACTGGCCCACATGCTGTGCGAGCCCTGCGCCGCCTGCCAGGGCAAGGGGTCGCTCAAGACCGCGCGCACCGTGGCCTACGACATCCTGCGCGAGATCCTGCGCGAGGCGCGGCAGTTCAACCCGCGCGAATACCGCGTGGTCGCGGCACCGCAGGTGGTGGAGCTGTTCCTGGACGAAGAGAGCCAGCACCTGGCCGGGCTGTCGGATTTCATCGGCAAGCCGATCTCGCTGCAGGCCGAGACGGCGATCGGCCAGGAGCAGTACGACATCGTGCTGCTTTGAGGACGCCGGCCTTGCACAAGCCGGCGAATTCCGCCGCGTCGTCTGACCTCGCGGAAGGAGATTTCCGGGACGTGCGACCCGGTCCTCGCGCCTGCCTGTTCGAGGACAAGCGCCGCAGGGCCCTCAGGGCGCCGCCGAAAGAAATGCGGCCTGCACCTGTTCCCGCCAGCGAAGCGGCTCCTGGGCGATGGTCGCCCGGTAGCCCTCCAGTTCCCGGCTGTGTGCCTCGAAATGCTCGAACAGGTCGCTGACTCGCGCGCCGAAGCGTTGCACGAAGTCCGGCGCGCGCACATCGAACTTGCACTCTTGCGGAATCGGCAGGTCCACCGCGTTCGCGGCCGAGCCCTGGCGGGCCGTGATGACGCAGCACCCATGGAGGGCCGCCTCGCGCGGCAGGCGGTCCTTGCCGGGGTGATGGCCGAAATCGATGTAGAGCTTCGCCCCCAGGAAAGCCTGGGCGAGTTGTGTCCGGTCCAGGCCGCGCAAGGGTCGGAAGGTCCACTGCGGGAAGGCTGCCATCAGCCTGGCCGTGACTGGTGCGCCCTTGAGCGGGTTGTAGAGGATCACGTCTTCGCGCCGCGCCGTGGCGAGCAGCCCTGGCAGCTCGGCGAGGTAGGCCGGGGCGGTGTAATGGGATGGGGTCGGACAGGGGTTCAGACGCCAGGCCGTGTCCCGCCAGGAAATCACGCGCGTAGTCACTCTGCGCGAAATTGCGCAGCCCTGCGAAGGCCTTCACGCCGCCCCAGGGCGCCCGACCCTTGAGCACGTATTTCCAGTAGCGCAGATTGTCGCGCCAAGGCCGCATGTAGCGCTGGCCGGTGAAGTTGTTGACCGACATCCACCACACCGCTCCCTCGGCCGGCGCGCAGCGCAGGGCCTGCGTTGCAAAGATCTCTGGAAAGACGATGAGGGTGCCGGCCTCCTGCGCGTAGCCGCCCACTGGCGCGCCGTGCTTGCGGTAGGCTGCCGGGGTGTCGAAGCGGCGGTCGAACGGGTGGTAGACGATGGACGCTGGTTGGCCGACGGCGTTCAATTCGGCCACCAACTGGTGCAAGGCTTCCGGGCCTGCGGTCATCACCCCGCCGGGGCACACCACCTGCACGTGGCGATGGCGCGGGTTCATGCGCGGGAGTCCTCCAACATCTGCAGGGCCTGCGAGGTGACGCGCTCGGGCCGGATCGAAGGCAGGCAGTCGCTGCGGCTGAGGCGGTGGTCTTCGCAGCCGGCCTTGCCGCAGGGCACGCAGTCGCGCTCGTCTTGCAGCACGGTGACCGAGCCAGCCCGTTGTTGCGCACTGCGACGCACGAAGCGGATCGGCCGCGCCGGGGCCTCGCCGCCGGAGGGCCAGGGCGCCCAGCGCTGCGGGTTCGTCGGCCCGAAGATCGCCAGCACCGGGATGCCGCAGGCCGCGGCGAGGTGCGAGACCGAGGTGTCCGGCCCGATGTACAAGGCGGATCCCGCGAGCAGGCTGACCAACTGGCTGAAATCGAGCAGCCCGGCATCGATGGCCTGGCCCGCCGGCGCTGCCGCCAGCAGGGAGGCGACCAGCCTGCGATCGGCCTCGGAGGGCCCGCCGGTGAGCACCACCTGGCGGCCTGCCGCGGCGAGCCCTGCGATGAGGGCCCCGAAGTGCTCCGGCGGCCACTGCTTGTAGGGCCACATGGAGGGCGCGTGGACCACCACATGCCCCGGTGCAAGCCGCGCCTGCAGCGCGGCCGGCAAGGCAGCAGGCGGCGGAGGCACCACCTCCGGGTGCAGCCCGCGCACATCCATCCAGGGGGAGAGCAGGGCGAGCTTCTCCTGGACGACGTGCGTCTCGCCCAGGTCACCCGCCGCGATGACAACATGCTGCAGCAGCCCCTTCTTCCACCAGTTGCTGCCGTTGCGCGCGGGCAGGATGCCGGCGCGGCCGCGGGCTGCGACCCAGCCGATGAGGTGTGCCCGGTCGCCGATGTCGGCCACCAAGGCGAGGTCGTAGCGGTTCCACAGCGCGCGGGCCAGCCCCCACCCGCCGGCGAGGCCGAGGCGTGGCGGGGTAGTGATGCATTGACGCACGTCCGGGTTGCCCTTCAGCATGCCGAGCGTGCCCTGGAATCCCAGCACGTCGATGGCGGCCCCGGGCCAGCGTTGGCGCGCGGCGCGGATGAGGGGGGTGGTGAGCAGCACGTCGCCGATCTGCCGTGTGACCACGACGAGAATGCTCCTCACGCGGCCCGGCCTCAAGACACCAGCGCGCCGGCCGCGCCCAACGAGTGCAGGCGCGAATACAGGCCGCCGCGCTCCAGGAGTTCGGCATGCGACCCGCACTCGAGCAGCCGGCCACCCTCCAGCACGGCGATCCGGTCGGCATGCTCGATGGTCGACAGGCGGTGGGCGATGATCAGCGTCGTGCGCCCGGCCATCAGCTTGCGCAGCGCGTCCTGCACCAGGCGTTCGGACTCGTTGTCCAGGGCCGAGGTCGCCTCGTCCAGGATCAGCACCGGCGCATCCTTGTAAACGGCACGGGCGATGGCCAGGCGCTGGCGCTGGCCGCCGGACAGGGAAGTGGCGTTATGGCCCACGCTGGTGTCCATGCCCTGAGGCAGGCTGGCCACCAGCTCGGCCAGGTTGGCGGCCTCCAGGGCGCGCATGACGCGGGCGCGGTCGACCTCGTCGCCCAGCGCCACGTTGGCCGCCAGCGTGTCGTTGAACATTACCACGTCCTGGCTGACCAGGGCGATCTGCCGCCGCAGGGCGGGCAGGGACCAGTCACCGATCGGGTGCCCGTCCAGCCGGACCTCGCCGGCCGCGAGGTCCACGAAGCGCGGCAGCAGGTTGGCCAGGGTGGTCTTGCCCGAGCCGGAGGGGCCCACCAGGGCCACGGTCTCGCCAGCGCGGATGGACAGGCTCAGGCCGTCCAGTGCCGGCGCGGTGGCGCCGGGATAGACCACGCGCACCGCGTCGAACGCCATGTCGCCTCGTGCCCGCCCCGGGTCGAAATCGCCGCCTCGCTCGGCAGGCGTCTTTTCGATCAGGTCGAAGGAACGCTCCAGCAGGGCCAGGGACCGGGTGATGGGGCTGGTGGCCTCGGAAAGGCGCTTGACGGGCGCGATCAGCATCAGCAGGGCCGACACGAAGGCTGCGAAGCCTCCCACCGTCAGCTTGCCCGAGGACTGCCACAGCGCCACGCAGATGATGGTCGACAGCGCGGCTGCCGCCACCATGTGCATCAGGGGCGTGATGGCCGCCTGCGCGACAGACGACTTCATGGCCAGCCGACGCAGCGTCAGGCTCAGTGCTTCGAAGCGCCGGGCCTGCCGCTCCTGCGCACCGTGCAGGCGCACCATGCGGTTGGCAGCCATGTTCTCTTCCACCGCGTAAGCCAGGTCGACGGTGGCGGTCTGGCTGCTCTTGGCCAGACGATGCAGGCGACGCGAGGCCGTGCGCATGATCCAGGCCACCGCGGGGCCCATGAAGCCCACGATCAGCGTCAGCTTCCAGTCGATGTAGACCACATAGCAGAGGAGGGCGATGGCCGCCAGCCCGTCCTTGAGAGCGCCGGTCAGGGCGTTCACCAACTGGGTGGTGGCGTTCTGCATCTCATGGACGATGCTGTTGGACAGCGAGCTCGCGGATTCGCCGCGCAGTACGTCGAGGCGCACGTCCAGCATTCGCGCGAACAAAGCCTTGCGCATGCGGAGCATGCCGTCGTTGGCGATGCGGGCCAGCACCACGTCGGCGATGAACCCGGCCGTGCCGCGGACGGCGAAGAGCAGCAGCAGCGCGGCGGGAACCAGCCACAGGTTCAACGCCCGGGCCTGGATGCCATCGTCCAGCAAGGGTTTGAGCAGGGCGGGGACCATCGGCTCGGTGGCCGAGGTGATGGCCGTCGCGATGATCACCACCACCCAGAAACGTCGGGTGTCGGCGATATACGGACGGAAGCGCTTGAGGCGCTGCGCCAGGCTGGCCATGGCGGGGTCTGCGGAAGCGGGCGCAGTCACCGTGGCGTCAGGGGCCGAAGAAGAGGCAGGCTGCATGCGGACAGTTATTATCGGGCAATTCCGCGCGGCCCCCAGGGCAGCGCCTGCCTGTTGAAAGAACCGATGAAGCCCTGGGCCAGGACGCTTGTCCGCGCCGTTCCCTTGGTAGCGTGCGCCGTCCCCCTGTTCGCGATGACCGTGCAGGGCTGGACCAGCTCCCTGTTGTACCTCGCCTTTCTGGGCGCCACGCTCCTGCTGGTGACGGGCGATCTTCCGCCGCCCGACACGGCCTTGCGCAGCCAGCGCCAGGCCGTCGTGCTGGCGCTGGCTGCGCCGCTGCTGGCGACCCTGTTCAGCGCGGCGCTTCGTCGCGATGGCTACCTGCCCCAGTTCGACGCGCCGCTGCGCCTGGCGCTGGCCATCCCGGTGTTCCTGTGCGTCGCCCGCACCGGCTTCGATGCAGGGCGCTGGCTGCGCTGGGTGTTGCCCGCATCGCTTTTTATCGTCGTGGCGCATCGTGCCTGGTTTGGCCAGCCAGCCCACTGGCCCGAGGATCGCATGACCACTGCGTTTGTCGACCCGCTGGTGTTCGGGTACCTGTCCCTGACGTTCGGGCTGATGGGGCTGATGGGCCTGAGCACCCGGGCGGGCCGGCGAAGCTCGCTCGCCCAGGGCCTGGCGGGACTGGTGACGCTGGGCCTGGGCCTCGCGCTGTCCGTGCTCTCCGGGTCGCGGTCGGGCTGGTTGGCCATCCCCTTGGTGCTGGCCTGCTGGCTGCACCTGAACCTCCCGGCCCGATGGCGGCTGGGCCCGGCCACCGTGCCGCTGGTGACGCTGGCCGCCGTGGCGCTGCTGGCGAGCAGCGCCTACTTCACGGTGCACCGGGTGCAGGAGAGGGTGCAGGAAGCCATCGCGGACCTGCACACCTATTCCTTCGACAAGCCGCAACCCGAAACCTCCCTGGGCTACCGCATCACCTTCGTGCGCATCGCGGGCGACCTGGTGGCACGCCATCCCCTGGCCGGCGTGGGTGACACGGCGCACCGCCCCCCGGCGCCGGAGACGGACTTCCCCTATGCCACGCCCGAGGCCGTGCGCGCGTCCTTCCACTCGGCCTTTCACAACCAGGTGGTGAGCGACGCAGTGCGTCACGGCCTGTCTGGGGGACTGGCGGCGCTTCTGCTGCTGCTGGTGCCCGGCGCGGTGTGCGCGCGGCACCTGGAGTCCGTCCATCCCCAGCGACGGCGTGCCGCCGCCCTGGGCCTGTGCTTCGCCATCTGCCTGGCTGTCAGCAGCCTGTCGACCGAGGTCGTCGACCTGAAATACACCGCCAGCCTTTTTGCGCTGATGACGGCGCTGCTGTGCGGCGCCACGCTCGCGCAGCCGGATTCCCGCCATGGACAAGACTGACTACGCCCTCACTTTCGCCTGCTACGGCCAGCTCGACTACACGCGCCAGTGCATCGAGAGCATGGTGCGCCACGGAACACCCCTGGACCGACTGGTGGTGGTGGACAACGGCTCCAAGGACGCCACGCGCGAGTACCTGGCGACGCTGCCGCTGGGTGGCCGCATCTACAACCAGGACAACCTGGGCTGCGGCGTGGCCTGGAACCAGGGTGCACTCGCGCTGCAGGCCGAGTGGACCATCATCATGAACAACGACGTGCTGGTCAGCGCCCACTGGATCGAGGACCTCATCGGCGCGGCGAAGAAGGCCGGGCTGCGCGTCATCTCGCCTTCCCTGGTCGAAGGCCTGTGCGACTATGACTTCGACACCTTCGCGGCGCAGGCCGGCGCAAAGATGCACGAGGCCATGCGGGTGGGCTGGTGCCACGCGGTGTGCCTGGCGGTGCACCGCTCGGTGTGGATGGACATCGGCTACTTCCAGCCCGTGCCCAAGCTGCTCGGCTACGAAGACACGCTGTTCTTCCACGAGATGGACAAGGGCGGCATCCAGGGCGGCACCACCGGCGCCTCCTGGCTGCATCACTTCGGCTCGATCACACAGACCGCCATGAAGCAGGAGCGTGGCCTGCGGCAGAAGGCCGGCCTGGGCTACCGCTACAACTACAAGCTGCTGCGCAAGTCCTGGCTGCGCCGCAAGCTCGACAAGGCGGCGCGCAACCGCCAGCTGCAGACCTGGCGCGAAGAAGAGCTCGCCCGTTACGGCATGACGATGCGCGGCTACACGCAGGGCGGCAAGATCATCTGGGATTGACCGGGGCCTTGGCGGTCTCACGGTCCATCATCCACAGCCGCAGGTACTTGTAGTAGGTGGTCTGCGCGTTGTAGAGCGCCAGCACGAAGCCCATGCGGCCGTCGCGGAACCCCTGCCGCAGCACATAGGTGCGCACGAAGGCGAAGAAGCCGCTGGCCAGGGCGCGCGAAAGCGATGACCGGCGCCCCTTGCGCTGCAGGTCGATCGCCGCTCCGCGCGAATAACGGTTGAGCTTGTCCAGCACGTCGTCCAGGTCGCGGTAGCTGTAGTGGATGATGGGCTGCCTCAGGTCGGCCTTGCGGCCGTCCACCGTCATGTGGGCGTGCAGGAAATGGTCGGTGAAGCCGGCAAGATCCCGCCGCACCAGGCGCAGCGTGTAGTCGGGCCGCCAGCCTGAATGGTCGATGAACTGGCCGCAGAAGCTGGAATGGCGGGGCAGCCGGTAGCCCTCGGCTCGCGGTTCACGGATGGCCTGCAGGATCTCATCCTTGAGGGCGGGGGAGACGCGCTCGTCGGCGTCCAGGGAAAGTACCCAGTCACCCGTGGCCAGCCGGATGCCCCGCAACTGTTGCGGGCCGTAGCCGGGCCAGTCGGTGACGTGGACCTGCGCGCCGGCCTCGCGAGCCACGCGCTCGGTGCCATCGACGCTGGACGAATCTAGTACGATCACTTCATCAGCGAACGAAACGCTGCGAATGCAATCAGAAATCTGGTGCGCCTCGTTTTTCGCGGCAATGATCACGGACAGGCGGGCGGTGCTCATCGGTTGGCATTGTCCACCATGATGGCGAGTGCGCCCTTTTTCCAATGAAAGGACACGACTGCTGATGGCAGAAATCTCTCTCGCGCGCCGCGCATTCAGCGCCGGCCTCCTGCTTGCGACCTGCGTGCCTGCGCTGGCGCAGTTCCGTGTCGAGGTGAGCGGCGTGGGCCTGACCCAACTGCCGTTCGCGATCGCGCCCTTCCGGGGCGAGGCGCAGGCGCCGCAAAAGATTTCCGCCATCATCCAGGCCGACCTGGAGCGCAGTGGCCAGTTCCGTGCCGTCGACGCGGCGGGTGCCGCGCTGGACGAATCCAGCCGGCCCGACCTCACCCCCTGGCGCCAGCGCGGCGCCGACTCGCTCTCCGTGGGCAGCGCGACCCGCCTGGCCGACGGCCGCTGGGACGTGCGCTTCCGCCTCTGGGACGTGGTGCGCGGCCAGGACCTGGGCGGCCAGAGCTACGCCGTCACCGTGGGCGACCTGCGGCTGGCGGCGCACCGCATCGCCGACTTCATCTACGAGAAGCTGACCGGCGAGCGCGGTGTCTTCTCGACCCGCATCGCCTACGTCACCAAGGCCGGCAACCGCTACAACCTGTGGGTGGCCGACGCCGACGGCGAGAACGCGCAGTCCGCGCTGGCCAGCACCGAGCCCATCATCTCGCCGGCCTGGTCGGCCGATGGAAGCCGCCTGGCCTACGTGTCCTTCGAGTCGCGCAAGCCCGTGGTCTACGTGCACGAAGTGGCGACGGGCAAGCGGCGGCTGATCGCCAACTTCAAGGGGTCCAACAGTGCCCCGGCCTGGTCGCCGGACGGCCGCACCCTGGCCGTGACGCTGAGCCGCGACGGCGGCTCGCAGCTCTACACCATCGACGCCAATGGCGGTGAGCCGCGCCGCCTCACGCAGTCCAGCGGGATCGACACCGAACCCGTCTACTCGGCCGACGGGCGCAGCATCTACTTCGTGAGCGACCGGGGCGGCGCGCCGCAGATCTACCGCATGCCGGCGGGCGGCGGCAACCCGGAGCGCGTCACCTTCACGGGCAGCTACAACATCTCGCCCAGCATCAGCCCGGACGGGCGCTGGCTGGCCTACATCTCGCGCATCAGCGGCCAGTTCAAGCTGCAGGTGATGGAGATGGCCACCGGCAACGTCAGCTCGATCACCGACACGGTCGCCGACGAGAGCCCCAGCTTCGCGCCCAACGGCCGCCTGATCGTCTACGCGACGCGGCAGAATGGCCGGGAGTCGCTGATGACGACCACCCTGGACGGCAAGATCAAGGCCCGGCTGGCCGGGCAGGGCGGTGACATCCGCGAGCCCGACTGGGGCCCGTTCCAGAAATGAAGAACTTGGCAAGGAGAGATTGGATGTTCCAGCGTTATTTCGTGGCCGGCGCGTTCGCACTGGCCTTGGTCGGCTGCTCGAGCGTTCCGCTCGACAATGTGCCGGTGGACAGCAAGACCCCGCAGGCCGTGGGCCAGCAGCCCGGCACGGCCGGTGGGGGCGGGCAGAGCCAGGTGGCGCCCGTGGTCAGCGATGCGTCCGGCGCCACCAGCCAAGGCCCGGTCAACGTGGCCCGACTGGTCTACTTCGACTACGACAGCAACGTGATCAAGCCCGAGTACCAGGGCCTGATCGAGGCGCACGCCCGCTTCCTCAAGGCGAACCCGGGCCGGCGCATCGCCATCGAGGGCCACACCGACGAGCGTGGCGGGCGCGAATACAACCTGGCCCTGGGCCAGCGCCGCGCCGAGGCCGTACGCAAGGCGCTCGCGCTGCTGGGCGTGCAGGACATCCAGATGGAGGCCGTGAGCTTCGGCAAGGAGAAGCCTGTCGCCACCGGCAGTGACGAAGCCTCCTGGGCACAGAACCGCCGCGCCGAGATCGTGTACCGCTGATGACGATGGCGAGCTTCACCTTCACCTCCCGCTTCCCGTGGCGCGCCGTGGCGGCGGCCAGCGCCCTGGCGGCCGGCCTGCTGGCAGGCCCCGCGCATGCTGCCCTGTTCGAGGACGACGAGGCGCGGCGCGCCATCCTGGAGCTGCGCCAACGTGCCGATGCGCAGCGCCAGACCTCGGACCGCCAGTCGCAGGACACCGAACAGCTGCGCCGCAGCCTGCTGGACCTGCAGTCCCAGATCGAGGCCCTGCGCGGCGACGTCGCCCGACTGACCGGGCAGAACGAGCAGCTGCAGCGCGACATCGCCGACCTGCAGCGCCGCCAGAAGGACATCGTGCAGGGCGTGGACGACCGCCTGCGCAAGGTCGAGCCGGCCAAGGTCACTGTGGACGGGCGCGAGTTCACGGCCGATCCGCGGGAATCCGCCGACTACGAGGCCGCGCTCGCCATCTTCCGCAAGGGCGACTTCCCCTCGGCACAGGCGGCGTTCACCCAGTTCCTGCAGCGGTACCCGCAAAGCGGCTTCCGCCCGACGGCGCTGTTCTGGCTGGGCAATGCGCAGTACGCCAACCGCGACTACAAGGGCGCGATCGGCAACTTCCGCACGCTGCTGTCCAGCGCCGCGGACAACCCGCGTGCCCCCGAGGCGCTGCTGTCCATTGCCAACTGCCAGATCGAGCTCAAGGACAACACCGGCGCCCGGCGCACCCTCGACGAGCTGATGCGCACCTACCCGCAGTCGGAAGCGGCAGGCGCCGCGCGCGAGCGCCTGGCCAAGCTGCGCTGACGCGGCGCTGGGAGGCTGCGGCGGCTGCGCCCGCGCAGCCTCCTAGAATCGGGCGCCAAGGACCCGCCCGTGACCCATCTCGATGAAACCCTGGACCTCCAGCGCCGCTTCGGCGGGCTGGAGCGCCTCTATGGCCTGGCCGGCGCGGCCGGGTTGCGCGCGGCGCACGTGGCCGTGGTGGGCGTGGGCGGCGTGGGGTCCTGGGCGGCGGAGGCGCTGGCCCGCAGCGCCGTGGGCGAGCTCACGCTGGTGGACCTGGACCACGTGGCCGAATCGAACATCAACCGGCAGATCCACGCGCTGGACACCACGGTGGGCCAGGCCAAGGTGCAGGCCATGGCCGAGCGCATCGCGCGCATCAACCCGGGTTGCGTGGTCCATGCGGTCGATGAATTCGTGGATCCCGAGAACTGGCCGGCCTTGCTGCCGCCGGGCGTGAGCGCCGTCATCGATTGCTGCGACGACGTCAAGGCCAAGGTGGCGATGGCGGCCTGGGCGATGCGTGCCGGGGTGCTGTTCATCTCGGTCGGGGCGGCCGGGGGCAAGCGGCTGGCGCACCGGGTCGACGTGGCGGACCTGTCGGAGGTCACCCACGACCCGCTGCTCGCCCAGCTGCGCTACCGGCTGCGCAAGTTCCACGGTGCCCGGCGCGAGGGCAAGCGCATCGGCGTCACCTGTGTCTTCAGCCGCGAACCCGTGGCCCCGCCGGACGCGTCCTGTGCCATCGAGGGCGATGGCAGCCTGAACTGCCACGGCTACGGCTCGGTCGTCAGCGTCACCGCCACCTTCGGCCAGTGCGCGGCCGGCTGGGTTCTTGATGAGCTTGCGAAAAAAGCCGCAAAGTTGAGGCTATAATCGAAGGCTTTGCTGCATGGGACGTTAGCTCAGTTGGTAGAGCAGCGGACTTTTAATCCGTTGGTCGCGTGTTCGAGTCACGCACGTCCCACCAGATCTGCCCTCGTGGCTGCCTGAAACCCTGCTATGGAATCCGTAGCAGGGTTTTTTGCTTTGTGCGTGCGCATGTGTTGGCCTGGCTGCTCAGTCTGATGCAGCTGGGCACGAGCGGGTCAGGCGCCCGTTGCGGCATGGACCAGGGCCTTACTGGAATGGGTTCGCGGTTGCGAACCACAGCCCGATGCCGGTTGCGATGATGAAGGCGCCATCGGTGACGCCAACGGCAAGGAAGAATCGGGTCTGCAGTTCGCCCATCAGCTCGGGCTGGCGCGCGCTGGCTTCCAGCATTTTCATCGAGGCCAGGCCGATACCGATGCAGGATCCCAAGGCGGGCACGCCGATCAACAGGGCCACAGCGAGGGGGAGGAGGGCGGACGAGTTCATGGTGCATCCCTTTCTGGAGCGATGCGGCAGTGTTGCCGATGGCCTGCGTCTTGGCGATGACCTCGCAGGTAATGGCGGCCTAACCCGGCTCGAGGGAGCATGACAGCCGGGCTCCTTGCTCCGCCCGTCGCGCGCGGCATGATGTCGGCGGTGCGGGACGCGTGGTCCCAGCAAGTGCAACACCGATCCAACCGACCATCCCATGCCACAAGCTGCACAAAGTCTCTTGGTCACCCACCCGCGCAAGGTCGGCGAGCACCTGCGTGACTGGCGCACCCGGCGCCGGCGCAGCCAGATGGACCTGGCCTTGGACGTGGGCGTGTCCACCCGCCACCTGAGCTTCATCGAGACCGGCCGTGCCCGGCCCAGCCCGGCCATGCTGGACGCCCTCGCGGATGCGCTGGAGATTCCCCTGCGTGAGCGCAACCAGTGGCTGCTGGCGGCTGGCTACGCACCGCGCTACAGCGCACGCACGCTGGACGAAGCAGGGCTGCAGCCCGTGCGAAGCGCGCTGGACCGGTTGCTCAAGGCGCACGAGCCGTACCCAGGCCTGGTACTCGACCGGATGTGGAATGTGGTGCTGGCCAACCGCAGCGCGCTGGCCCTGGTCGCGCCGTTACCCGCACACCTGCGTGAGCCGAAGCTCAACGTCTTCCGCGCCAGCCTGCACCCCGAAGGTCTGGCGCCACTGACCGAGAACTTCGGCGATTGGGCTGGCTACCTGCTGCAGACGCTGAGGCGGCATGTGGTCGCCTCGGGTGACCCGTCTCTCTCGGCCCTGGAGCAGGAGGTGCTTGCCTATCCTGGGGTGGCTGCATGGGCGCGTGCAGGACGCACCGACCCTTCGGGTGAGCCACCGCCATTGCTTCTGCCTTGCGTGCTGCGGCTGCCGCAGGGGCGGCTTTCGCTGTTCACGACGCTCACCAGCTTCGGCATGCCGGGCGACATCACGCTGGCCGAACTGAGCGTGGAGCTGTTCTACCCTGCGGATGAGGATGCGGAATCGCTGCTGCTGGAAATGCAGGCGATGGGGCCGGAGTGAGGAGCCCGAGCCGTTTAAATGTCAGCCCCGCGGATTCCTGACCGGCCATGCTTGTGTCATCCCGGCATAGCACCAGCCTGCCAGAGTCCTTCAGGCACCCATCACTTTGAAGGTATAGCCCGTGGCCAAGGCGTCAGGTGATCTGTAATTGATCACGCAGCTGCCCAATACACCAGCCGTGGGTACGCTGCTCGTTCCCGTGACGACCATGTTGCTGGGCACACCGGCCAGTGCCGCCGCCGCACTGCAGGTGTTGACCGTCGTGTAGGATGACGCTCCCGATTGCCTCAAGGCGTAGTTCTGAGCGGCCGCGGCGGAAATGGCATCTGCCGCGCCCTTGAGCGCCGCAAGCTTGGCCTGCGACTTCGCGTCGATGTACTTGGGAATCGCCACCGCCGCCAGGATGCCGATGGCCGTCATCACGATGATGGATTCGACCAGCGTGAAGCCCCGCTGGGTGTGTGTACGGGTCATGCGCCGATCACCGAAAAGACGACCGGACTGGAAAGGGCGGAGCTGCCGGTGTAATTGATGCTGCATTGCCCGATCACCCCCGAACTCAGGCTGGCCGAGACCGCGCTCACAGCCATGCCGGATTCGATGCTGGCAAGCCCTGCCGCAGCCGCGCAGGACGTCACCGCCACGCCATTCAGCCCGGTCCGCTTGCGCGTGTAGTTGGCCGTGGCAGCCGCCGAGATCGCATTGGCGGCCGTCTGGAGGGCCTTCTGCTTGGCGGTCGCTGAATAGTCGAGGTACCTGGGCAGCGCGACAACCGACAGGATCCCGATCAAGACCATCACGATGATCATCTCGACCAGCGTGAACCCTGCCTGCTGCTTTCGGTGCTTCAAGGTCATCGACTCGGTTCCTCGTGTCAGCGCGTTCATTGCCCTCGGTGCAGCGATGCCGCGCCCAGGTCCCACAGCGGCAGGAAGATGCCCAGGATGAGGATCAGGACCAGCACGCCCATGAGCACCAGCAGGATGGGTTCGATCGACTGGCTGAGGCGGTCCACCGCGTACTCCACTTCCTCGGTGTACATCTCGGCGATGTCCTCCACGGCCCGGTCCACCTCGCCCGTGCGTTCGCCGACCTGGATCAACTGCAGTTCCAGGGGCGAGAAGATGCCCGAGGTGCGCATGACGCGGCTCATCACCTCGCCGCGTTCGACGCCCCGGCGCATGGCCAGGATCCGGTCCTCGAAGAATGTGTTGTCCACCACCTTAGCCACCAGCTGGAAGGCCATCACGATGGGCACGTCGGCCTTCAGCGCGGTAGCGAAGCTGCGCGAGAAGCGCGCGATGGTCGCCTTGGTCAGCACCTCACCCACCACGGGCAGGCGCAGCTTCCACTTGTCCCAGCTGTAACGGCCGTCGGCGCTGCGCAGGACCATCTGCACGATGTAATAGACGACGCCCGCGCCGAACAGGATCAGCCACCAGTAGCTCACCGCAAAGTTCGAGGTGGCCACCAACAAGCGGGTCAGCAGCGGGAGCTCCACATGCATGTTGGCGTAGGTCGTCGAGAACTTCGGGATGACGAACAGTGTCACCACCGAAATCGCGATGAAAAGTGCGATCACCACGAAGGTGGGATAACGCATCGCGGTCTTCATGCGCAGCCGCATCTGGCGGTCGAAATCCAGCTGCTTGTACAGGTTGTGGAAAGCATCCTCCAACTCACCCGTGCCTTCGCCCACCTTGACCATGTTCACGTAGTAGTCCGTAAAGACGTCGGGGTGGCGGCCGAAGGCGGTGCTCAGCACGGCGCCGCGGTCCAGGTCCTCGCGGATCGCGCCCAGCACCTTGCTCAGCGCGAGGCTGGACGTGGAGCGCTGTATGCCCTCGATGGCCTCGATCACCTGCAGGCCGGCTTTCACCATGTTGGCCATCTGCCGCGTGAAGAGCAGCAGGTCCTTGTCGTGGACCTTGTCGCTGCCCTTGAGGCGGACGAGCCACTCCGGCGTTTTCGCCGCCTGGGTGGACTGAAGGCGGATCGAGACCGGCGAGATTTCGGATCCCGCCAGCCAGGCTGCCACCGCCTGGGGGCTCAGGGCCTCCATGGAACCGCGCATGGCTTCGCCGCGCTTGTTCCGGCCGATGTACTCGTAGACGTCCATTGATGCGCTCCTTGCCCCGGTACCGCTTACATCTCGCCGCCGGCGGCGATCTTGATGGCTTCGTCGATGGTGGTTTCACCTGTCAGCACCAGTTCGACCGCATTGCGCTCCATGGTGTACTGGCCGATCTGGATGCGCGCCTGGCGCTCGAACTCGCTCGGGTCGCTGTGTTGCAGCGACACGGCGAGTTCGGGCGTCATCTCGATGATCTCGAAGACGCCACGACGGCCCAGGTAGCCGCTGCCGTTGCAGCGCACGCAACCCTTGCCCTTGCGGAACTTGGCGAGGTTGATCTCTTCCTCGCTCACATGCTGGCGGAACCACTCCAGGTGGTCGGCCGTGGGCTCGTCGTTGGCCGCGCAGTTGGGGCAGTTCAGTCGCAGCAGCCGCTGCGACACGACGGCCAGCAGGCTGGAGGCGATCAGGTAGCCCGGCACGCCCATGTCGATCAGGCGCAGCGGCGTGGACACCGCATCGTTGGTGTGCAGGGTGGAGAGCACCAGGTGGCCCGTCATGGCGGCGCGTGCCGCGATATCGGCCGTTTCCTGGTCACGGATTTCGCCGACGAGCAGGATGTCCGGGTCCTGGCGCAGGAAGGAGCGCAGCACTCTCGCGAAGGTGAGCTCGATCTTTTCGTTGATCTGCACCTGGTTCACGCCGCCCAGCCGGTATTCCACCGGGTCCTCGCAGGTGAGGATCTTGACGTCGGGCGTGTTCAGCTGGTCGATGGCCGCGTACAGGGTGGTCGTCTTGCCGGAGCCGGTGGGACCGGTGACCAGGATCATGCCGTGCGGTGCGGACAGCGCCTTCTCGAAAACGAGGCGGGCGCGGCGCGTCATGATCTGGGTGAGTTTCAAGCGCTGCGAGTCCTGGCGCAGCAGGCGAAGCACCACCGATTCACCGAACTGCGTGGGCATGCTGGACATGCGGATGTCGAAGCGCGAGTCGCCGGACTTCACGTTGAAGCGGCCGTCCTGCGGCAGGCGGCGCTCGGCGATGTCCAGGCCGGCCATCAGCTTCAGGCGCACCACGAGGGTGGGCGCGATGCGCTTGTCGGCATCCAGCTGGACGTGCAGCAGGCCGTCGATGCGGAAGCGCACCCGCATGCTCTTTTCCTGCGGCTCGAAGTGGATGTCCGAAGCATTCACCCGGGCCGCATCGTCGAAGATGGACTGCAGCAGCTTGACGATGGGGGCGTCCGCCTCGTCCAGCGTGCCACTCAGGGCCATCAGGTCGATGGCGTTGTCCTCGACGATCACGTCCTCGCCCACCTCGCGTGCGAACTGGCCGATCTGTTCGGTCTTGCGGTAGACGCGCTCGATCGTGTCGGTCAGGTGGCTGGGCGTGATGACGGCCACATCCACAGGTTTCCTGAGGATGTTGGCGATCTCGTCCTGGGCGCGCAGGTCCCAGGGGTCCACGAAGCCGACCAGGAAGGTGTCGCCCTTGTCCTCCAGCACCAGGGCCTTGAAGCGCCGGGCCTGGGCTTCGCTCAGCAGCTTCACGGTCTGCGGCAGGAAGTCATGCCGGCGCAGGTCGATGAAGGGCGCATTCAGCTTGGCGGCCGCGGCCTGTGCCGCGGCAGCGTCTGAAGGCTCGGGTTCAGGCAGGGTGAAGTCGACCGGCGGCGGAGGCGCCTGTTCCACCATGAACGAACGGGTCATCTCGAAATCTTGCGGGCACATGGTTTTTCCTTTCGTTCGCTTCGCGGTCTACGTCGTCGTTGCTGTCACTGGACCGATTCCCACCAGCGCCTGTCCTTGATGACCGAGCTCTGGATCGGCACGATGTTGGGGCCGTACACGCCGCTCAGGCACATGAAGCCACTGGCCCACTGGGCGGTGTTGGTGGATTTGTTGACCGTGAAGCCGGTCGTCACCGCCGCGCCATTCAAGTTGCCTGGGTCGCTGAACAGGGCACAGATGCCACCGCACAGTTGCACGCCCACGAACCCCGGCGGGACCGGAGTTCCCGAACTGTTGTTGTTCACGACCGTAAAACTGTTGGTGGTGGGATCGACCGTCGCCACCTTCGCGCCAGCCTGGAGGGGCACGACCACCCCACCGGTAAGAACCGTCTTGTAGACCTGCAGAATGGTGTCGATGTACCTGGTGGTCGAGGGGGTGGTCGTGGTGTCCGTGTAGCTGTACGGCACCTGTGGCAGTGGCGTGCCAGGGGGAACGTAGATCCGGTACACAGTTTGGCTTGCGCCATCGACGGTCGCCGTTTCGGACGTCTGGCCTGCATACGCCAGGATGTTCGTGCCGGCGATCGGTGCAGTCAGTGGGTAGTATGTGTAAGTCGTCGCGCCGTTGACAAACGTCGCCGTACCGCCCGAGGTCGTGGTGGTACTCACGGTTGCGCCTGTCGGCAGCGGGTTCGTATTGAGCGACGATGTCGGGAAGAATGTCTTGGAAGTGAAGGTAAGTACGTTGCCGCTAACCGTACCATTGCTGCCGTTGCCAATCGGGTTCGCCGGGTCCAGGTTGTATGTCCCACCCGACGAACTGCACTGAGCGCCGCCGGGCGTGCTCAGGATCGTCCTACCGGACACCTTGTTGTTGTTGCTGCCTGCCACCAGGTTGATCGTGTCGCCGACGCAAATCGGGCCGCTGACGGATGTCGCGCTCAATGAAGCGCCGCCGGGGGTGATTCCCGTGGAGAGCGTCAGCGTGGCAGTGCCCGCCGACCCCAGCACCACGGCCCTGTAAGCCGAGGCGCCGAAGCCGCTGGCGCCCGACGAGGTGTAGGGCAGGTTGTGGTAGTACCACTCTTCCGAATACACGGCGCCGGACGCGGTGCTCGTGGAGCCGTCCGTGTTCGGGAAGTGCACCAGCTTGTTCAGGGCCAGGTTTTGCGCCGGGAAGTTGTACGTGCCACCGGATGCGGCGGTGTTGAAGCTGACCGAATTGATGACGTCCGCCACTGAGCCGCTCCGCGGCGAAATGCCGAAAACCAGTGTGTCTGCCTTGCCCGGATCGCCCTTGGTCGCCGTGGAGGTGCGATCTAGGCACCAGGTGCGGCACTTCTGATAGGTGCCCCCCTGGGCACCGGGGTTGGGTACCACCGGCGTGGTCGACGAGCCGTACTCGCAAGCTGTGGTGTCGGCCGGGTCGCTGCCATTCAGGACGCTGCCCGCCGTCGCGCTGTTGGTCGAGAAGGCAGTCTGCGGGTTCTGGTTGCTGTTGCCGTAGTACGAGCCCAGGATGAGCGGGTAGTCATACTTGAACGAGCCATTGCCTGTGACCCCGGCAGTGTTGACCACGGACAGAGTCACCGTGGTGCCGCTGATGGCGCTGATGCGCGCGCCTGCACCTATGCCGGTGCCAGCCACAGTCATGCCGACGCCGAGGCTGCTGCTGGATCCGACCGTGATGGTGGACTGCCCGATGGTCCCCGCGATCGTCGTAGAGATGGCGGTGGGGTTGCCATCGTTCGCCTTCGCGGGATAGAGCCCGCCCACTTCCACGTAGTCGCGCGAGGCGTTCAGGGTCTGCTTGACGACCGGGCTGAACGTGTTGGCGGCGATGGTCACGCCCGTGCCGATCGCACCAGCGCTGCGGTTGCCCTGGCTGGACTCCAGATTCCACATCAGTGTGGAAGTTTCGCCAGACTGCAGCACGGGCGTCGTGCTCGTGCCTGCCGAATTTCCGCCCGCGCCCTGGCGACGCCATCCCAGTTCGAAGAGGGCGACCGTGGGCGCGTTGAAGGTGTTCGACAGAACCATGGTCACGGTGGTGCCACGCCCCGCAACGCCGAACGCGGTGCCCAGCGTGTACGTCGCGTTCAGCGTGCGCTTGGCGCTGCCCACGGTGCCTGTCGCCTGCACCTGGCAGCTGGTGCACTGGCTGGCTGTACAGCCGGTGGGCAGGGCCACCGAAGTGCCGTAGCTCAGCGTGCCGGAGCCAATGGTGAAGGGCGCGCCCGCGGTCACTCCCGAACTGCCGCAGGTGGCGTCACTCATGGTGCCCTGGAGCTGGGCCTGGGTGACGATGGCTTGTGCCCGTTCGAGGCCGCTTTCGGCGATCATGACGGCAGCCTGGCTGTCCAGGTCCTGCGACGTGTTGTCGCTGCGCTGTTGCAGGATGCTGCTGCTCTGCGAAAGCACGAACAGCACGCCGGTGATCAGCAGCAGCACCACGATCAAGGTGGCGATGCCGCGCTGCTGGCGATGCATGCGGGTGTTCATAGGTTCCTCAGCGAAACACGCATGGTCTGGTTGATCGCCTGCCCGCTGGGCAGGGTGCCGCCGCTGTCCAGCATCTGCAGCGTCACCTCAATGCCGCGCACAGTGGCCGTGGTGATCGCGATCGTCCCGGTGCTCAGATTGTTGTTGCCGTCCGCGAAGACCAGGCTGAAGCCGGCGGCTTGGGTAGTGAGAACCGCCGTGGGGGTCGTGGTCGGGCAGGCGGTTGCGTTGTAGTTCAGACTGAGAGTTTTCGTCGCCGAGTTGTAGCAAAGCGCGATGGGCGTATCTGTGAAGGCCGTGTTCGCCGCATTGGGCACGCTGCGAGTGAAGATCAGGCTGGTCTGGGTGCCGCTCAGTGAACTTGTGATGGAGTAGGCGCCGGCCGTGGTGTCGTACTTGATCTCACGCAGTTCGCGGGCGATGCGTTCCATCACATAACGACCCTGGTCGGCCGTGCCCTGGGCCTTGTTGCGCACCACGCTGGTCTGGACGTTGTCATAGAAGATGGACGAGCTCAACACCGCGAGAATCCCCAGCAGGATCAGAGTGATGACGAGCTCGATGAGGGTGAAACCCTGCGAGGTCGGCCTGGAGTTGAAGCGTTGGCGCATGGCGGCCTCAGTAGTCGGCCAGCATGAAAACCAGGGGGGGCAGGCTGCCCTCCTGCACGGTCACCAGCTTGCAGGTGACGCCTGTGGGGCACGCGCTCCCGGTGTAGTTGTCGTTCACCGTCACCGAGGGAATGGGATTCGACCCGTAGGCCACGAGCGCGTCGCAATTGTTCGTGCCAAATCGGCCCGAGCCGCCGTTGGTAACGGACACGTTCGTCACCTGGTCGATGCCATCCTGCCGCTCGACCAGCAGCACCTGCTCTGCGCAGGCCTGCTGCAGGCGCGAATACACCTGCGCCGTGGTCAGGTCGACGCTGCGCTGGGGATTGAGGATGTTGCCTTGCATCGAGATGATGGTCGCGGCGGCGATGCCGAGCAGCACCACCACGGCGATCATCTCGATCAGCGTGAAGCCGCGCTGGCGCGGTGGAGTGAGGGTGCTCATGGCGATGTCACCGTGATGTTTCCGGTGCCCGTGGCCACCGTCACAGTGAAGCTCGTCCCGCCGCCGCTGAGCTGGAAGCTGTTGCCTGTGACGGTCGGGATGCCGGTGGTGTTGATCGTGAATGCAGTGGGGCGGGCAGCGAAGCTGACGCCGCTGCCCAGGGTGTTCTGGAAGGCCGCGTTCGTGGCCGGGTCGGTGACCGTGCCGCCCGTCGAAGGCGTGTTGTTGCAGGGCGAGCCCGCCGTGGTACTCGTGCAGCGGATGCTGTAGCCGGTCGCGCTGATATTGAACTGCAGCGGCTGGCTCCAGGTCATGGCCAGCGATTGAGCGTGGCGGATGTCGGAGGCGAGCTTGTCCGCCTGGGACCGGGCGGTAAGGGCGGACGAATTGGTGTTGAGCGCGATGATGTAGGCACTGAGGATCCCCACCAGGACCAACACGATCACCAGTTCCACCAAGGTGAATCCGGCTTGCCATGCGGAGCGCTTCATCTTGTCCCTGACTTCAAAGCACAAACGCGGGCCCTGGAGCCCGCCTGCCGAGAACTTCCGGCATGGCGCGCAGGCGCGCCATGCACAGATGGCTTATTGATCTTCTCTAAACACATGACAACCGTTGTGTCGCTCTTGCGTTATGTCTTCAGGCTTGTTCCTGGAGAATATGGGTATGGTGCAAAAGCGATTGAGCGAGGCGGCCAAGAAGCGAATGCGTG